>CAZUEY010000043.1:0-20033 GCA_964619395.1 uncultured Staphylococcus sp. | reverse complement strand
AACATGCTTGGGGGCGGATTTTTTTGGTTGATTGGGAAGAATTTGATAATTTTACAGCCTGTTAGCAATAATTAAAAAATTTTTATAAATGTTTAAGAATCAACCGGCAGGACTTTATGTCCTCTCGCTCGCCAATACAGGCGAACGTTTCGGCTACTACACAATGCTGGCCATCTTCCTGCTCTTTCTGCAGGCAAAGTTTGGATTTGACGCCACGGTGTCAGGCCAGATTTACGCGGTCTTTCTGGCCACGGTTTATTTCATGCCCCTCGTGGGAGGCTGGATTGCCGACAAATGGAGTTTCTCAAAAAGCGTGGTAACAGGTATCCTTGTGATGTTTGCCGGCTATCTGGTGATGTCGATACCCACGGCTATCCGCTCAACATCGTCGCTGGTGATCCTCATTGGCGCTCTGCTGCTTATCTCGCTGGGCACCGGCCTCTTCAAGGGAAATCTTCAGGTGATGGTGGGCGACCTCTACAACGATCCCCGCTACTCCGGACAGCGAGATGCGGCCTTCTCTCTCTTCTACATGGCTATCAACGTGGGCTCTATGTTTGCACCGATGACCGCCACGGCCATGTGCAACTATGCTCTGGGGAGCAAAGGCTTCTCCTACGTGGCCTCGCTCCCGGCAGCCTGCAACGCCTTCCTCGATGGCGCCACAAATGGCGAAGAGGTGGTGAAGCTCGCCTCTGAAGGGGGTATGGACATAAGCGGCAGCGTGGCGGATTTTGCCACTAACTATATCACTACGCTCACCACGGGCTACAGCTATGCCTTCTCAGTGGCTTGCGCATCGCTCATCGTGAGCTTCCTGATCTACTATTTAGGCCGCAAGACATTTGCCCACATCACTACCCGGAAGGATGCCACCGCTCAGGCGGCAACAGCTTCAGCAGGCCCCGAACTCTCGCCCTCTCAGGTAAAGCAGCGCGTGGTGGCCCTGATGCTTGTCTTTGCAGTGGTGATCTTCTTCTGGATGGTGTTCCACCAGAATGGCGCCACCCTGACCGAGTTTGCCAAGACCTGCACGTCGGCCGACGCCGGCGGCTGGACCCGCATAGGATTTAACGTATGGGCACTTCTGAGTGTGGCCGTAGGTGTCTATGCACTCTTCAACCTCTTCCAGACCAAGGAAGCGACGGGCCGCATCGTCTCAGTTGTGCTCCTCGCCCTCGTGGCCTATGCTCTCTACTATTTCTACAATGCCACTCCTGATCCCCTCACCGGCATCCAGCCGCAGCAGTATCAGCAGTTCAATCCCTTCTATGTGGTTGCTCTCACCCCCGTGTCGCTCGCCATCTTCGGCTGGCTTGCCAAGAAAGGGAAAGAACCCTCAGCTCCGCGCAAGATAGGCTATGGTATGATCATGGCAGGTGTGGCCTATGGTGTCATCATGATCGGCTCCTTCTCGCTCGTAGGGGTCAACGGCAGTGTATCGCCCAACTGGCTTATTTCCACCTACCTCCTGCTCACCTTTGCCGAGCTTCTGCTCTCCCCCATGGGGATATCGTTTGTCAGCAAGGTAGCGCCCCCAAAACTCAAAGGCTCTATGATGGGTGGCTGGTTTGCAGCGACTGCCGTGGGCAACTATCTGGTGTCGATACCCATGCTTCTCTGGGGTAAGATCGATGTATGGTTGCTCTGGGCCATCCTCATCGTCATCTGCGTTCTCTCGGCCGCATTCATCTTCTCGCAGATGAAGAAGCTTGAGGCTGCCACTTCCGACTCTCAGGAGCCCGAATCGATAGAGAATGTGGAGGACGACGCAATCTGACCCCTCCCCCACCCTAAAATAGAAAAAATCAGCGTGCCGAAAATCGTTTCAGCACGCTGATTTTTTTATGATTGGTGAGATAAAGGAACGATGCTTTCGTTCTATCTCAGGAGGGCGGCGAGGCGGGCGAGGATATAGACCGCTGCCATGGTGAGCACTATCAGGGCTGAGCAGGGAACCTCTATGACGGTGGCCAGCAGCAATCCTCCGAGACTACAGAGGAGTGAGATGGCTATTGAGAGGAGCATCATGGGCTTGAAGCGGTGGCAGAAGGTTTCGGCTGTCATCTGCGGCAAAGCGAGCATCGACATGAGAAGCATGACACCCACGAGGCGGATGGTAAGCACGATGCAGACAGCCACCATCACGGTCATGATGGTGGTGATGGTGCGCGCCGGGAGTCCTTTGACTGTAGCGAAGTCGGTGTCGAAGGCGCAGATCACTATTTTATGGAAGAAGCAGAGGGTGAAGAGGATCAGCACCCCGGTAAATGATGCAAAAAGCGCAAGGTCGGCGAGGGTGATGGTGAGAATATTGCCAAAGAGGAAAGCATTGAGCTCAGGGACATAGCCGGGGGTGAGAAATATGAAGAGTGTGCCCAGAGCCATTCCTAAGGCCCACACAACGGCGATCGCCGAATCTTCGCGCACGCGGTGGCGCTCCGACATCCACTGCACCCCGAGCGAGGAGGCCACGGCAAACACAGCGGCCATCACCACCGGGCTGACACCCAGGAAGTAGCCGAGCCCGAGGCCGCCGAAACAGGCATGGGTGACGCCACCCGATATCGAGACGAGCCGGCGGGTGACGATATAGGTGCCTATGATGGCGGAGGCTATGCTCAGGAGTATCACTCCGGCCATGGCGTTGCGGAAGAAGCTGTAATCAAAAAATTCCACCTTTTTGGTTGTTTTCTTAAGAGATTGTGTCTGTCAGAGAGGAGATTTAGGGTGTCAGGTGAGGAGATTGTGTCACGGGAGAGATCAGAGAAGGGCTGCTGAGCGGTTATTTTGGAGTGTAGGGCCGGATTACTTTTTGAGGGTTGCCGCGGAGTGGTCCTCGCAGAGCATCATCCACTCGTCGCGCAGGGGAGTAGGGAGGGCTATGGCGCGCAGCGTCAGCGATGCTCCCCAGGGGAACACATCTTCAGGGATGAGGGTGAAGAGGATTTTGCGAAATTCCTCGATCTCCTCCTCGGTGTAGCCTGAGGGGTCGCGGCCGGCAAAGCGGTCGAGCTCCTCGTCGTCGTAGTAGACGGGGCCCTCGGCGCTGTCTATGATCTTCTCGCAGACGGCATGGAGGCCACAGCACTGCTCCTCCTGCTCAGGGCTTGTGGAGGTGGCAGCATCGTCGGTGGCGTTCTCCCCTTCCGGGCCGAAGCGGTGGAGGAGATAGAGGATCGCCCCTGTCAGGATTGTGACGGCAAGTATTATGAGTGCTCCGGTCATGAGTGGGAGGATTTTTCTTTTTGGAGGTTGAAAATGAAACTCTTTTTGAGGCTGAAATGATTAAAAAATCACACCTCGTCGGTGGGGTCAGGCAGAGGTGCGTCGCCATCGAGGAGTGTGAATCCGGCCTCGCGAAGCGCGTCCCAGAATCCGGGATAGGACTTGCTGACCACCTCGACATCGTTGATGATGATACCGGGCACGAATATGCTTACCGGGGCAAGACACATGGCCATGCGGTGGTCGGCATAGGTGTCGAAGCGGGGGAGCTCACTGATAGGGCGTCGCTGCCCCTCCCAGCAGAGGGTTCCGGGACCGTCAGTGGCAAGGATGATGCCGAGTTTGCCCAGCTCGGTGATGAGCGCCTCTATGCGGTCTGTCTCCTTGATGCGGAGGGTGGAAAGGCCTGTGAAGTAGAAGGGTATGCCCAGCATGGCGCATGTGACGGTGACATATTGCGCAAGGTCAGGATTGTCTGTGAAGTCCACCTTCAGGCGGGCATCCTGATCCGGGGATATCAGCAGGTCGAAACCGCCATTTTCCCCCTCCATATCGGTGTCGACCCCGAGAGAGCGGAATATCTCGGCGAGCCGGCGGTCACCCTGGCAGGAGTCGGCCGAGAGGTTGGTGATGCTGACCGCCCCGGCGGAGATGGCCGCAATCTCATACCATGCTGCGGCAGCGCTCCAGTCGCCTTCCACCTGCGGGAGCCCAAGCCTGTAGGGCTGCGGGGCTATCGAGATGGTGTCGTCGCGCCAGTCGCTCTCCACTCCGGCATCTTCCATCAGTTTGAGGGTCATGCGTATATATGGGCGCGACACGGTCTCCCCCCTCAGGGTCAGGGTAAGACCGCGGTCCATCAGGGGAGCTATCATCAGCAGTGCTGAGATAAACTGCGAGCTGACGGAGGAGTCGAGGGTAAGCTCACCGCCGTTCAGACGGCGCCCACGGATCCTGAGCGGAGGAAAACCCTCCTCGCCGGCATATTCAATGTCGGCACCGAGAGAGCGGAGCGCCTCCACAAGCACTCCGATGGGCCGGCGCCGCATCCTCTCGCTCCCGTCGAGCACCACCTCGCGCCCTTCGCGTGTAGCGAAATAAGCTGTCAGGAAGCGCATCGTGGTGCCGGCAGCCCCTATGTTGATTTCTGTGGCATCGACGGCTTCGAGGGCGCGGATCATAGCCTCCGTGTCGTCGCAGATGGCCACCGGCTCAGGGAGGGGAGCCCCTTCGGTAAGGGCGGCGATGATGAGTTCGCGGTTGCTCATGCTCTTCGAGAGCGGGAGGCTTACGGTGGCTTCAAGAAATTCTTCGGGTGGGAGAAGGCGATAGTCCATAGCGGGTGGGATGAATGTGGTTAATGGAGAGGGGATATTACTGATCTTGTGGAGTGGCGGGGCGGAAGGAGGTCAGGACCGTGTTGGAGGCGCCGCGCCAGGGGAGGGTGCCGTAGTAGCGGCTGTAGGTGATGGTCACGGGCTTGCCCGATGACTGATATTTCTGCAATTCGTAGGCCAGGGAGTCGGAGGGGATGCTGAAATAAATGTCGCGGGTGTAGACGCGGGCTGTGTCGGTGAGGAGCGACCGGCTGACCATCTCCCCCTCGAATGTGTGGAAGATGATGCCGCGCTTCTCCACGAGGGTCACATAACCGGTGGTGGTCGACTCCACTATGTAGGGCACGCAGTAGCGCACATAGAGAGCGCCCGCAGCCACAAAGAAGAGGGCTAAAAAGAAGTAGAAGCATCCGCGGCGCCGCTTGCGTGGGGGCGCTGAGGGCGTGGCCGGCGAAGTTGCCCGGGTGTCGGAGAAATCAAAAGAGGGTGAGGCGCCCTGCTGTGGCTGCTGCGGCTGTTGCGGGGCGTTCTGCTGCTGAGGGGCATCCTTGCTGAAATCGTGGAGGAAATAGTCCTCGTCTGTATCGTCAAATTTCATTGCCGGTGGTGGGTTTGTGGTTTATGAGGGCTATGCACCCGAAGGTGAGGAGTCCCTGAAGGATGAGTACGAGAGTCTGCACTCCCATGACAAGATTGGCAAAGGTGAGGGCATATTCGCGGGTTAAGCCGGCTATGGGCGCTGCATAGAGCATGAGGCCGAGCATCACTGCCCATTGCCACGGACCGATTCCTCCGTTGGAGGGGACTGCCATAGAGATGCTCGACAGCACGAAGATAACACCCACGGCCAATGGGCCATCAGTGGCTACAACCTCTGCTGTCAGCGGGAAGGAGAGCATGGCGCAGTAAAACGACATGTAGTAGCACCCCCAGATCCCGAGCGTCAGCAGCAGCCAGCGCCCCTTGCCGGGCATCGTGGCTATCACTGCAAATCCTCTCCAGAGCCCCACGGCGAGGTTGCGCACCTTCCTGACGGCTTTATGCTCCGGATAGCGGATAAACAATGCTATGAATATCAATACTATAGCCGCGGCAACGAGGAGTATGCCCGGTTGGGTCAGAAGCTCGATCATCGAGGAGCCGGCGCTCTCGCCACCCTCGCTGAGATACTCGCTCAGGCGCGCACCGGCCGGGATGGAGAGCGCTCCGAGCATGAGAGCCACCGTAAGAGTGTCGGTCAGGCGGTCGGCCACCATGGAGCCAAACACGGCAGTGAATGGTGAGCGCGTGCGGGCGGCTATGTAGCCCGTGCGCCACACCTCGCCAAGGCGCGGGAGCACGAGGTTCACCGAATAGGTCCCAAACATACTTAGCACGAGCTCTATAAGTCGAGGCCTTATGTTCAGAGCCCTCAACTGGATGCGCCAGCGGAAGGCGCGGAGCACCTGCGCGGCAAGCCCAAGAGCAACATTGGCAAGGATCCACGCGAAGTTACACTCGCTCTTCACCGTCTGCCACATCCGGCTAAGGTCTATCCCGTCGCCCGAGAAGAGCAACCAGCACAGCCCTATGGAGACTGCCAGAGGCACCCCATATTTGAGCAGCGGCCCGGCGAGCCTCAGCAACAGCGGTGTATTTCCGGTGGCTACTTTCATTGCCAAAATTCTGCCTTTTCTAAATGCTTGGGATATAATGATGCAAAATTACACATTTTTTCTTAAGATATTTTGTATTTTTGCAGATTAGAAGCGGATGACTCCTTTCCTCCCCCCTCGGCTACCCGTTGATCCGTAACCACTTTATCACATAACACAATACTATAACACACATGAAAAAATTTCTATCTCTCGCTTTCTCTCTGGCTCTGAGTGTCTTCTCGCTCACGGCTCAGGAGGCTCCAACTGTGAAACTCAGCGGCCTATCGGCCACGCTGAAAAACGACCTGCTGCAGCTGCGCATCGGCACCGACGGCCGTGCAAACTATATGCGCCTCAACTCTGCATCAGTCAACTTCCTAAGCTCCAACGGTATATACTTCGACTACACGGCCGACGCAAATGCTGCGCTGAGCCCCGACAAGGTTGAGATCGTAAGGCAAACAGAGGATATGGTAGAGGTGCTCTACAGCAACACTAAGGCCGACCTCCAATGGCAGCAGGGATGGATACTGCGCAAAGGTGTCAGCGGTGTCTACACCTACGTCATAGCCAATGGCACTCCCAAATCGCAGTCCGTAACCGTCAGGGAAGCTCGCGTATGCTCCCGCCTCGCCGCCTCCTTCCTCAATGGCTATGTCGACGAGCAGATGCAGGGGAAGATACCCTCAAATAGCGAGATGGCCGAGGTGGAGAGCTCTCACCAAATCCAGGATGCCACCTACGAGATGCCTGACGGCTCGATATATACCAAATATAACTGGGCACAGTTTATCGCATCCGACCTTTTCCATGGGCTGATGAACACCCGCTATGGTGTCTGGAACATCCCCGTGAGCTACGAGTGGCTCAACGGCGGCCCTATGCGTCAGGAGCTCACAGTCCACGCCACAAGCAAGTCGCCAATCACCATACAGATGATTCAGGGTGAGCACCTCGGAGGTGCCGCACAGACCTACACCGACGGAGAGCGCCAGATTTTCGGCCCCTTCTTCATCTATCTCAACTCAGGCGAGCAGGAGGAGATGATAGCCGATGCCCGCCGCGAAGCGCTCGAACAGCAGGCCCAGTGGCCCTACCAGTGGTTTGAGAATGAGCTCTATCCCCTGGATCGCGCTACTGTCAGCGGCACCGTGAAGGTCAATGGCCACTCTCAGCCGGGCTCCATCCAGGTTGTGCTCGCAAAGCCGGGCGAGGAGATCATCCGCCAGGGTAAGGAGTATATCTTCTGGGCCGAAAGCGATGCCGAGGGCAATTTTGAAATCATGCATGTGCGCCCCGGCAATTATGCCCTCTATGCCTACGCTCTCGACGGCGACATCACTGCCGAACTCGAATACGACAATGTGGAGGTGACTCCCGGCAACGTTGACCTTGGCACTATCGACTGGACCCCCGAAAGCTTCGGCAACCTCGTGTGGAGCATGGGCTCCAACAATCGCCGCTCCGACACCTGGGCCATAAGCCACCATCCCCGCGCCTACGGCCTCTGGAATGATGTCCCCGCCTCGCTCTCTTTCACCCCCGGCGTGAGTGACCCGATGACCGATTTCTACTATGCACAGTGCCACAACGGCACATGGAATATCGAGTACGATCTGCCTCAGGTGCCCGCCACCGGTCTGCGGCTTACTGCCTCGGTAGCCGCTGCTACCAATAAGCCGAAAGTGGCTGTCAAGAGCAATTCCTCGGCCGTGACCACCTGGTCGTTCCCCAACAACGATGCTGCAATCTATCGCAGCGCCACCCAGGCCGGACGCCATAGCGTTGTGACCGCCGACATTCCCGCTTCTGCTCTCGTGGCCGGCCACAACACTCTCTCGCTCACCATGAGCGGCATCGGCAAGAATGGCGGCATCATGTACGACCTCATCAAGCTCGAAGGGGATGTGGAGTCAGGAATCGACACCGTGGTTGCCGGCGACGCTACCTCGGGTCCATTCACCCTCTATACACTCCAGGGCGTGGAAGTAGGTACCTACCCCACCCTCACCGATCTCCCCCTCGCCCCCGGCCTCTACCTCTACGCCACCCCACACACCTCCGGCAAAATAGCGGTAAGGTAATTTTCTTAAAAACAAAATATGCAGGGACATCGCAATGCGATGTCCCTACTTTTTGCGAAAAACCGCCAACTGTACCAGCAAAAAATCGCCAACTGTATCAGCAAAAAACCGCCAACTGTACCAGAGAAAAACCGCCAACTGTACCAGCGAAAAATCGCCAACTGTACCAGTAAAAATCCGCCAACTGTATCAGCAAAAAACCGCCAAATGTATCAGCGAAAATAGATATTATTTTGTAATTCAATAATTTACAATATTTTTTGTTGGACATGAAAAACGGCAGCTAAACCCGCAAACACAGCCGCAAACAATCGCTGCATGTCACCGCATGTTGCCACATATTGCCGCTTGTTTCCACGATGTCACCGCACAACATCGCCGAAAATTGCCGCATGTTGCCACGTGTTGTCGCATGTTGCCACGATGTAGGGACGCACGGCTCGTGCGTCCGGATTGCCGCAATGGAAATTTTCCACATGTTTCCGCAAACGAAAATTTGCCGCATATGCCACCGTACAACCTCGTTGCATGGCGAAATCGATAAAATTTCCCGCAAAAAAATGGGTCCATCGGCATCCTCGCTCCTCCGGACGCACGAGCCGTGCGTCCCTACATTGACGAAAATACACCTAACAATACATTGCCGAATAAATTGCCGTCATTCGCCCACGCACTATTTCGGTGATAATCCTCCCAACCGCAGGGCGAATGGTTTTCGCCCCGTGGATATCAATATATTGCCCGGGCGATGCGGCGGACGGAGTCGGAGGCCATGAGGGTGTAGAAATGGATGCTGGGGACACCTCGCGCTATCAGCTCGCGGCATTGGGCTATGCACCATTCTATGCCAACTTCTCTGACCCGGGTATCGTCAGCGCAGGCGCGCAGCTCGCCGGCTAAATCCTCCGGGATGTCTGAGCGGAAGATGCGGGGGAGCACCGTCAGTTGGTTCTTAAACACTATCGGCTTGATGCCCGGGACGATAGGCACGGTGATACCTGCCTGGCGACAACGCTCCACAAACTCAAAATATTTCGCGTTGTCAAAAAACATCTGCGTCACAAGATATTCCGCGCCGGCGTCGACCTTCATCTTTGCATATCGCAGATCTGACTCCATGTTGGGTGCCTCCTCATGCTTCTCGGGGTAGCAGGCCATGCCGTAGCTGAAGGGGGTCTCATTAGCCTCAAAGCTCTCACCATCAGCATAGATACCTCGGTTGAAATCGTTGACCTGCGCCTGCAGATCTGTGGCGTGGAGATTGACCTTCGAAGGGTCGTCGCTCTTCTCGGGGCCTTTGGCGTCGCCGCGTAGCAGCAGCAGGTCGTGGACACCGAGAAAATTCAGGTCAATAAGGGCATACTCGGTCTCCTCGCGTGTGAAACCTTTGCAGATGATGTGGGGCACCGCCGTGATGCCATATTTGTTTTGAATCGCCGAGGCAATAGCCACGGAGCCGGGACGCTTGCGCATCTTCTGCGGACGGAAACTCCCGTCGGGCATCTCCTTGAATATCATCTCGCTGCGATGGGAGGTGATATTGATATACTTAGGATCGAACTCGAGGAGTTTGTCGATGATGCCATAGACTTTGGCTATGCTGTTGCCCTTGAGAGGGGGGAGGATTTCAAAGGAGAATGCCGTATGGTCAGGATTGGCAGTGAGATGATCTATCACACGCTTTTCGGGGAGGGCTGCCATGGAGTTGATTATTGATTTTAAATGGAAAAACAGCAACAATTTGTTGCTTAAATGCTTTTAGAAGTTGCAAATTTACACATTTTTGCCTTCGCAAGCAAAAGAATGTCAACGGCGAGTGATCATATCATAGATGCGCCACGCATGAAACGATCCGAAGATATCGAAATACCAAGGCATCCGGTTGCGTATAATCGACGGGTCTACAAGCAGATAGATCATTTCGTAGACCTCGCGACGCTCTTTAGGCAGCAGCTCTTTGAGGGTGGCGTCGGTAGCCAGAATATCTAAGAGATTGGAGAGCAGCATGGACTGCAACTTGAGGCGGACTTCATGGGAACTGAACCCTTCGGAGAGCTCATAGATACGCTTCCAAACCTCTATAGCCTTGCGCGGCCCGTCGGCATAGATTAGTTCGTCGCCCTGCCACATGCTATTACGTAAGTACGGTTCATAGTGATATCCCAGGGTATAAATAGTGGCTACACGCGCAATTCCTCTATCTGCACTATCCACACTTACAGGCCCCTCACTCTCCCGTTCCTCAGTGGCAGCGCGGAGATAGCCGAGGGTGAAGAGTAGAGAGCACCCGGAGGAGGCCTCCTCCGAGAAATGCAGCGAGGCACGCTCTATGAGGTCACGGCGGAAGAGTTTAGCGGTAGTCATAGCAACTCCCTGAGGAGCGGCCTCCTCTATAAACTCATCAACACTCACTGGCCCACCCTCGGCGGAGGGGCCTCGCAGGAGAGTGATAACGCTTGGATGGCTGGCACCGAGTTCCAAATTTACGGAAGCGGCCACGAGAGCCAAATTCTCCGGCTCCTCGCCGCTCTCAGGCCGGCGAGTGGCCTCCATCATCTCCCCAAGAAATGAAGAGTCCACATAGTCGCGAGGGTCAATGAAGGTCACCCACCTCCCCGACGAGCGGTCGAGCCCTCGGTTGAGCATGGCGGCAAGGCTCTTTTCCTCGCTGCGCAGAAGGGTGATACGCGAGTCGAGTTCGCGATATTCGTTGACAATCTCAAGAGCATCCTGAGTGGTTTCGGAGTTGAAGATCAGCAGCAGTTCAAAGTCGGTGTCACGCGACTTCATCACACTCTCCACACACCTTATCAGATGCCAGGCCTCATTGCAGACATTCACTATGACTGACAGTGGTTTACGATGATTTTCGTTCATGATTCAAGGCGTAAAGAGTGGTTGATATAATGCTCTGCGCGGGGTAGCATAGAGTCGAGATAGAGTGTGGCTTCGGGGCCGAGGTTGAAAATAAGATCGAGCACCGAAAGCCCCGGGATGAAGCCGAGAGAGGCGTTTCTCACCTGCCAATAGGGGGTCAGGGTAATGCCTGCGCCGGCTGCTGCATCACTCCGGAGAGTGCGGCATGGCGCATTGAGGCGCATTGTAGAGCCGCTCTCCCCCTCCCGCAGGGGCTCTGCGGGGGGTAGAAGCAATATCCGGCGTATCTCCTTATCCCAGGCCGCGGAGAGGTCGGTGACAGCGGGAAACCGCTGCTCCACACCGGCGGTGAGCATCGGCAGAAAGCGGTCGATATAGAATTCAAAATAGGGGGTGCGTCCATAGGCGCTTTCAAGGGCCACACGATGCACGTCCCACCATCCACCGTGGGTCGACACTCCAATTTCCTCCCAGGAGCAGGAGGAGGACGCAGGATGCACTATAGGCACCGTCAGTTCCAGTCGCCCGCGTGTATCGGCGATGGCAAACCTGTGGGTCTCCTTCAGCCGCTTGTCAAAGCGCAGAGCGGTGTCGATGGCTGTAGAGCCGCAGGCATGGGCAAGGAGGTAGACCTCCACAGGCCCACATAGCAGCGGCGGGAGTATAAGCTGCAGTCCCCTACTCTGCATGCTCCGTAGAATAGGCTGATTTATCAGGATTTGCGTTGCGGAGCACTCTGTTCCAGCGGATGCCGCCATTGAGGAGCGACTTATCTTTGTCGAAGGAGACGAGCACCCTCTCAGGACGCCCCACGATGTGATCCTCAGGCACAAACCCCCAATAGCGGGAGTCGAGCGAGTTGTCGCGGTTGTCGCCCATCATGAAATAGTAGTCCATCTTGAAGGTGTAGGTGTCAGAAGCCACGCCATTGATATATAGCTTGCCGTCGCGATATTCAGCGTCAGGATTCCCCTCGTAGACGCGGATAGCGCGGCCATAGATCTGCCAGGCGCGGTCGCTCATGCGCAATTTAGAGCCTTTTGCGGGAATCCATATCTCGCCATAGTCAGCGCGGGTCCAGTCGGCCGACACCCCTTCGGGGAAGAGAAATTCCTCATTTGGTGCGGGCACTTTCATCACCTTCGCCACACTCTTATCCTCCTCGAGAGCCTTGACCATCGAAGCGGTCAGAGGGGAGAGATAGATGGGTGGCACGGTGCCGTCAGGCCTCACACTGAAGCCGAGTGTACGAAGACCGGGGATATCAGCCTCGGTAATAGGCACTTCGTGGCGGTCGTCGGCGGCAATGCCAAGCTCCTCCCAACGCTCGGAATCCATGGCGCCGTCGGCGAGTTGGAAATAGTAGTTATACTGCACATTCTCAGGCTGCGGGATCGGCTTGCCGTTGATATGAACTATCCCGTCGACTATCTTGAGCCTCTCGCCGGGGAGCCCCACTGCTCGCTTCACATAGTTCTCCCTGCGGTCTACCGGGCGATAGACTACCTCGCCGAAGGTCTGAGGATTGTTGAGGATGGTCTGGCGGCCATACATCTTCACGAGCGAGTAGTAGTCAGGATTTTGCACTTTGACACAGACAGTGTCGCCGGCGGGAAAGTTGAAGACCACGATGTCGCCTCGCTCAACATTGCCCAACCCTTTGAGGCGGTGGTATTTGAATTGAGGATTCTCGATATAGGATTTGGTGTTGATGATAGGGAGAGTGTTTTGCACCAGGGGAAAATGGAGGGGCGTCATCGGCACCCTCGGTCCATAGGCCATCTTGTTGACCCATAGATAGTCGCCCACCAAAAGCGATTTTTCAAGCGAGGAGGAGGGGATCTGATAGTTCTGACCTATGAAGCTGAAGACGAAATAGACGATGATCAGGGCGTAGACTATCGCGTCGACCCAGCTCATGAGGGTGCGCACAGCGGCATTTTTCGACTTTTTCCACCATGTGAAGGGGATATAGCCGGTGATATAGATATCGAAAAGGAGTATCCATACCAATGCTACCCACCAGTTGCCCAGCCATGCCACCCAAAGAAAAAAGATCAGGGAGACGATGGCAAATCTCACCCAACGAGTGGTGGTGGTGTCGCTGACCCTGCGGCGGAAATCATCGGCGAAACCCGATTTTTTAGTCGTGACGTTCTCCGGATTGCCGGGGGTTATGTCGTGTGGATAGTTGGCAGCCATTTTTCAACTTAATAGGTCAAAATGAATTTTCTTTGATTTTTTTAGAGCAGATCCTCCATCATGTCAGAGATGGTATGGATCCCTTTCTTGCCGGCAAGCCACTCAGCGGCCATGACAGCCCCCAGGGCAAACCCGTCGCGGCTCTTGGCGCTGTGGGTGATACTGATTGTGTCGACGGGCGAATCCCACTCTATAGTGTGAATCCCGGGCACTTCCCCCTCTCTGACGCTCACCACCGGCATCTCTCCG
Source organism: uncultured Staphylococcus sp. (assembly GCA_964619395.1). GTDB lineage: Bacteria > Bacteroidota > Bacteroidia > Bacteroidales > Muribaculaceae > Duncaniella. The sequence goes on along the minus strand of CAZUEY010000043.1, from coordinate 6,419 downwards.
GCAGCCGCCTTCACTCCGCTCCGCTCGAAAAGCTCGCTGTCGGCGGGGCGGGTCTCACCCTCGGCGATGTTTATTTTTCCGGCATCACTCCAGGAGTCAATTCTCTCATTTTCTGACAGTATAGTTTCAGCCAAAGTGATAGCGGTGCCCGAGGGGTGGTCGAGTTTATGCACATGGTGGGTCTCGATCATCCGGGGGGAATATTGGGGCAGATGGCTCATCAGCCGAGCCAACTTGCTGTTGATGAGATTGAAGATGTAGACCCCGATAGAGAAGTTGCTCGAAGCGAGCAGCGCACCTCCGGCAGCCTTCACTTCTCTCTCCACCTCAGCGGCCTTCGAAGCCCAGCCGGTAGAGCCACACACCACAGGGACTCCCCTCCGGGCTGCGCGCACCACATTGGCAGGGGCAGTGGCCGGAGTGGTAAATTCAATGGCTGCATCGGCCGATGCAAAGGCTTCTCCATCAATATCGTCAATATTGTGGAGATCTACTATTGCCACTATCTCATGGCCGCGCTCAAGAGCTATGCGCTCTATGGCATGGCCCATCTTGCCATATCCTATCAGGGCTATTTTCATAACATCAGAATTTTTGCAAAGATAAGTATAAATCCCGAATTTTCAATCCACGACTCCCGCCACAGCGGAAGACGCAGAGGTGGAAATCACCCCTTTACACCAACCATGGCCGGCCATCAGGCCAGCCATGGCGGCTTAGGGGGATGCTTTAAAGTACACTCTTATAGAGGGCCACGATCTCCTCAAGGCTTACATCGCGAGGATTGCCCGGGGTGCATACATCGCTCAGCGCTTGCTCTGAGAGGGCAGCAATATCGCTCTCCTTGATGCCGAGCTCACTCATGTGCTGAGGTATCCCTACCTCCACTGCGAGCGCTCTGACGGCATCGCAGGCGGCCTGTGCGGCCTCTTCGGTGGTCATACCGCTGATGTCAACACCCATGGCTTCGGCTATGCGGGGATATTTGTCGAGGCAGCAGGGCATATTGAATTCCATGATTGTGGGGAGCAACAGGGCGTTGGCTACTCCGTGGGGCACATCGAAGAGCGACCCCATCGGGTGGGCCATACCGTGGACCAGACCGAGACCTACATTGGAGAAGGCCATGCCGGCTATATACTGTGCCACAGCCATACCATTGCGTCCTTCAGGGTTCTGAGGATCAAACACTGCGGTGCGTAGATATTTATTGATCATGCGGATAGCCTCTAATTCAAACATATCCGACATCTCCCATGCACCCTTGGTGATATATCCCTCGATAGCATGGGTGAGGGCGTCGAGACCGGTGGCTGCGGTGAGGTTTTTGGGGAGCGAATACATCAGCTCGGCATCGATGATAGCCACTGCGGGGATGTCGTTGGGATCCACACACACCATCTTTTTCTTCTTCTCCTCGTCGATAATCACATAGTTGATAGTGGTCTCGGCGGCAGTACCGGCAGTGGTGGGTAGAGCTATCACCGGCACACTCTTATGCTTTGTGGGGGCACACCCTTCGAGCGACACTATGTCGGCAAATTCAGGGTTGTTGATCACTATGCCTATACCCTTGGCAGTATCCATCGACGAACCGCCACCTATGGCTATGATATAGTCGGCACCCGCTGCCTTGTAGGCCTCGATACCGGCTTTAACGTTGCTCACCGTGGGGTTGGGCTTCACATCGGAGAAGATGGCGTAGGGGAGCGAAGCTGCGTCAAGCACATCGGTCACTTTGGCCGCAACTCCAAATTTTATCAGTCCTTCATCAGTGACTACAAGCGCTTTCTTGCCACCAATGCGGCCTACTACTTCAGGAAGCTCCTTGCGGGCCCCGGGGCCGAAATAGGAGAGTTCGTTGAGAATAAATCTGTGAATCATAACTTCTTAATATGTTTTTCATTTATAATTTAAGGTCACTTTTCAGCCTACCACAATGTTCACAATCTTGTTTGGAACAAAAATGATCTTGCGGATGCTCTTCCCTTCAAGCCATTTTGCAGCTGCAGGATCGTTGACTGCCATCTGCTCTATCTCAGCCTGAGGAGTGCCGGCAGCTACCTGGATATTGAAGCGTGCTTTGCCATTGAACGAAACGGCATAGTTGATGCTGCTCTCCTTGAGATACTGCTCGTTCCATTCAGGCCAGCGGGCATCGTTGACAGTGGTGTCGTGGCCCAAAGCACTGTGCCACAGCTCCTCTGCCACATGCGGTGCGAAGGGGGCAAGGAGTATCACGAGAGGCTCGAGCACTTCGCGGCTATGGCATTTGAGCGATGTGAGCTCGTTGACACATATCATGAAGGCTGCCACCGAAGTGTTGTAGGAGAAGTGCTCTATATCGCCTGTCACCTTTTTGATGAGCTTATGGAGGGCTTTGAGCGCTTCAGCTGAGGGGGTGGTGTCGTCGACAAGGAGAGTTTCACCCTTATAGAAGAGAGCCCAGAGCTTCTTTATGAAGCGGTTCACTCCATCTATACCGTTGGTGTCCCACGGTTTGCTCTGCTCGATAGGTCCAAGGAACATCTCATAGAGGCGAAGGGTGTCGGCTCCGTAACGCTCCACTATATCGTCGGGGTTGACTACGTTGAACATCGATTTCGACATCTTCTCCACAGCCCAACCACACACATATTTGCCATCCTCGAGGATAAACTCTGCATCCTTGAACTCCGGACGCCATGCGCGGAAGGCTTCCGTGTCGAGAATATCGTTGCTCACACGGTTGACATCAACGCGGATGGGGGTGGTGTCGTACTGATCCTTCAGCCCTAACGACACAAAGGTGTTGGTGTCCTTGATGCGGTAGACGAAGTTGGTGCGCCCCTGGATCATACCCTGATTTATCAATTTCTTGAATGGCTCAGCCTCTACCACATAGCCAAGGTCGTAGAGAAATTTATTCCAGAAACGGGAATAGATCAGATGGCCGGTGGCATGTTCGGTGCCTCCTATGTAGAGGTCTACATTGCGCCAATAGTTGTCAGCTTCGGCCGATACGAGAGCCTCCTCATTGTGTGGATCCATATAGCGCAGATAGTAGGCCGAGGAGCCTGCAAATCCGGGCATAGTGTTGAGCTCTATGGGATATCCATCGGGGGTCACCCAGTTCTTGGCGCGTCCCAAGGGTGGTTCGCCGGTCTCGGTAGGGAGATATTTATCCACCTCGGGCAACAGCAACGGCAGGGCTGACTCCTCCATCAGATGGGGGATACCATCCTTGTAGTAGACCGGGAAGGGTTCGCCCCAATAGCGCTGACGGCTGAAGATGGCGTCGCGCAGACGATAGTTGACCTTCACCTTTCCTATCCCCTTCTCTTCAATATATTTTTTAGTGGCGGCGATGGCATCCTTCACTTCCATCCCGTCGAGCGAGAAGTCAGCGTTGGAGCTGTTCATCATCTTGCCACTCTTGGCCTCAAAACTCTGCTCCGACACGTCACACCCCTCTATCAGCGGGATGATAGGGAGGTCGAAATGACGCGCGAAAGCGTAGTCGCGGCTATCGTGGGCCGGGACGGCCATGATGGCTCCGGTGCCGTAGCCCGCGAGCACATAGTCGCTGATATAGATAGGAATCTCTTTGCCTGTCAGCGGATTGACAGCATAGCTGCCGGTGAAGACTCCTGACACCTTTTTATCTATCATGCGCTCGCGCTCGGTCTTGTGTTTGATGCTGTCGATATAGGCATTCACCTCGGCTTTCTGCCCGGGGGTGGTGACTATCTCCACATATTCACTCTCCGGGGCGAGCACCATGAAGGTAACGCCAAACACCGTGTCGGCGCGAGTGGTGAAGATCTCGAGATCCTTATCCGTACCCGCTATCCTGAAGCGCATCTCCGCACCCTCTGAACGCCCTATCCAGTTGCGCTGTGTCTCCTTCAGGGAGTCGGTCCAGTCGAGCTGCTCGAGCCCTTTGAGCAGACGCTCGGCATAGGCCGATACTCGCAGACACCACTGATACATCAGCTTCTGCTCCACGGGATATCCGCCGCGGATCGACAGTCCCTCGCTCACCTCATCGTTGGCCAGCACGGTGCCGAGTTGCGGACACCAGTTGACCATCGTGTTGCCCAGATAGGCAATGCGGTAGTTCATTAGAGTGTCGCTCTTCTGCTTCTCATCCATAGCCTTCCATTGGTCGGCAGTGAAGCTGAGCTCCTGCGAACAGGCTGCATGAAGATTGGCGGTGCCCTCCTTCTCAAAGTGGGCTATAAGCTCTGATATGGGGCACGCTTTGTCGAGCTTGGTGTCATAGTAGCTCTCCACCATCTTCATGAAGGCCCATTGGGTCCATTTATAGAATTTAGGGTCGCATGTGCGCACCTCGCGGTCCCAGTCGTAGCAGAAACCTATGCGGTCGAGCTGGCTGCGATAGCGGGCTATGTTGTCGCTCGTGGTCTTCTCGGGATGTTGCCCGGTCTGGATGGCATACTGCTCGGCAGGGAGCCCGTAGGCATCGTAGCCCATAGGGTGGAGCACATTGAAGCCACGCAGACGTTTATAGCGGGAGTAGATGTCGGAGGCTATGTAGCCCAGCGGATGACCCACATGCAATCCGGCTCCCGAAGGATAAGGAAACATGTCGAGCACATAGTATTTTGGTCTCGAAGGGTCAATCTCTGTCTTGTAGATCTTATTCTCGCGCCAGTAGTTCTGCCAGCGGCTTTCAATATCTTTATGGTTGTATTCCATTTTTACTTTTATATATTTTCTTTTTCTATTTCCTTATTCTCTACTCTTCTTTTATTATTCTATATAAATAATAGCAATAAAAATGCCGGCAAGTCTATAGCCCTGAAGCCTCACACCTTGATTTCAAGCATTCGCTCTATAGGGCGGCGCGCACGGTCGATGATCGCGGGATCTACTTCAACTTCCGGCTGCTCATAGCGCAGGGTGTTGTAGAGCTTCTCGAGGGTGTTGAGCTTCATGTAGGAGCAGTCGTTGCATGCACATCCTACCTCCTCAGGGGGAGCAGGGATAAACACCTTCTCCGGGCAGCGGCGACGCATCTCGTGGAGGATGCCACTCTCAGTGGCCACTATAAATTCATTGCGCTCTGACTCCTCGGCCCATTTGAGCAACACCGCAGTCGACCCTACCTTGTCGGCCACGATGCGGATAGGAGCCGGACACTCCGGATGAACCAGCAGTGCAGCCTCAGGATGCGCCTTCTTAAGCTCAAGTATCTTCTCGAGGGAGAACTTCTCATGCACATGGCATGCACCATCCCAGAGCACCATGGAGCGCCCTGTCAGGGTATTGATATAGTTGCCCAGATTGCGGTCAGGCCCGAAGATGATCTTCTCGTCGGCCGGAAGAGAGTCTATAACCTCGCGGGCATTTCCGGAGGTCACAACCACATCTGTCAGAGCCTTAACTGCCGCTGAGGTGTTGACATAGCTCACCACCGTGTGGTCAGGATGTGCCTCTATAAACTTGGCAAGTTCCTCGGCAGGACAACTGTCGGCCAACGAGCAGCCGGCATTGAGGTCAGGGACAAGCACCTTCTTCCCGGGGCAGAGGATCTTCACGGTCTCACCCATGAAGTGAACCCCACACATCACGATGATGTCAGCCTCAAGATTTTCGGCAATGCGCGCCAGAGCCAGCGAATCGCCCACGAAATCTGCCAGATCCTGAATCTCCCCTACAGTATAGTAGTGGGCAAGGATGGCGGCATTCTTCTGCTGCTTAAGTTGCCTGATGGCCTCCACAAGGTCTGTCCCCTCTTCTATGGGCGCCTCGACGTAGCCTTTTTCGACATTCATTTATTTTTATTTTATGTTTAGTTTAAATTTTAAAATAATTATCTCTTCTCCAAATTCCTTAAGCAATAAGAATAATAAATGTCAATATCATCAATAACTTTCCGCTGCTTTCCTTGCTTTTTAAGTTATTGAATGAAGAACAAATGTTATTATCCTCTTATCTACATCTTAAGTAGCTTTAAGTGAGATAATTATATTGTTTATTAACATTGTGTTAATAAGTTGCAAAGTTAATAAGATTTCATCGTAATTCCAACGCTTTAATGTTGAAAACCATATTGAAATCCTTTCAATAGATTTTAAATTTTTTATTTTGCTGCCTCATCCTTTATTATATACCCTCGCCGGCTTTAAAGAATCAATACCAATTTGAAAATTTTCATCATAAACTTATCAACACTTTTCAACATCCTTATCAACACCAGTCGTTAAATTACTTCAGCGTTAACACATATTATCGGACAGGTTCTTTCCTCCCTTTTGCCTACAAAAAAAATAAGGAAGATCCTCACGGACATTCCTTATTCTTAACCTAACTTTTTCTTTGTGAAGTTGACTTTGCGTTTTGTGCGTTGCTTGATTTTTGCTTTCTACAAGCATACGTTAAGCATTGCAAAGTTAGGAAAGTTTTTCATTTTA
>CAZUEY010000042.1:0-20271 GCA_964619395.1 uncultured Staphylococcus sp. | reverse complement strand
CAATTAAGGTTTCACGGTAAGTTTACTGCAGGATTAGATTGAGGTTTAGCTCTGGAACTTCTGTGGAAATTCCGCGATACAAATAAGTGGCTCTCACTCCATAAAGCATACACGAAAGGGATTCAAAAGGTATTTTGAAGAACGAAGAGCGACAAAATAATCATTCCAAAAATGGGATTCAAGGAGTAAAGGAGGGTGTAAATAAGCTGAAAATAGCGTATATTTGCAGAATAATAAAGGGAAAAAACAATAAAGGGCTCCAATGGCTGAAAAAATCAAGATCCGTAGACATATTGTTGTGCTCCTCACATTCCTTCTCTTGGTAGCATCTGTGGCTCAGGGCGCTAAGAGGGAGATGAGAGGTGTATGGCTTGCTACGGTGTGGTGTCTGGATTGGCCCGGAGAGAGAGGTTGCACCCCTGATGTGATAGACAGGCAGAAACAACAGATGCGACAGATGCTTGACAGCTACGAGAGCCAGAACTTCACGAGTGTTTTTTTTCAGGTGAGAGGGATGGCCGACGCTCTCTATCCATCGCGTCTCAGCCCATGGTCAGCCTTCGTGTCGGGGGAGCGGGGAGTTTCACCCGGGTGGGATCCCTTGGCGTTTGTAGTGGAGGAGTGCCATCGCCGCGGACTCGAATGTTATGCCTGGATAAATCCATTCAGATGGAGTTCCGGGACAGATTTCAATACAGCCAGGGATCGCGAGTGGAAACAGCGGGGGTGGTTGCTCAAACATGGAAAATACACTGTGCTCAATCCGGGTCTCGAACCGGTCAGAGAACACATTGTAGATATCTGTCGCGAACTTGTAGAGGGATATGAAATAGACGGACTGGTGTTTGACGACTATTTCTACCCCAACCGCATACCGGAAACATCAGAAGCCGGCGACTATACGTTATGGCAAAGGGAAGCCCCATGGATGACTATAGGAGATTGGCGTAGAGCCAATATCCACAAGACGATAGCGGACGTCCACACGATGATAGCCGATACCAGGCCGGAAGTGAGGTTTGGAGTGTCGCCGGCGGGGGTTACAGCGCGAAGTAAGGATGCAGCCCGGAAGTGGGGAGCGGAATGTGTGGATATAAAAGCTGATGACTGGCAATACTCCGAGATCTACTCCGAGCCCCTCGCATGGCTCTATCAAGGCACGGTCGACTTCATCTCCCCACAAATTTACTGGCCAACTACCCATGCCACAGCCCCCTTTGGCCCTCTCGCCCAATGGTGGAGCCGGATGGCAAACGACTATGGGTGTCACTTCTATGGAAGTATAACCCTTGAAGCTTTGGCAAAGGATGAAAGTCCAGCAATGCTCCGGGAGGTGGGAGAGCAGATAAAGATAACCCGCAACTCGGGCACCGGCGAGAGCAATGGGGTGGTAATTTATGCCGCCAAAAATCTTCACAAACTCAAGGGCGAGCTTGGCCGAAAGAGTTTTATAGGTAAAAGCCTAAGTCCGGAACTGAGAAGAGAATCGGGTGTAGCGGTGGCCGACGAACTGCCTGAAAGCCCCGCAGATATCACTCTCACCAACGGCATATTGAAATGGAAAAGAGGGGGGAGAGGGTCTGTTGAGAGGTCTATGAATCCACAGCGATATGCTGTCTACGCTTTTCCACGCCATCTGCCACGAGAGGATGTTTACTCCCTTGATGGCGACGGTATAGACGGAAGGTGGCTGCTGAGAGTGGTCTATGGCAACGAGCTTCTTGTGGCAGACAAGTCGCTCAACTATGCCGTGACAGCTCTCACAGGTTACTCATCAGAGTCGAGCCCCGCCTTCCTACGCTGAGCAGCTCAGCGCTTCAGAAGGGGGAGAGGCTCAGGACACTCTGGTAATTCTTTCAGGAGAGCTGTGAAATCGCTCGGAATCATGGGTGATATAAAAGCGGATCACAGCATATATGATCTGTTGGTTGGGTGAGAGAGAATTGTCAGGGTTTCCGCCAAGGATAAATTCGGTGGTGAGGGCGTTTGTGATCGGAGCGCGGTCAGCCATCGAGAGTGAGTTGATAGTATCGATTACGCGGGGGCTGATGATGATCGACTTTTCCATGGTGAGAACAATTTGGGGATTTAGAAAATAGTTCGGAGGAGTGTAGTTTGGGATGACATTGCAAAGATAGCACCACCGATGTGAAAATTTCTTGCCCACCTTTTAAAAGAATTGTTAAAGATACGTAGCGCGAAAAAGATATTATATATTATAAGGTGTAGACCTCCGTCGAAGATGCCATCATCTTTGCCAAAAAAATGAAAAAGGCCATCCAAAGGATAACCGAGGGGGCAAAAAAAGCCTGTCCCCAAGGATTATCGGGGGCAGGCTCAAAAAATTATGGATAATCGAGTTTATAGCATTTCGACTGAACGTTTGATAAAGCTATTGAGATCTTTGCCTTTGAGGAGACCATTAGCGAGGAGAGCGAGGTCGATAACCTGCTTAACCACAGGTTTTTCGATGGCGTAGCTATGGATTATCTCCTCCTTCTCCTTTCGAGACTTCTCTATATTGGCAGAGAGCTCCTTCTCCTTAGCGCTTTGCTCATCGGTAGGCTTATTATCCTTAACCTCAGCGCGGACGCTTTCAATCTGCTTACTGTCGCCTTCGATAGAAGCGTTGAGCGGGGAGAGCTTGTCGGAGAGAGCTTTCTCAGCCTCTTCAAGAATCTTTACGATGACAGGTTGCGATGTGTTGACAATAAGATTGTAGCTGTCAGGGAGTTCTGCATAGAAACTCATGCCTGGCTGTGTAGCAGCCATATCTTTCATACGGCGCATATACTCGTTTTGAGTGATGAGCACAGGGTTTGCTGCCGGGTCAAGACTCTCGAAGGAGATGAGGAATTCAGCCTTATCTACTGCCGGGATCACGCTCTTGAACAGAGGCGTGAGGAGCGAAATCTGCTCAGCACTAAGGCCACTATCCTTTTTATCATCTTTGGGGATGAGATTGTCTGCCACATCAGAATCTACTCTGACAAAACGGGTCTTCTCGAGTTTGCTTTCAAGAAGCGAGATGAAATGACCGTCGAGCTGTCCATCCATGAGCAGAACATTATAGCCCTTCTCGTTGGCATCGTAGATATAATTATATTGAGCTGTAGGATCGGTGGCATAGATGTAGACCACATTGCCATCTTTGTCGGTCTGCGAAGCCTCGATGAGAGTGTGATACTCCTCGAGAGTGAAATATTTACCCTCAGTGTCGCGAAGGAGAGTGAACTTCATGGCAGCCTCGCAGAACTTTTCATCCGTCAGCATTCCATATTCAATAAAGATCTTGATATCGTCCCACTTCGCCTCGAAATCCTGCCGGTTTTCCTTGAAGAGCTCTTCAAGACGAGAGGCAACCTTCTTGGTGATATAGCCTGAGATCTTCTTAACAGCGCTGTCGCTCTGGAGGTAAGAACGGGAAACATTGAGGGGGATATCGGGAGAGTCGATGACTCCCTGGAGGAGCATCATGAACTCAGGGACAACACCCTCCACGGAGTCGGTGACAAACACCTGATTGCAATAGAGCTGAATACGGTCTTTCCGGATCTCAAGGTTGCTCTTAATCTTGGGGAAGAAGAGTATGCCTGTGAGGGTGAAAGGGTAGTCGACATTGAGGTGAATCCAGAAAAGCGGATCCTCCTGACCGGGATATAGCTCGTGGTAGAATTCGAGATAATCCTTATCGGTAAGTTCTGATGGTTTTTTGGTCCAGGTAGGTTCGGTGGCATTGATAACCTTATCCTTATCAGTGTCGACATACTTGCCATCTTTCCACTCCTGAATTTTCCCTGAGATAACAGGGACGGGGAGGAATCGGCAATATTTCTTCAGAAGCGCATCGATGCGTGCCTGTTCGAGAAACTCCTTATTTTCGTCGTCAATATAAAGGATTATATCGGTGCCACGCTCAGTCTTATCGCAGGGACCCATCTCGAACTCAGGGCTACCATCGCACTCCCATTGCACTGCTTCAGCACCTTCTTTGTAGCTAAGTGATTTTATGACAACTTTTTTAGCAACCATGAAGGCGGAGTAGAATCCGAGGCCGAAATGGCCAATGATAGAGTTGGCATTATCCTTATACTTTTCGAGAAACTCTTCGGCCCCTGAGAATGCTATCTGGTTGATATATTTATTGATATCGTCGGCAGTCATGCCAATACCATGGTCGCTTACGGTAAGAGTGCCGGCATCCTTGTCGATAGTGACACGAACAGCGGGGGAACCAACCTCGCCTTTGAAGTCGCCAAAAGAGGCGAGAGTGCGCAATTTCTGAGTGGCATCAATAGCGTTTGAAACCAATTCGCGCAGAAATATTTCATTGTCTGAATAAAGAAACTTCTTGATTACCGGGAAGATATTCTCGGTAGTTACTCCAATCTGTCCTTTTTGCATAATATATAATGTTTTAGTTAATTCGTCAATTTTTTAGGATGACCTTAACATTGCATCCTACAATATAACAATTCAGCAAAAGATATGCCAAATTGAAATCCTGACAAAAAAAGTTAAAACTACTGCAAAATTGACAGCTCTTCCAGCCGGGTAGAGTCAAAAAGAGGCAGATGGAGACGCTATGAGGATAGGGAAGGCTCTAAGGGAAATGTTTGAAACCGGGGAGTATTTCGGTAGTGTCGCGCTCTACATTGATATTGTGACGATTGAAAATTCCTTCAGCATTTTTGATGAAAATCTTTCGTTTAGAGTCGAGGGTGGCAGGGAGCACATGCTTTTCGGCCTGCTTGATTTTGAAATTGTCACCCCTGCCTACAGGCAATTCCGTAAAGACGAGCCTGTAGTCCGCTTTATCGACATAGGCCTTCCCGAAGATGTCACGGCCGAGGTGTACTCTCACCATCGCACCGCCGCGAGTATCGTTGGTGGCCATATTGGAGATGAAGTTGCCCAGAGAGTAGACGGTGAGGTAGGGGCGACCGGTAGTGTTGCTCCTCTTTAGTTCCATAGGCTGGATGACATGCGGATGACCACCTATTATAAGTTCAACCCCAAGAGAGTCGAGGAATTTTGCAAGTTCCTTCTGGTGGGAGTTAGGCAGGAGGTGGTATTCGTCGCCCCAATGGATGCACACCGCCACAATCTCAGCCCCATTTTGGCGTGCTTTCTTCACATCAGCAGCCATACGGGCACGGTCGATATAGTCGATCTCAATATCTGAGGTCTTTTTGATCCCGTTGGTGCCGTATGTGTAGTTCAGGAAGGCAACCTTGAAACCATTGATATCTTGAATCATGGGTAGTACCGAATCGCGGTGGGCGGCATTGCGATACACCCCTACATAGTGCATATCCTTAGACTCGAGGGTGGCGATGGTGCGTCTGACCCCTTTATCTCTGCAATCAAGGATATGATTGTTGGCAGTAAGCACGAGGTCAAATCCTGCATCTTTAATCGAGGAGAGATAGTTGTCGTGAGCGCTGAACATAGGGTAACCCTTATAGGGAGGCCCTCCGAGAGGAGTTTCGAGATTCACAACGGCAAAATCAGCACCGGAAATATAGGGCTGAATGTCAGTGAAATAAGTGTCATAGCTATAGCTCCCATCAGGTTGACGGGCAGCCTCAACCTGCCGCTGATGTTGCATGGCATCCCCTGCAAAAACTATGGTCGCGCCATCAGTAGGGACAAGAAGCGACATAAGCGACATCCAGGCGCAGGCTATGACAACGGGAAAACTCATAGGGGTGTCAATTATTGGGGAGAGACCGACACAAGCAGGTGGTGGGTAGAGATTATACGAAGCCGGGGCTCAAATGTTATGCCGGCCGAAGATCAGCTGTAAATCTCCTTTTTTGCTGCCAAAAGAGTGTTGCGCATGAGAGAACAGATGGTCATAGGCCCTACGCCTCCGGGCACCGGAGTTATGAAAGAGCATTTCCCGGACACGTTTTCGAAATCCACATCTCCGCACAGGCGGAAGCCGCTCTTGCGAGAGGCATCAGGCACGCGGGTTGTACCAACATCGATAATTACTGCACCGGGTTTTACCATATCTGCGGTCACGAAACCGGGTTTGCCAAGAGCGGCAATTATAATATCAGCCTGTGAAGTAATCTCAGGAATATCTTTGGAGGCACTGTGGAGCACTGTAACAGTGGCATTCCCGGGATAAGCCTTCTGCATCATAAGATTAGCCACGGGTTTGCCCACGATGTTGCTGCGACCGAGCACCACGCAACGAGCTCCCTTGGTGGGAATATCGTATCGTTTGAGCAATTCGAGAATGCCGGCAGGAGTAGCGGAGACAAAGCAGGGGAGACCGATAGACATACGACCCACATTGACAGGGTGGAAACCATCTACATCCTTACGATAGTCAATAGCTTCTATGATCTTCTGCTCAGATATATGTGCGGGGAGAGGGAGCTGGACTATGAAGCCATCTACGTCGTCGTCAGAGTTGAGTCGTTCGATTGTATCCAGAAGAGTCTGTTCGGTTACGTCATCTTCATAGCGAATCAGTGTAGACTTGAAGCCGCAAACTTCGCAGGCCTTCACCTTATTGGCCACATAGGTCTCGCTGCCACCATCATGTCCTACGAGGATAGCAACAAGGTGGGGACGGCGCTTACCTTGGCCGACCATTTGCTCAACTTCGGCTGCAATCTCGCGCTTGATATCGTCAGCCGTCTTTTTTCCATCAATCAGTGTCATCGTTTCATCCCTTTCATTCCTTTGATGCCTTTCATGAGAGCCATCGGGTTTTTCATACCGGAGACAGCCTTCATCATTTTGCGTGCATCGTCAAACTGTTTTATCATTCGGTTCACCTCCTGGATGTCAGTTCCGGAGCCTTTGGCAATGCGCTTGCGGCGGCTGCCATTGAGCAGCTCAGGGTGTTCGCGCTCCTGAGGGGTCATTGAGCTAATTATGGCCTCGATACCCTTAAAGGCATTGTCGTCGATATCGATATCCTTTATCGCTTTACCAACACCGGGAATCATGGAGGCGAGATCCTTGAGATTACCCATCTTTTTGATCTGGTGAATCTGCTGAAGGAAATCGTTGAAATTAAACTGGTTTTTGGCAATCTTCTTCTGAAGCTCACGCGCCTGCTTCTCATCGTAGGCATTCTGGGCGCGTTCCACAAGTGAAACGATGTCGCCCATGCCGAGGATACGGTCGGCCATACGTGCAGGGTGGAAGAGGTCGATAGCATCGAGCTTTTCACCGAGACCAACAAACTTGATAGGCTTAGTGACAACCGTGCGGATCGAAAGCGCTGCACCACCGCGCGTATCACCATCGAGCTTGGTGAGCACCACGCCGTCGAAATCAAGGCGTTCATTGAACTCCCGGGCGGTATTTACGGCATCCTGACCGGTCATCGAGTCAACCACAAAGAGAGTTTCTTGGGGCTTGATAGCCTTCTTAATCGCCTCAATCTCATCCATCATTTGCTTGTCGACGGCAAGACGGCCGGCGGTGTCGATGATGACGAGATCGTGGTGATTTGCTTTGGCATACTTTATGGCATTCTCAGCGATTTCAATGGGATTTTTGTTACCCTCTTCGGAATAGACAGGCACCTCAATCTGGTTGGCAAGCACTTTGAGCTGGTCGATAGCAGCAGGGCGATAGACATCGCAAGCCACGAGCAGAGGACGCTTTCCCTGTTCAGATTTTAATTTACGGGCAAGTTTTCCGGAGAATGTTGTCTTACCTGAACCCTGGAGGCCTGACATGAGGATCACTGTCGGATTGCCTGAGAGATTGATCGTGGCGGTCTCACCACCCATGAGTTGTGAGAGCTCGTCGTGGACAATCTTCACCATGAGCTCACCCGGCTTGATGGCATTGAGCACATTCATACCGAGGGCTTTGGTCTTGACATCGTCAGTAAACTGTTTGGCAACCTTGAAATTGACGTCGGCCTCAAGGAGCGCGCGCCGCACATCCTTAAGGGTCTCAGCAACATTTATTTCGGTGATTTTGCCTTCACCTTTGAGTATCTTGAAACTTCTTTCAAGTCTTTCGCTTAGATTTTCAAACACTTGTGTTGGAGTATTGTGGATTTTTTTATATTATTATCTATTCCTGGGGTGTCAGTCGAGCAACTGATTGGTTTTGGTGTCGGGGAAGAGAACTACCGGCTTGAAAGTCTTGGCTTCCTCCGGTGTCATTTGCGCATAGCACATAAGGATCACCACATCGCCTACCTGCACCTTTCTGGCAGCAGCTCCGTTGAGGCAGACTACACCGGACCCGGGCTCTCCTGGAATGGCATAGGTGTCGAAGCGCTCGCCATTGTTGTTGTCGACGATATACACACGTTCGCCGGGGAGTATGCCCGCAGCATCCATCAGTTTACTATCGATAGTGATACTGCCTATATAGTCGAGGCGAGCCTCAGTCACAGTGACACGATGTATCTTGCACTTAAGGAGTTCGAGTGTCATTTGTCTTGTGAATATTTGATATTATCGATGAGTCTTACGTCGCCGCAATAGACTGTGATGCACCCAACCGGAGATTCTGAATCCTCCCAGGAGGCAATCGGTTGCATAGTGCCGGCGTCGACTATTTCATAATATTCCACCTCCATACCGTCGATGGCGTTGAGTTGGGCGGTGACGAGCTTTTTTGTTTCCTCTACGCTGTGGGTTTTAGCCCAATCAAGGCTCTGGAGGAGAGTGGCTCGGATGGCCGGTGCTTTCTTTCTGTTCTCCTCTGTGAGGCGAACGTTGCGTGAACTCATTGCAAGCCCATCTGCTTCACGTTTTATAGGGCAGTCAACAATCTCAAGGCCAAAGCCTTCGAGCTCAACCATTTTGCGGATTACAGCGATCTGCTGGAAATCTTTCTCGCCGAAGTAGGCTCTGTCAGGGTTGACAAAGGCGAAGAGCTTGCTCACAATCTGAGCTACGCCATTGAAATGCCCGGGACGCATGGCGCCCTCCATCACTTCAGCAACAGGTCCGAGGTCAAAAACCCTCGTGTCAGGCTCCGGGTAGATCTCCTCTACCGAAGGGATGAACGCAATGTCTACACCGGCATCTTTGAGAAGCGAGGTGTCGGCCTCCTCTGTGCGAGGATAGGTGGCAAGGTCGGTGGGATTGTTGAACTGTGTAGGATTGACAAAAACGCTAACCACTACGATGTCGTTTTCTTTGCGAGCACGCTCTATGAGCGACATGTGGCCATCGTGGAGAGCTCCCATCGTAGGAACGAGCCCTACGCTTTTTCCCTGTGTATTATTGAGCTTGGCTTTTAATTCAGCTACTGTGCGAATTATTTCCATTTTTTATGGAGTGATTGTTTGCGGACTGCAAAATTACACATTAATTATAATTTATCAAAATATCCTCCCCCTCTTCATTTCTCCATTGCGCATTGCGTCATTCATTTCATAGCTCCGTTGGGCCACTATTTCACCCTGTTGCTCCCGTTGACTTTTCGATAATTCTCAACTTTTGAAGAATCCATTTGAATGGAGGGAGCGATTTTTTTCATCCTTCAGTAAACAGGCGCTAAGGTGATGCCAGGAATTTTTTGAGGTATTAACTTTTATTTGAAGAGTATATAGAGTAGGTGTGGGCTTTCTTTACTATCTTTGTATAAGAAAAATAAAATTGTTGTGACAAAGGGGAGTTTTCTTCCCGTATAAGTTCAAGTTTATAATAACCCGGAATTTTTGACAGATGCAACAGGAATTTGCCTCTACCCTTCTTGAGGGAGCCGTCACCGAGCTCTCCCGCCTCCCCGGCATAGGCCGCAAGACTGCGCTGCGACTTGCTCTTCATATCCTCAGATGTGACGAGGGGGTCGGTGTGTCATTGGGTGAGGCAATTATCAAGATGAGGCAGGGGATCAGATATTGCACTCTGTGTCATAATATTTCAGAGACAGAGATCTGTCCGTTGTGTGCCGATATGCGCCGCGATCATTCAACGGTGTGTGTGGTGGAGAATGTAAAAGATGTGATGAGCATTGAAAACACCGGTCAGTTCAAGGGGGTCTATCATGTGCTTGGTGGTGTGATTTCACCCATGGATGGAATTGGCCCCGATAGTTTGACCATCGACTCTCTTGTGGAGAGGGTTGCTGCGGGGGAAGTATCGGAGGTTATACTCGCTCTCGGGGCTACTATGGAAGGGGAGACGACAAATTTCTACATCTATCGCAAGCTTGCACCATATAGCAAGGTGAAAATCACCCAACTTGCTCGTGGTGTGGCAGTTGGGAATGAGATAGAGTATACCGACGAGGTCACTCTCGGGCGGTCGTTGCTTAACCGCACGCTTTTCTCCGACTCAATCCACCATTAAATCTATAGAATTTTTATCCGATTGAGGATATCTTTGCCTTTGATATGCAAGACCCGGATAAGAGAAGTGACGTGGCACAGGTGTAATTGATTGATACACTTTGATCGCCATACACCTCTTAAACTCAATGGCATATCAGGTCTTTGTTTCTGTTCAAAGGCCATTGACAAAATTCAAAAAAATCAAATGCGAGTAACAATAGTTGCTCATGTTGGCTAATCGCCCGAGTGTGGTTGAAGAAAAAGTTGCATTAAATAGGCGTCAGAGAAGCGACCACCATATTTTAACCACGATTTCAAGCGTCCGTTAGCCACAAAGCCCGCTTTTGAAAAAAGGCATCGAGAGGGATGATTATCCTCTCCTACAATGCAATAGAGCTGATGAAGAGAGAGTCTCGACCGGCAATAGGCAGAGGCGAGTTTTAATGCGCGTAGACCAAAACCTCGTTGTTGATAGGGCTTTGTAATCAATATCCCTACGCCGGCACGGGAGTTGAGTGGGTCGAAGTCGTAGATATCTAAAGTACCGATCGCAGTCCCGCTTTCGAGTTCAACGATCATGAGGCGCAACTGCTTGGCGGAAAAGATATCGGCGTCGTAGTTGGCAACATATTCATGAAGTTGCTGCAGAGAGTAGGGGGCATGCGCGATGCCGACCTTCCATAGCTCGGGATCATTTTCCCAGAGATATAGAAGGTCGATATCTTCAGGCTCTAAGGCGCGGAGCGCCACAATACCATCATTAAGCATCAGCAAGTGAAGTCAGAGTGTTAAAGACCCTCCTCGGTGAGATATTTCTCAACATCGAGGGCGGCTTTGCAACCCATGGCAGCGGCAGTAATAGCCTGGCGGTAGATGGGATCTGCCACATCACCTGCGGCAAAGACTCCGGGGATGTTTGTATGTGTGGTCTCACCTTTTACCTTGATATATCCTGCAGGATTGAGCTCGATGAATGATTTAAACACCTCAGTGTTAGGCTTATGGCCGATGGCGAGGAAGAATCCATCGATGGCAAGGTCATATTTCTGTTCATTGGGCGTACCGACATTTTCTACAAGGTGTGCACCCTCGAGGCCATCCTCGCCATAGAGACCAACTGTGTTGGTGTTGAAGAGGACATTGATGTTGCTTTTATCAAGCACACGCTGCTGCATCACCTTTGAAGCTCTGAGGTGGGGTTTGCGCACAATCAGGAATACGTTGGAGCAGAGGTTGCTGAGATAAAGAGCCTCTTCACATGCGGTGTCACCACCACCTACAACTGCCACACGTTTGCCACGATAGAAAAATCCATCGCAAGTGGCGCAGGCTGACACTCCGAGACCTGAATATTTCTCTTCATCGGGAAGCCCGAGATATTTTGCGGTAGCTCCGGTGGAGATGATCACAGAATCAGCCGAGATTTCGAGGCCATCATTGGTTTTGGCTTTGAAGGGTTTTGAAGAGAAGTCCACTTCTGTCACAAGACCACTTCTGATATCTGCACCAAATTTTATAGCCTGTTTGCGCATATCCTCCATGAGTTGGGGACCTGTGATGCCATCAGGCATACCGGGAAAATTCTCCACCTCGGTGGTGGTGGTAAGTTGACCGCCCGGCTCCATTCCTTCAATCAGAAGGGGAGAGATATTGGCACGAGAGGTGTAGATAGCAGCAGTGTAACCTGCGGGACCCGACCCGATTATCAGGCATCTGGTTTTGATTTGAGTCATATTGCGTTGTTTTTATGTTGTTAATCTTATGAAATTTCAGTACTTTAAGAAGTCAGCGGAGATCCACGACTTTTATGCCGGGATACTTCTTGCTGCTGAACCTGAAGGTGTTGATATCGAGAGCTCCTCCGGGATTGATGGAAGTGATCTTTATCAATACGGTCTTTCTATTGCTCATTGTCAGGAGTAATTTTGAAGGGAAGAGGGTCGATGCGTTGAGCGTAAGGACAGCTTTCTGGATATCAGAGTGTTTAACCTTGGCGGTCAGAGAGATCACCTTCTCGCCCGGTTGCGATTTGAGCATTGAGGCACTAAAAGTGGTCTTAAACGAATTGATGATGGCAAAGGGATTTATTTGCTGGAGCTCCTCGGGGGTGGGTTCCGTCATATTCACTTCCCCCATGTGGCGTGAAAATGTCCATTGAGTGCTACCATCATACCAGGAAGTTGTGCCCGGGAGCGAAAGCACAAAGCGATCGCCCGAGAGAATGAGCGAGCCGGTTTGTGACTGATTATCAGCAGTTATTGTGTAGTTTACTGTTAGTGACTTTTGGTGGCGAACTTTCTCCGCTGCCTTATTTAGCAACTGGTCAGCCGACTCAGCCGATGCCACTGCGCTGCTACCTATAAAAAGGATTGAGAGAAGGAGAAATATTGATTTGTTAAATGATGCCATAATGAAAATTAGTGGAGAGATGCTCTTTTGAGGGCTTTATACATTAAAAACAACGTACGAACCGCTTAATTGTTTGCGAGGATATGCTCAAGCATTATGCTATCCACAAGCACCTGACGAGGTTTACCACCTTGAGACGGCCCTACCACCCCGGCGGCTTCAAGCTGATCCATGATTTTCCCGGCACGATTATAGCCTATGGAATAGCGCCTCTGAAGGGATGAGGTAGAAGCTGTGCCTGTCTGCACGATCCATCGGGCGCACTCATCGAGGAGGTCATCGCGCTCACCGAAGGTGCCCCCACCGCTTCCGCCTTCCCCTTCGGGTGCGTACTCGGGCAACTCATAGGGGCTTGAGAACCCTGTCTGTTCGCTGATGAAGTCGCAGATGTCGCTCACTTCGGGGGTGTCGATAAACGCACACTGTACGCGTTCCAGTTTGCCATTGATCGAGAATAGCATATCGCCACGCCCTATGAGCTGATTAGCTCCAAGTTGGTCGAGTATGGTGCGAGAGTCATTACCCTGGGTCACTCTGAAGGCTATACGCCCTGGAATGTTGAGCTTAATACCTCCGGTGATCACATTTACTGTGGGGCGCTGGGTGGCTATGATAAGGTGAATACCTGCAGCTCGAGCCACGGCTGCCAGACGTGATACAGGATTTTCGATCTCTTTGCCTTGACGGATGATAAGGTCGGCAAACTCATCGATTATCAGCACAATATAGGGGAGAAATCTATGCTTGTCAGGATTGAGTCTGCGGGCTTTGAATTTCTCGTTATACTCCATGATATTGCGCGCTCCTGCTTGCTCGAGGAGTGTGAGACGATTGTCCATCTCTATGCAGAGCGAATTGAGCACATTGACCACCTTACTCATGTCTGTAATTATGGCATCCTCGTCGGGGAGTGCCGCGAGATAGTGGCGCTCCAGTCTGCGATAGAGGCTGAGTTCCACTCGCTTGGGGTCAATGAGCACGAATTTGAGTTCCGAGGGGTGTTTTTTGTAGAGAAGCGAGGTGATGATAGCGTTGAGACCTACGGATTTACCCATACCGGTAGCTCCAGCCACAAGCAGGTGAGGCATCTTGGCGAGGTCGGCCATGAAAATCTCGTTGGAGATGGTTTTGCCGAGAGCCATGGGGAGCTCCATCTTTGTATTGCGATACTCGTCGCTGTCAAGCACCGAACGCATCGACACTGTCTGAGGATCCTTGTTTGGGACCTCTATACCGATTGTCCCTTTGGCAGGGATAGGGGCGATAATTCGTACACCTAAAGCAGCGAGGCTGAGCTGAAGGTCATCGCCAAGGCTCTTGACCGATCTTGTCCTCACTCCGTCAGCCGGAATTATTTCATAGAGGGTGACGGTCGGGCCGATGGTCGCTTCGATATGTGAGATGGTGACACCATAGTTCTTCAGCGTCTCTGTGATACGATGCTTGTTTAGCTCCATCTCCTGCACATCCACGCTTACGCCGCTGTTTTTGGCAGGGCGAAGAAGATCCAGAGCCGGGAATTTGAAGTTGGAGAGGTCTGCGCGAGGATTGTAAGGGGCTGACGCAAGGACTTCCTCAGCAGTCGGGGCAACCCTTAATTCAGAGGGTTGAGGACTGGGGGGTTCAGTCTCCGGTTTGACAGAGAGTTGAGGGGTTGAATTTTCAGCCTCCGGCTTGAAAGAAGGCTGAGGGGTGGAATTTTCAGCTTCCGGCTTGACAGAAGGCTGAAGGGTGGAATTTTCAGCTTCCGGCTTGATAGCGGGTTGAGGGGTGGGAGCTTCAGCCTCCGGCTTGATATGTGTTTCCGAAGTGGGTGTGACAATTTTGATCGGGATCTCAGCCTTCTCACCACCTTCGGTTGGTTTGTCATTATCTGTAGTGGAGTCAGCGAAGAGAGGGGGCGCCACGAAGAGGGGACGCTGGGCTTCCTGATCATCCTTGAAATCGGTCGTAGAGGCGAAGAGGGGTTGCTCAGGTTCAGAATCTGAGTCTTCCGTAGGCTGAAACAAGGCGCTTTCAACCTGAGAACCGGCGGATGGCACATTGCTATCGTTAACCGATTTATCGTCAATTTCTTGGACTGGAGCGGCAGTTTTGGTTTCAATTACCGGGATTGGTTCCTGGCTATTGTGCTTTTCTATTTCAGGTTCTTGATATTTTGATGATTCACTTTGAGATGCATCAAAATTGATGGATGGGGCCATAGCCTCTGAGAGAGAGGGTTGCACCGCGGCCTGTTGAGAGGGTCGGAGAGCTGTTTGTGCCTCAGAGCTGGCTCCTATTCCTACATTTAGTGGAGCTCCCTCCTCAGGCTGAGGCTGGATGTCAGGAGCGGGATTCTGCTCCGCTGCAATACGGGCCGCGTACTCCGCACGCATACGATTTTGCTCCTCTTCGCGAGCCCGAGTTTGAGCCTCCGCTTCGGCACGTGCTTGAGCCTCCTCAGCAGCCATGCGGTTGAGCTCTGCCTGACGGCGGGCGTCGCGCTGCTCTTTGCGCAGCTTCTGGCGCTCGCGGTGGGCTTTGATTCCGGTAGAAATTGTTGTAATAATTCGACGTAGTTCGGCAAGATAAAGAATCACAACCAGACCGGCCATAATGATACTGAGTCCGAGCACGCCCCAAAACCCGCAAAGCGAAGAGAGGCGCTCGGTGAGAAGGTAGCCATGTCTGCCTCCCCAATAAATTGGCGATGAGATTTCGAAAGTGATGAAGCCCAGCACGATAGAGAGAGCAACCGTGGTGAGCAGACATCGCAGGGTGAGATCCCAGAATCTGGGTCGATATACTTTCAACATCGACAGTCCGCATACCCCCACATAATATATAAGGAGAAAAGAACCCAAGCCAAACCAGTTGTAGAGGAGAGTATGGGCAATCCATGCTCCGAACGGGCCACCGACATTTTTTATCATCTCAGGTGAATAATCGCCTCCAAGCATTGCACTCTGATCGTTTCCTATGTTGGCAAAGTAGGAGATAGTGACGATAAGTGCGTAACCGGCAAGCACTATGAAAACCAGTCCGAGAAACATCACCATGCGTGAGTCTCTCAGAAGGTGAGGAAGGCGGCTCAGTGAGGTGTGGTTTCTCTCATGCTTCGTTCCATCGACATGCGGTGCAGAGGTGTCAACAGAAGGATTTGGATAGCCTTGGCCTGTCTGCGACCCATTGTCACCTTCAGGATAGAGACCTTGAGGCTGACCATTTCCGGGATAGGGAGCTTGAGTTTGAGCATTTCCGGGATATACGGGCTGAGGCTGTCCATTTGTGGGAAAGGAAGCCTGAGATTGTGACGACGATTGAGTGTAGGGATCCTGAGGGTTGCCTGAGCGGTAGTTAGGATCAGTCGGATATTGAGGGTAGGCACCTCTGCGAGCCTCCTCCTCTGAGGGATAGGGATGCTGCGCGGGTCTATTTTGATAGCTTTCCTCTTTATTGCCGAGCAATGCTTCGGCATCGTAAGCATTTTCGTTGAACGAAGATTCGTTGATTGGAGAATACGAAGAAGGCATAGGGTTGATATTCAATGGAGTTAAGGCGGATTTTAACCTATTGGCACGTCTGAGCGAAAGTCAGAAAATGAGGAAAACAAAGTTACGATTTTTTCTTTCAATTTCTCCAAAAATCCTTACCAAAATATAACGAAAAAAGAACGAAAAAAGAGCCGGCTTCAAATGAGCCGACTCTTTTTTTAGATTCCCTTCCGGAAATCCCGAAGGGTTGTTGTTTGTCGTTTGATAAAGATGACGAAGGTTGACTTATCGTTTGATAAACTTGAAGTTTTCAACCTTGTTGCCATTCTCAACAACGAGGATATAGACGCCTTGAGCAAGGTTGTCGATGATATCGGTGCGGTCAGAACCAACAGCCGAGCGTACGATCATACCGCTGATCGCATTTACGACAGTGAAACGAGAGAGAGCGTTGGAAGCAACAATCTCCTCGATTTCAGAGAGGCGGTAGAGCTGGTAGTGCTCAGCGATCTCATCGGCAGAGAGGGCCTTGGGATAGATTACGAGTTCGTCGATGGTACCTTCAAGGTTACGGTTGGCCTCATCATCAGCACCGATATAGAGCAGTTCGGTAGCAGAGCAGTTGATGCCTGCAGTAGCCACGCCTGTCTTAGCGGCAGCTTCCTCGCCATCGATGTAGAGTTTGATGGTCTTGCCTGCAAAGTCACGGACGCAAGCCACATGGTGCCATTTGCCATCGTTGATGTTGTCGCCCTTGCAATCAGACTTAGTCACATCATCGTCAATTGCAAATGAAGTTCCACCCTTCACTTCAAGACCAATCCAGTTGCCTGTGCCACCTTCTACGTTGGTCTTATTGTGAGAACCGATGCAGAGGATATAGCCATCGTCGTCAGTAGTCTTGACCCAAGCCTCGATAGTGAAGTCGCTTTCACCTACATTGATCTTGTCATACATGGGCTGAGTAAGAGAGGTAGAACCGTCAAGTTCGATAGCGCCATTCTTCAGACCCTCTACGGGGAGAACGGAGCCGTTGACAGTAGCTTCTCCGTAAACCATGTTGGGAGTGGTCTCGCCGGCTTCGTCGAGCGGGAAGTAAGCGAGGTATTCAGCACTTGTGGCTTCGTAGTGCTCTTTGACCTTTGTGGCGGAGAGAGTGCCGCGATAGATGCAGAGTTCATCGAGCATACCCTTGTAAGGATTGTCGAAGTTACCATTGACATTACCGATAATAAAGTTCTCATCGGGGCAATTGATGGCTCCGGTTTGGTCTTCCATGCTCTCAACGAGTTCGCCGTCGAAATAGAGGAAGAGGGTCTTGGCAGCTACGTCGCGCACGGCAACCACATGATGCCACTCGCCGTTGAAAGCTTGTGAGGCACCGCTCCAGCCGAGCTGAGTTTTGGTGACATCGTCATCGATTGCGAATCGAAGCTCTTCGCCCTTATGCTCGATACCGATCCAATTGCCGGTGTCGACAGTGAATTTGCTTGATGCAAGACTACCTTTGTGGAGGATGTAGCAGTCACCTGCTGTAGAATTCATCCAGAACTCAATAGAGAATGAGTTGTCAGCAACATCAAGGAGCTCGTAGGGAGCCTGAACATAACAAGAGGTGCCGTTAAGAAGGAGAGCATTGCCTACCTTACCTTCTACAGCTTCACCCATAGCATAGTTGATAGTGTTGGTCTTCTTGGTGAGGGCAGTCTGCGAGTTGATGCTGTTGGTGACAGATTCGCCGGCTGTCTCGAAAGAATACTGGGCAAGGAGCTGGACGGATGAATTTTCACGCACAACGATTGTGCCTTCTACAGAGGTGTTTTCATCGTCGTCAGCACCTGTGGTGGTGAGAGTGTAGGTATATTCACCCACTGCGGGGATCTTACCGGTGATGGAACCGGAGAGTGTAGCGGGGTCGAAGTCCAATGTGAGGCCTTCGGGAAGGTTGGAAGCAACAACGCCTTTAGCGCGCTTAACAACGAAGGAGATGGGCTGGATCTGGTCGCCGAGGTAGATGATCTGGTTGAGCGAACCGGATGATACAGAAACCGAGCCTTTAGTGTTGAACATTTCCTCGAGGTTGTAGGAAAGGTGAGGGGGCTGGTTGTAGGCGCAGTTCTGCCATGCGATAGCGAGGCGATACTGGCGATCCTGCATGAGAGTGGGCACCTTGAAGTCAGAGGGGATGGTAGTTGTGAAGATCAGGAGATCTGACTCTGTGCTGCCATCGTGGAGTATCACCTCCTCGCGCCAGTCGCCGAAAATGTCGGCTTGGACATTGGGGGTAGCTTTAGTGGTGTTGCAGGAAGCAGCGTTGCTATACTGGCTGAAGTTTACGAGATTTGCAACGCTTGTCAATGCCTCGTTGGGCTTGGAGATAGTAGTGCCGTCGAGGAGTTCATCGAGGAGGTCGCCGTCCCAGTAAATACGGAAGTTGACAGAGGGGCGCTTACCATTCTGGAGGATCGACTGACCGGCCCATACCTTGCCGCTCGACGACCACCATTCGTAGCCGGGATAGCGTGAAGATACGTTTGCGGCAAGACCGCGACCTATATCAGCACCTGACTGGGGCTCAAAATAGAGGATTTCGCCTGTCTTTGCGTCGCGGAGCTCAACGTCGTATTTGTAAGAGCTGCTCTTTTCTTCGTGAGGCATAAACACTTGGAGGCCTTCGCGGGCGGGGAGCATGTGGGTGAGATGGAGAGCGTCACCATGACCAGCTCCTGTGGCATACATTACAGTGCCATCATGGTCGAGACCTGCAGCTCCGAATACGATTTCATCACAGCCGTCGCCATCAACGTCGCCAACGGTGATTGAGTGGGCACCTTCGCCGTAGAGGCTTTTGCTACCCTTCTTCTCAGATTTGTGGAGCCAACGCTCTTTTAGTTCCTTGCCATCGAAGTCTACAGCCCAAACATAAGCCTGAGTGTAGTAACCACGACAGAATACTGCACTGGGTTTCACTCCGTCAAGGTAAGCAACGCAAGCGAGGTAGCGCTCAGAGCGGTTGCCATAAGAGTCACCGAAGCTGGCTATGCTGCGGGGAGGATTGTAGGCGATGGTGTGGATCTCCGCGCCTGTCTCGCCATTGAATACTGTAAGGTATTCCGAACCCTTCACGATGATACCGGTATTATCGCCGGAAGTTGTGCGATAGTCGTCGGTAACCTTATCAGAGCCCATAAGTACGGCTTTTCCGTTACCATCTATAGTACCGGGAGCAGTCTTGCAGATGAGTTCGGCTTTGCCGTCGCCATCGAAGTCGTAGACCATAAACTGAGTGTAGTGGTTGCCTGAACGGATGTTCTGGCCGAGGTCAATGCGCCACTTCTTGGTGCCGTCGAGTTCATAGCAGTCAAGAATGGTGTTGCCTGTGTAGCGGCGCTGGGAGTTGTCGGCTTGATTTGAGGGGAACCATTTTACTACGAGTTCCCATTCGCCGTCGCCATCCACGTCTGCTACGGAGATGTCATCCGGAGTATAGGTGTAATCCTGATAACCTGCGCCTTCTTTACCACCGGCTGAGGGTGTCTTGCCACCGGCCGGACGGTCGAGGTGGACACGCATGTAAGGGGTGTCCCAGGCAGCGACTTCCTTAGAGGTCTCAACAACATTGTCGTTTACAAGGGCCTTGATGGTGTATTTCGCACCGGAAGTACCCTGAGCATCTGTAAAATTGGTTTTTGAGGAGATGGGTGTGGTGTTGACCTTTGTCCCGTCGCGATACACGTCAAAAGCCATTGACTTGTGGTCGCTAACGAGCGAACGCCATGACACAAACACACCCTTGTCAGTCTTCACGGCCACAACGCCACGATCGAGCTTTTCGGCCTCGACCGTGTGGCTGTACTGTGCTGAGGCGCCTAAAGTGGCGAGCACGGCCATGCACGATAAGAATGTTTTCTTCATGAGTATGAATCTAAAGTTAAAATATATGATGTTTCTATTTTGGCGTAATTAACAAACAAAGGTAATAATTTTTGTTGAAATACGCAATCTCCGGTTTGAGTAGTCACTTAATTGTAACAGCTTTAGCTTTATTATAACTCAAATTTAGAGCCTGTCCCATAATATATGTTAACGCTGAGGTCGCATATCTCGGAG
>CAZUEY010000041.1:0-20337 GCA_964619395.1 uncultured Staphylococcus sp. | reverse complement strand
GAGCAGTGGTAGCTCGTTGGGCTCATAACCCAAAGGTCGCAGGTTCGAGTCCTGCCCCCGCCACTAAGACAAGTGAATTCGGACATGTCCCGGATTCACTTTTTTCGTATGCATTTTCGGTGCTTTAAGAGTCGGTTACAGTTTGGGTTGACATGTTCATCAATAATTGAACCATTGCTGATATAGTGGTGTGTAAACGTAAATGAGTTGCTTTGTTGAGTAAAAGAATTGTTTAGTTAGTTTTATACGAATTATTGACCTGCTGACACGTTGATATTAGTGATGGGCTTGAATGATGGGAGAACATCCGGGAGGGGATATGAAGGGAAGGTTATATGGAGGGATATCTATCAGGTTTTGAATCTGCTTTTGAATATGGTTTTAGACATGATTTTGATGTGACGCTTTGCAACGCCGGGAAGTTTTCGTAAATTTGCATGTTAATTACTCAAAATCGGTTTCTCTTCATTATAGATGAATTCCCTTGAAGAAATACGAAAGAGTCTTGAGCCGGAATTTAGGAAGCTTGACACTCTCATTGGCAAATCGCTCGATTCGTCTAATAAACTCATGAAGAGGGTGATCGATAACTATTTGTGCCACAAGGGTAAACAGCTTCGCCCGATGCTTGTAATGCTTACGGCTCGACTTTTCGGCGAAATTAGTGACAATGTTATCTCCGCGGCTGCGTCGGTTGAAATTCTCCACAACGCCTCCCTAATCCACGATGATGTGGTCGATGATTCAGACCGTCGCCATGGACACGAAACCATAAATACACTTTGGGGAAACCATGTTGCGGTACTTGTGGGCGACTTTTTCGTGTCAAACGCTTTGCAGCTTGCCGTCGCTACCGCCGACCTCCGTGTCATCGACACTATCGCCTCGCTTGGCAAGAAGTTGTCGCTTGGAGAGATGGATCAGATCTACAATGCACGCTTTCACGAGCTCACTCAGGAGGCCTATTTCAATGTAATATCCCACAAGACAGCTTCGCTCTTCGTGTCGTGTGTGTCGATGGGAGCCTATTGCAATGGGGTGGATGACGATCGCCTTGATACCATGCGCCACTTTGCCGAACTTTTCGGCCGCTGCTTCCAGATAAAGGACGATATCTTTGACTATTACAGCGACAGCGCCATAGGGAAACCTACCGGCAACGATCTTCGCGAGGGGAAGGTGACCCTGCCGCTTCTCTATGCTCTTAACAATACTGTGGGGAAAGAGCGTGATGAAATGGCCGCATTGCTTGGGGAGGATTGTATGCCTGACGATGACGCCATAGCCCGTCTGCTGGCTTTTGCACGTGACAATGGAGGGATTGATTATGCCTATGCGACTATGGAGCAGATGCGCGACGAGGCAGCTAAACTTCTGGAGCGATTCGACTCCCCGGTGACAGCTCAGCTTCTGTCGCTTTTCGACTTCGTCATAGCCCGCGCCAACTGATTGCCCCTATAGAGTCAGCTACAATAATTCCTTAATTTTACTTATGTCGCTCTCTGTAATGTTGGCTAATTCTATGACTTCCTTTTCTTGGAATCCTTTTGAAAGAAGCCTTTTGGCAAAGATGACCTTTTCTCTAAGTATGATATCGACATTTTCATTCTTTCGCTGACGGGTGACTGAATGTTTAAGCTTACCAAAAACGAAGTTGAATTCAAGAGAAGACTGCGTTTCCGTGGTTTCCATATCAGGCATAATGATGTCTGCCAAGATGTCGCCGATACGAGCCATTCCTTTCTTTTTTTCTTCTTGAGATGTGGAATCATGAATCTCCAATAGCTGACGCTTTAATTCTCTTACTTCCGCAAAGGTATTAACAATCGCCAAAGTGGTTTGTGTTGCTATCGGACTTTTCAATATTGTAGCAAGCATGTATAAACCTCTCTCAGTAAATGCCTTAGGAAGATATTTAGGATGATGGCCTTTCCCATTTATGGGTTCTAAGGTCAAAATTTTTGACCTTAGAATCTTCCATTCATCTTTTGTTAGTTCGTAGACAAATCCTGCAGGAAATTTATCGGGATTGTTTTTAACTGCCTGATTTATAGCTTTGGTTTCCACTCCGTATAGCTTAGCAACATCAGAGGCTAAAATAACCTTCTCACCTCTTAATGATACCAAGGTGTTTTTTACTTGCTCAACTTTTATTATATCTGTCATTTTTATAGGATTATCAAAAAAATTTACTCAAGATCATCGAGTTAGTGGACTTCTTTGCCGAGGAGTCGGGAATGCTTATCCTTACGTTGATCGTAGCGAGTGTAAGAGGAGTATGAGGTGAAAGAAGTGAAAGGGGAGGGTGTAGGACGAGAAGACGAGGTTTTGGGCTAATAACCGCGGCGGGTATCGAAGGTTCCGCTGCCAAACTGGTTGCGGGTGGCTGCCTTCATGAAGGGGTCGTCGAAGAAGTCGTCATCCTCATCGTTGTCATCGTCGGAGCGGTTGTCGTCAGAATTGCGGAGCTTAGGTTTGTTTTTCTTTATTTCCCAAAGCTTTTGCTGGTCGATGGGAAGCTCGTAGATATCCCACTCCTGCTCAATTGTCCAGTTTTTCTTGAGGTTGATTTTCTTGGGGTAGTAGAACACTTCCTCCGGCTGGATGGAGTCGAGAATGCCCGTTGTCCAGATGCCATTGGTGTCGGCGTCGATATATAGACGTGCATAGTAGGTGCCGGGGTTGAGATAGTCGACCTTGGCATAGCCTGTGTTGCTGATGGGTACTACGGATAACGGATTGTCGCTTGAACCAAGGATTTCAAGCATTGCCGGGCGCGAGTCGAGTCCCCGGATCTTAAAGGCAAGCGAGGAGTAGTCGCCGGGCACTTTGGTGGTGACTTTCTGAGTGGTGGAGTCGTTGGTTAGCCCGTAGACATCGGTGACGGCGCCGGGCAGAAATGTAAGCCTATACTGTGTCTTTGGTGTCCATTCCACAGCAGCCTCGAAGTTAAGAGGGGAGTAGGGTCCGTTGCTCACAATCGGTGGTACAGGGAGCGGCTCCCACACCGTGTCGGTGAGTGTCTCGAAGATTATTAGTGAGGAGTCGATGCGAGCCACCGGCGTTTCGGCCTTGAATGTGAGGGGCTTGTGGAGATCCTGCGACGATGGGGAGGTGAGCCGGAATCCCATGCTCTTAGGCTTTGGCGCAACAGAGTCTTTTGCGGCTTTGGCAGCCGCCTCGTCAGCCTCTTTCTTGAGGCGTGCGCGAAGCGTCTTGGCATTGCGAAGCACGCTGACTATCGTGTCCGTCGACATGGTGAGCTGCTCTGTGGAGTCAGGGCGAAGATAGCTCACAGAGAAGCGCAGGGTGTCGAGAGCAAGAAGAGCGGTGTCGGTGATCCAGTAGCGGAGAGTGTCGAGCGTGGCTGAGGCTTCAACCACCGACCAATTATCTGAGTGCTCTCCGGCGCGGTGGGTGTCGAGGAGTTTCAGGATAGGGAGCGTGTCGGCCTTCGCGCCAAACTCCAGCTCGAAGAGATGTGGCTCGGGGCGTTGATCCTTGCGCAGATACTGCTGAGTGTAGTTCTCGTTGAACCATGTGAGGAGCAGATCGTCGGGGAGATATCTTGTGGCCGGACGCATCACTATGGAGTCCGCCCCCCCGGCTCCCTCGAGAGTGTCGGCAATCTCGATGGGCTTCGTCGAGGGAGAGATAGTGACGTCGTAGAACGCTACATCCTCGCTGCGATCCCAATGGTAGTCGCGGTTGATATCATTGACAGCATACACGCGGTAATTCCCCGGCTTGAGGCCGCGGATGGTGAACTGGCCGAGCTGATTGGTCTTAGTGATGCGTTCAAATGCTGTTGTGGTGATGGCGGTGTCAGAGAGATTACTGTAGACCCCCACAAGCATCCCTTGTGCCGGTTCAAGGTTGCGCGCTTCAAAGAGCATCCCCGAGATTCGGAGTGAGTCGATGCTGTCGCCGGTGGCAAAGTTCATGGCAAAGCCGTCGAGCACGTTGCCCTCATTGAGGTCCTTGATGGCGTCGGCGAAGTCAATAGAATATGTGGTGTTGGGCAGGAGAGTGTCGCGCAGCTCTACCGTGATGCGCCGTCCGTTGGAGGAGATCAGCGGAGTAGTGCGCTGTGCCGGCGACACTACAAGTTTATTTTGCGGGTCGTCAAGCTGGATATTCTCATCAAAATCAAAGGTCAACCGGTTGTGGGCCACATTGAGCTCGCCAGGCATGGGGTTGGAGCGCACAAACACCGGTGGCATCTCATCGCGCGGCCCACCCTCGGGACGCCCCATGCTTGCACAGGCGGCCAGCAGAGCCGCTGCTATTACACCAAGGAGGAGTCTGAGAGAATGGATAGAGCGCATGGAGTGATGGACATTGATCCCCTTGAGGGGATGAGATGGCGGTTAACGGTTAATCTCCGCAAAGTTAAGAAAAAAATCGTAATGCAGGGCAATGATGGCATTGAGGGCTGCCAAGGGGTTGCTTCAGCTGCCACTACCCCTCTTGGTGTAGACAATGATAGCGCCGGCGGCTCCACGCGATCCATAGATCGAAGCATCTTTAAGCACCTCCACATGATCCACTGAGTGGATATTGATAAAGTCGAGCGAGCTGACATAGTTGCCGTCTACAATGTAGAGGGGGTCGTAGTTGCCGAACGAGATAGTGCCGCGGATGCGGACAACCCCCGAGGGTGATACATCAAGTCCCGGCACGAGTCCCACAAGAGCTTCGATAATGGTCGCTTGACCGGTGGATACAAGGCGATCGCCCGAGATGCCAGACTGATTGCCGGTGTTGTCGCGACGGCTCACCCACCCATAGCCGTAGCTGACGAGCGACCCGTCAGGGTTGTAATCAATTTTGGCGTCAGTGAGCACTATCCTCATGCCGCGCGTCTCACCGGCGGGAACTACATAGAGCGTCTTGCGATATTCAAGGTGAAGCGAGTCGCCCGGGTTGACTTTCTCGAGACCGAAGCGTCCCTTCTTATCGCTCTTGGTGTACTGGTGCTTGTCTGATAGCCAAATCTTTACACCCTTTATGCCATTTCCGGCCCCATCCTCCACAATACCATTGAAAAACCGCTCCTCGCCACTGACGGAGAGGACTAAGAACAGTGAAAACAGACATGACAGAAATCTTTTCATGGTGAGAAAGCGTTAGATAACCTTTCGCAAAAGGTTGTGTAAGACATATTGCGAAAGCAAATATACAAATAAAA
Organism: uncultured Staphylococcus sp.; assembly: GCA_964619395.1. Taxonomy (GTDB): domain Bacteria; phylum Bacteroidota; class Bacteroidia; order Bacteroidales; family Muribaculaceae; genus Duncaniella. Next base: position 15,146 of record CAZUEY010000041.1, on the reverse strand, counting down.
TCGCTAACTCAAACTATTTCCTGCGACGGTCGTTGTGGAGTTTTATGCCGAACACTATCGCTGACGAGACGGTAGTTATAGTATTGGTGATGATCAGTGGCCAGTTGCCCAACATCAGGCCCTGGATCACGAAGAAGATGCTACCGAAGGCGAGCAGGAGAAACGTAGGCATCGCAATCCCGTCGGTCTCGCGGGTGCGGATAGTATGGATAGCCTGAGGAAGATAGCCACAAACCATGCATATTGCGGCAGCATAGCCTACGATATTGATAATAAGAGCGTTCATAGTTGGAGAGCGTGTTAGTGGATAAAGGGTTATATATAATTTCAACGCCTGACAGCCCCTCATGGTTTGCATGCCTCAATGGGTTATTGAGTGAAAATTAGCAAAAAATCACCGAGACATCCGGAAGAGTTTATCATCTTCAAAAAACCATCCCATAAGTATGAGATGAGAATAAGGGAATGTCAGGCTCTTAGGCATTAAGTTGATAAATAAAGGATAAAAATTTTTTCTTTTCTCCGAAAAAAGTAGAAATGTTGTGTATTCCTAAAATAATCACTATATTTGTGACATACAACAATACCAAACGCCAAAGAAATGAAAACTCATTATTTAGTTATGCACCATTTGAAATTACGTGTTATTTATTTAATGTTTATTATATGTTCTGTAGTGGTATCATCTCAGAATGTAAAAGCACAAACTGTAGTAGTGCAGAATAATAATGGTACAAGCACAACTTCTACTGTGAATCCAAATATACTCTATATAAATGGGATTCCTTCTACTCAGGATATCGGAGGTGTAGAAACAATGGCCCCATCTGCTGGTGTTGCGACCTTTACGAACCACCAACCCTTTACAGTCACAGTTAACTATAAAATGTTCTTTCGTCATGTACGAGCAGGAGAAATAGCAGATATAAGAGTAGGATCATTGACTATCAAAAGTGGAGAAACTAAACGTATAGAATTTTCAAAAGATTTGGAAGCATTACGGATATATACGATTACTCGTAAATTGTAAATACTCTGAGCTTCGTTGACCGTAGTTTAACGTTGTTCCTCCTACGACAAAAAAACACTTTGGCTATCGTAACAACAAATTGCCTCGACGCTTGCTTTCCACTCAATCCCGACACCGCTCCTTCCTCACGGTGTCGAGCGCGTTACCATTGCAGAATGTCCGGCAATCTACGCTGACTTTTCCGAGCCGTGAGGATATATGCTGCCAATCTCCGTTCTCAGCTCGGCAGCCCCAGTCATTGCCAACTCCGAGCATCGCTTTTCTCGGCTCCACAAGTTCCGCTGAGAATAGCGGCCGTTTCGGATTTCCGGACGAGATATTGTAATCACCGTCTACATAACGCCTTGCGCCGCCACTCCTCCTGCGTCGGGGGTTGGCTTGCTCCATTGCGCCTATGGTTACAAACTCTCTTTGACGGCTCCATTCTCGCTTGCACCGACGCCTCCGTCTGGGCCTATGGTGTCGGTACGCTTCCATTTCGCTGTCAACCCGAAGCCTCCCCTTGCTTTTCCGAGTGGTCAATGACGGTCTGCTCCGTTCCGAACTCCAAGGGGCGCGGGTGCCATACCTCCGACAGGTTCCTCCCACCCATAGAGGAAACCAACGCATCCATTATCAGTCCTGTGGCACGTTGATTATACGCCCGCCCCAATCCCCGATTTGCGGACAGACGAAGTCCATGCCCCATTCCGGCTCAGGTCAACCCCTGCACTCCCTCCGCTTTTTTGTCGGTCAGGGTTGACGCTCCCGCCCCCAACACACATTTCAGCCGGTACTTGGTGCTCTGCACTCGTCTGGAAAGTGTTCTCCTGCCTCAGGGGTGTCGGAAGCTAATTTGACTGACAACCCCGACCTCCCTCCGTTCCTTTGACCCTGCACCTCCATTTCTTTGCGGAGCAAAGCGCTAAAGAGATTTGCGCTACTTCGTCATCACCACACATCGCCCCATTACACCCCCAAATCGAGAGGGCGGTGTGCTGTGAACATCAAAATCCACGATGTGGATTTTGTCGCGCACGACAGCGATTTGATATTCGTCAGTTGCTGGCGGCACTCGGCATAAGTAAAACAGTGTTTCTCTCTGCTCTCGTTTGCACAGCAAGGTGCATATTCCGCTATAGTTTGAGGGTCGGAATGAAAACGAGAGAGGGCGGTAGGGGCTGCTTGAAGGCAGAACAGGGGTAGGCCCCGTAACCCCACCAAAAAAAGCCTTGATAATCAAAAAAATTTGATTTCAAGCCCATACAAATCGAAAAATCCTCGAAAAAATCCGTAACGGTAAACCACAAATTTTCAGGACCAAATACTTTCGCTTCCAAATTCTTTTACTAAATTAGACCCGAAATTTTCACAGAGCAAGTTGTCATGAACAGGTTTTTCATAATTATAATGACATTAGTATTCTCGTCTCTCGTTTCAGTAGGTCGGCAAAGGATTCTTGTAAGTACGGATATAGGTGGAACAGATCCTGATGACAATCAGTCTGTGGCACACCTTCTGATGTATACCGATTGTTTCGATCTTGAGGGCATAATCTCCTCCCCCTCCTATGGCAAGGGTAGTAAGGAAGAGATATTGCGAATGATAGATATTTATGAGAAGGATCTCCCCACACTAAGTAAGCATATCGAAGGCCTTATGCCGGCAGATTCTCTCAGAGCCATCACCAAGCAGGGACGCAAGGGAGCTGCCCCATATTGCGGATATACCACAGCAACAGAAGGCTCTGACCGGATTGTGGAATGTGCGCGTCGCAAGAGCGACCGGCCACTATGGATTTCGGTGTGGGGCGGACTTGACGATGTTGCGCAGGCTCTTCACGATGCCCCCGATATTGCCGACAAAATACGGGTGAACTGGATAGGGGGACCCAACAAGAAGTGGAGCGCAAACAGTTATGCCTACATTGTGGAGAATTTCCCGGACCTCTACATGATTGAGGACAATTCATCATATCGGGGTTTCATTTCTGACAGTAAGAATCCTGATAAATACAATGCAGGGTTTTACGAGAATTTTCTCAAAGGAGCCGGGCATATAGGGGAGGATTTTGTCAACTACTATAGCGGAGTTGCCAAGATGGGTGATACACCTGCATTACTGTATATGATCAATGGTGATCCTGATGATCCCACAGGCGAATCATGGGGCGGAAGTTTTGAGAAGATATCACGTAGCGCGCGCCCGGTGTTCCATCGCCCAACCACTGCAGCCGACACAGTGCCGGTCTATTCTATAATAGAATTGCATGTAAAGGGACCCGATAAGGATGACATCGCCCCTGATTCGGTGTGCTTTCAGATGGAAATACGCAACCAGATATGGGATGGTTACTATCTCGGTGACGGTGACTATGTAGTTCGCCATTCAACATATTATTTAGGCACGCTTCCTTACTCCATTACCTCTCATATAGAGGGATTCCCTGAGTATGAGGGAGAGATTACAGTGGAGAATTTTTGGCCCGGCAGAGAGTATTACACCGATTATAAAGTCGGGAACAATTGGTACACTGACAAGCCGGACGAAGAGTATTTCTGGAAAAATTATCAGGGAGCAGAAACTGTGTTGAAATGGCGCAAAGCAGTTATTGAAGATTGGGGCAAACGACTTGAATATCTAAAGAAAGGAGACACATCTGACTATTATGAAAGGGGGAACTTCCCTAATTGATTAAAGATGTGTCATCCGATTGAGTATAAGAGACATAAGATGGAAATAAAAGAATAAAAAATCAAAATGAAACTCACCAAAGAAATATCAGCCGAGATTTCCGGCAATCCCGCTTTTCGCAATATCCTTTCAAGGGTAAGTGTCAGACGTTTCTCAGAGGCTGCTGTCTCCGACGAGGAATTGACTACAATTCTCCATGCTGCGATGGCAGCCCCCAGCGGTGTAAATAAGCAGCCATGGGAGTTTATAGTGATAGATGATCGCGAACTTCTCAGAGAGCTTGCCGAAGCGTTGCCCTACGCAAAAATGACCGCTCAGGCTCCTGTCTCTATCATGGTTTGCGGCAACCGGGAGCGGTTTCTCACTGATGCAGATGCCACCCTCTGGGAGCAAGACTGCTCGGCCGCCTCTGAAAATATCCTCCTCGCAGCCCATGCCCTCGGTCTCGGGGGAGTGTGGACATGTCTCTATCCCCACCCTGAAAGGATTGACCCTGTGAGGAAGATCCTCAATATAGCCGACCACTTCATACCATTCAATCTCATCCCCATCGGCCACCCGCTTGCAGACCATGCACCGATGGAGAAATGGCACTCAGAGAGAGTCCATTTCAACAAATTCTGAACAGCCCAAATCCTACCGAAAGATTTCCGGAAATACCAACCACCCCGATTCCGTTATTCAGCTCATGGATAAACCTCATATCATAAAAATGCAACCGGTCGCCGGCGAGAGTCACTCCAAGGAGTTGTATGTGAGGCATACTGAGGTTCGCGATCTTGACTCCGTCATGGCGATTTACGACGAGGCGCGGGGGCGGATGCGCGCAGGGGGCAATTCCATGCAATGGGTCAACGGGTATCCATCGACCGATGTTATCCTAAATGATATAGCCCACGGCAACAGCTATGTGGTTGAATCGACGGCCGGTATAGTGGGGGTATTTTCATTTATTGTAGGTGACGATCCGACTTACAAGATGATTGAAGGGGAGTGGCTTAACACTGAGCCTTATGGCACTATACACCGCATTGCCTCCACAACCGGCGCCAAGGGGATTGCCGACGCGGCATTGAGTTTTTGCATGAGTAAAGGTGTTGAAATTCGGATTGATACCCATGCCGACAACCGCCCTATGCTCAGGTGGATTGCCAAAAGAGGGTTTCATCATTGCGGTATCATCTATGTAGGGGATGGGACACCGCGGAAAGCATTCCAATTGCCACACAGTTACTCCCGTTAATAATCATGTGCGGAGCGAAAAAAAGTAGATGCCCCGGATGCTTTTGTTGGTAGATAATGGCTAATTTTGTAGCAAAATGATGAAATAATCTGAAACAGAAATGATAGATCAACAAGACAGCAACCCTGCGGATCTTAAGTATGCTGTGCGCTTCGCGAGTCCGAGACTCGGCTATGGGAGTGTGGTGCTCGATGCTGCTGATGCAGAGGGGATTCCCGCCGGGGTCTGCGCGGTGCTTGGCCCTAACGGTGCGGGAAAGACCACTCTCGGCCTTGTGCTCGAGAAGGGAAGATATGCCTATGGCAACCGCCTCGAGTTCGCACGCCCGGGAGCTAAGGTGAAGATGCTGACCTTCACAGATATCCATTCCCTTACAGGCATAGATGTGCAGCGCCACGACCAGCGCCTTGAAGCCACGGAAAATGAACTTGTCCCCACGGTGGCCGAGATAATCGGTGACTCTGCTACCGACCCTCGCCGCCTTGCACTCTCCGAGGCTTTCAATCTTCATGATGTGATTGATAAACGTGTCAACTATCTGTCGAGCGGTGAGTTGCGCAAGCTGTTGATAATAAATGCGCTGATGGCTGAGCCCGACCTGCTTGTGCTCGACAATCCCTATATAGGACTCGATGCCGCCTCGCGTGGCGAACTCGACTCCGCCATAAAAGTAATTGCCGCCTCAGGTACTGATGTGGTGTTTTTGGTCTGCGATGCAGCTGATATCCCTGACTACGCTACGGGAGTGATAGTGATGGACTCCTGCAAGCTCGGTAGGCCCGTCACTACTTCTGAGGATATAGAGACGATTCGCACCACACCTGCTGAGGATGCAACAGCGCTGAGCTACGGCGACCTCCCTGAGCGTCGCGAGCAGTTCGGAAGCTATACCACAGCCTTCGCAATAGAGGATGGACATATCCGCTATGGCCAACGGAGCATCATAGAAGGACTCGACTGGAGTGTGGGCGGAAGTGAGCGCTGGGCGCTCACCGGTCCCAATGGCTCCGGCAAGTCACTGCTGCTTAGCATGGTGACCGCTGATAATCCCCAAGGCTATGCCAATCATATCACCCTCTTCGATCGTCGCAGAGGCTCCGGCGAGAGCATTTGGGAGATCAAAGATAATATTGGCTACGTCAACCCCGAGATGCAACTCTATTTCCGTTCGCAATTGCCTGTGGTGGAGATTGTGGGGCGCGGAAGCCGCAAAAGCCTGTCGCGCTTCGGTGCACTCACTGAGCGTGAAAGAACCGACGCGCTCAGTTGGCTCCGGCTCCTCGACATTGAAGAGCTGGCCGAAAGGCAGTATTCCACCCTCTCATCGAGTGAGCAGCGCCTCGTGCTCTTAGCCGCCGCCCTTATCCGCCAACCGCCTCTGCTGATTCTCGACGAGCCGCTCCATGGTCTCGACTCGCGGCGTAAGGAGAGGGTGAAGCGTATCATAGACCTTATGGTGACCCGCAACGACTCAGCCCTCATCTTCGTCACACACTACGAGAGCGAAATCCCCTCGTGCGTCAGCTCCACTTTCACTCTTCGCAAACTTTGAGGGGCTGAGGAAATCCACTGTTTTGTCACAACTTTTCTACCCTCACGAGTGTTATGTATTTGTATTGAAAGCTGAAAAGCAAATAAATCACGATTCGACAAAAAAATCATCAATCATTAAAACAAATCAAATATGTTAAACAGCAAAATTCAAGATGCACTCAACGTGCAGATCAACGCAGAATTATGGAGCGCATATCTTTATCTCTCAATGGCCCAGCACTTTGAAGCCGAGGGTCTCCCCGGCGTAGCCAACTGGTTTAAAGTGCAGTTCAAAGAGGAGCAGGATCATGCCGAAATCTTCATGAACTATATCAATCAGCGCGGTGGCCGTGTAGAGCTCAAGGCCATTGATGCCGTCCCCACCACCTGGGCTTCACCTCTGGATGCCTTCAAGGCCACCCTCGAGCATGAGAAGAAGGTGACATCACTCATCAACGACCTCTATCATCTCGCCGAGGCAGAGAAGGACTATGCCACCCGCGATCGCCTCAACTGGTTTGTCACCGAGCAGGTTGAGGAGGAGGACAATTGCCGTCAGCTCATCGACAAGTGCTCGCTCATAGGCGACAACGGCATGGGTCTCTACATGCTCGACCAGGAGCTCGGCGCCCGCACCTACACTCAGGCTGCTCCCCTGGCCGGCGAATAATCAGCAGCAACTCCGGCAGAAACCGGAATGTCACAACAGCGATTTCAACCATAAAAAAACTTCCCGATGCGCGCAATGTGCATCGGGAAGCTTTTTTCTATCCTGAGGTTGCCATCAGGCAGCCTCAGATTGTAGGCTGTGAGGCTCTAAAGACCGGTGTCCCGGCTTTAGAGCCTCTGACAGTCATTGGTCAATTACTTTACCACGATTTTGGTAGTAACGGTCTTGCCTGAAGCGAGAGTGTCGACTTTGATAAGCACGCCGGGAGTATTGGCCTTCACGGTCATACCCTGGATGTTGTAGTAAACGGTCGATACAACTTCGTTGTCAGCGTCGAGATCAGAGATCGAAGAGCTGGGGACAGCCTTGACAGCCTCACCGAGACCACCCATTTCGTTGGCGGCGCGCACGGTGTAGACATCCTCAGACTTAGCTTTGGGAAGCTCTACGGTGAATGTAGGCTCGAGAGTGAAACCGATCACCTTGCCATTCTTGCATACAGCCCAGAGCGATACATAGTCGTTGTTGTCCCAAGAGAGGATATCGCCGTCGATCTCCACATTTTCGGGAGCGGGAGCCTGCTCAGCATCAGCTGCGGGATCCCAATCGTCGTCGCCACCCATCACGTTGCTGTAGGAGAATTCGGCAGCCTCAGCAGCGGTGAGCACAGGGTTGTTTGCGTGACCGTCGCCGAACACCTTCTTGCGGTCTGCAAGATCGATGACGGTGCCGGCAGCAGTGAAGGAGTTATACTCGGCGAAGCGAGCGGGCCAGCCGTTTGACATTTCGTTCCAACCTACCTTTGAGGGCTTGGCGGTCATCTTGGTGTCGATGAAGACGGCGATAGGTGTACCGCTACCCCATGGACGACCGAGGGTGAAGTTACCATCGAGGTCGCTGCTTTCGGCTACGATCTCGCAATCCTTGAATACATAGCCATATTTCTTGGGTATGGAGGGCACAGCGATGTAGCCGCCGATCTTCGGACATACCTGGAGGGTTGCATTCTTATAGAACACGTCGCCCTTACCGCAAAGGAAGTCTGTGCGTCCGCGGAGCAAGCAATCTTCAAAGTAGAAGCGACCCTTGTCGTTGTTCGATACATAGGTATCCTGATAACCCCAGAGGCAAGCATCCTTGAAGATGGTCTTGTCAGACTTATCGTTGAGCTCGATATCGCGACCGTTTTCGTCGCCCATAGCGCTCTTGATGGTGAGGTTCTGGAAGTAGCAGTTGGTAGCGTTCTTTTCGAGGCTTAATACATCGCCATTACCGATACCTTCGAGTTTGCCACCTGCGGGCACGGTGTTGGTGATCACCACGCCCTCAGTGCTCTCTCCGATGAAGGAGATGTTGGGAGTATTGATATAGGTGGTGGGGTCAGGATATTCCTGCTTGTCGTTGCCGGTCTTGGTCTTGGTGTCGCTGGCGGGCATCTTGTAGGTGCCGTCGTGGAGGAAGATGCGGAAGCGCTTGGTCTTGTCGTCGCGTTTGGCAGCGGCGTCGAGAGCAGCCACGAATTCATCCACTGTGCTGACCTCGGCATCGTAGATCGACTTGTCGACTACAGGACGGGTCTTGGTAGTGAAGCTGATCTTGATCTCCTGGTCGAGAGCATTGTCGGTGAGGTCCATGATGCTGCCGGCAGCGAGGGTGAAGGTGTAGGGCGTGTCGTAGGTGAGGTTTTTGTACTCAAACATCACGCTCTTACCGGTGACAGAGGGAGTGAGTTCGACAGCACCAAGTTTGCCGGTTGTGCCTTCTTTCACTTTCACCTTCTCGTCAAATGTAAGCACGATCTTACCATTGATAGAGGCGGTCTCAGAACCTTCTTCAGGCACCTGCGAGAGGAGCTCGGGAGCCTTGCCGTCGTTGATGAGCTTAGCGCTGCCGATGATGAAGGAAGCGCCGAGAGTTGCGCCGTCGTTGTCAGATTTTGTACCGTCGATAGTAGAGGTCTTGTCAGCTATCCAGCGCACGTAAACGTCCTTCTGGTTGTTGGCCTCAGCGGGGAAGTCAAATTCCGCATCTTTCCAGTTCTTGGCACCCTCCATGGTGATAGTGCCGATCTTGGTCCAGTTCTCGCCATCGAGAGAATACTCTACGTCATATTTCTGATATGCATTGTAGTTGTAGAGCATAGCGGTGATGAGCTTGAGGTCAGTGAAAGCCTCGGCGTTGATCTTGGTCTGCCAGTAGTAATCGCCAAGACCTGTAGTGCGCCAGTTGACGGCTGCAGGACGGCCTTCATAGCCACCGGCTGCCATCTGGCTCTTGTCGAGCCATCCCTGAGATTCGCCTGCCGCGTTGCGGAGCACGAGAGCATCTGCGTCGTTGTCAGCAGCTGCGAAGTCGGCAGGACGGCCATTAGCGCCTGCGCGGTAGAAGTCCCAACCTGCAATGAAGTCGAGAGCGTCGAAGTTGGCAACGAGGTCAGTGTGGTCAGCATCCATCACGACTGTGATTTCGCTTGAGCTCTGGCCATCGGCCCAGTTGGTGAATTTCACCACGGGGTTGCTGACAGCCTTGAGGGTCACTTTGACACCCTCTTCATACATATTCTTGCCATCTACCACGGTGGGAGCGGGTGTGAGCTCAACCTGATAGTCGTTGGCACCGCCGGCCACTGAGTAGGCGAGTTCGTAGGTGTTGAGAGCCTTGAAGTTGGCAGTGATAACTGCGTTGGCCTCTACAGTGTAGGTGAACTGGGGCTCTTCAGAAATCACTTTGTTGTCAGCGTCGGTCCAGTTTACGAAAGCATAGCCGAAATTCTTCTCAACGGAGAGTTTCACCTTGCTTCCGGCGTCGTATTCGTCAGCTTTAGGATAGACAGTCACTGTTCCGGCATCCTCGATATTGCTCTTGACTTCGAGGGTGTATTTCTCAACATCTTCTACAGTACCGTTGAGCACACCTTCGATGCGGACATCGCTGAAGCCACCTTGTTTGGCGTTGCCTACGCCGATTGTAGCGAAGAGAGAGAATCCTTCACCTGATGCGAGGGCTGCCTGCTGAGCTTCAGTGAGCTCGATTTCGAAATGGTCAGTAAGGTTGGCGTTTTTGCTATATTTGTCGTCAGCCTTGGTTTTGTTGTTGCGCAGAGCGGTGAAGGTGCCGAGTGACACGCTTTCGCCGCCAGCCTTCTTGGCTGTCACGTTGACGCCGTTTTCAGAATCGGTGCCGTAGCGCACGATGTAGGCGCTCACTTTCTTGGGAGTGAACACAAGACCCTTGGCGGGCTTGAGCGACCACTCTACCACATCGCTTGCGCCGTTGGCGGGCTGGAGTTTGGAGAAAACAACCTTCTCGTTGTTCTCATCAACTGCAGTTGCGGTAGTCGCAGTCATTACTGTAGCACCGCCAAGATCTACTGCGGTGAATGAGTAGGCATTTTCGGGTGTGGCTACGGAAGTAGCGAGTTCGGCCTCTGTGCTGGCATTGAAGGGCCAGATCACGGAAGCAGGTTCGTCAGTGTAGGTTTTGCCGCCAGTGTTGCCGCCGGCAGCTACAACGGGGAGGACTACCTGAATATAGCTGTAGTAGGAGCCGTCGCCGATAACGAGGTCAACTGTCTCAAGTTTACCTGCGAGGGTGAATGATGGAGTTTTGGAGCCATCGGAGAGGGGCTGGCCATCTATAGTAGTGGTGGTGGGGGCGCTGTAGGCCTCAACAGTTACCACTGCGCCGTCGCAAGCGGGGAGCACGAAGGTTGTGCCGGCATTCATCTGTGCCCAGTCATTCCAGTTGGCATTGGCAATCTTGCCGCCATTGTTGGTGTCGAAGTCGGTCTTCACGTCGATAGTCTGGTCGCCGATCTTGACCTGAGTTACCCAGAAACCTGTGACATTCTGGAAACCAACTGTAGGAGCGCCGTTCTGACGCTGGAAGTCCCAGCGGACAGTCACCGGCTCTTTGCGGTCGGCGAGGCTCACGGTGTTGTCGGTAAATACGGGGGTGAGGGTGAGATCCTTCTCCACCTTCACTTCGTCGGCGATTTCATAGATATTTGTGCCGTCGGTCCATCCGGTGAGGGTTTTGCCCTCCTGATAGAGAGTGAAGTTGGCGGGGATTGTGATGCTCTTGCCGATCTCTACCTTTTCGGCAGCGGGGAGCAGGCCACATTCAGCCATGTCACCGAAGCTGAAAGTCACTGTAGCGTCCTCAATGAGTGAGGAGGGGTCTACAGCCTCTACGGCAATGTAGGGGGTGTAGCTGCCACCGGAGATGGTAAGTGTGGCTGCATCACCTTTGTAGATAGTGGAGGCAATGTTATCAGCCTTGTTTTGGTGGTAGCATTTTTCGGGGATGTAGGTGTTGAAGGTTGCCACGGTCTCGCCGGCCTCATTCTTCACGGTGACGTTGCCGCCCCAATTGCATGAGCCCATCGAGATCTTAACGGGTCCTTCTACGCTCACGGTTGAGGAGAAGTTGCCCCAGCCGTGTTCATCGCTGTGATATTTTCCGGAAAGCACAATCGCTGCAGAGGCATCGTCGGCTGCCACTCGGCTCACTGAGCCGTCTGCCGCAACTGCTACTCCGAATGTGGTGAGACTCTTATCAGCTTTCTCGTCTGCAGTGAGAAGATTAGCGTTGGTAAGATCCACCTTGATGTCCTTGAACTCGGCCCGGGCGGAACTCCACCCAAGGAGGCAAGCCAGGACAACGACAATTCTAAAGAGTTTAGCTGTCATGGATTGAAATAAAATTTAGGGTTAAAAAAGATAATAGGTTAATATCAATAAGGTCAGATTCCGGAGCATGGCTTCGTGTGGGGGAAGGGTTTTCATGGTGTCAAACTTCATGCTCCATTTTTGCAAAGATAGTGATTTTTACGTGATTATCAAGCATTTTGCAAGGATATTTCCGCCCCGCAGAGCCTTAGTCAGTAGGGGTTATTGTAGTTTTTGCTCTCGCTCTCGACTTGCGTCAGATGGGGCTTGAAAATGTTGGAAGGTGGGCTGTAATGTGTTTATCTTCAATATGATAGGGTGAGCAATGTGCTTGTCAAACCGTCGTCGGCTTCAAAAAAGTGGCATGGGGGTTAATGTCAGATGGAAAAATGAAAAAAAATTTCAAAAAAACTGCAAAAAAGTCGCAAATCAGATCCAAAAAGTTCCTTCAGTTGATGACGAAGTGTCAACAGGCATACACCTCCGCTCTCAGCGCGTCAATAAAAAAGTCAGTCCCCTCCTGCTTTCCTCCGCCTGCGTATTAGAGCCCATTCCTTATCGAATGGGCTCTTAGTGAAAGATATGAATAAGCCAGGTGGAGATCGACATATATATAAGCATGCCAATGATATCGTTGGTGATCGAGATGAAGGGGCCTGTGGCTATTGCCGGGTCGATCTTCAGCTTCTCGAGGGTGAGGGGCACGAAGGTGCCAAACACCGAGGCAAACATCACCACGCAAAATATCGACGCTGAGACTGCAAGAGTGGTTACCTGATGGCCCGAGCCGAGGGTGAAATAGTTGTAGATGAACACTAAGAGCGCTATGATGCTGCCGTTGAGCAGTCCCACCCCAAGCTCCTTGAGCAGCTGGCGTGTGGATTTGCGGATGTCGAGCGAGCCATTGGCCAAACCTTGCACCACGATGGCCGACGACTGTGTACCGACATTTCCTCCGGTGCCACCTATCAGCGGTATGAAAAGCGCCAGAGCGGGGTCTATCACAAATCCCCCCTCAAATTTCCCCAATATCATGGAGTTGCATAGTCCACCAATCATACCGATGAGGAGCCATGGGAGGCGCGCTTTGGTCTGGGCAAAGAGTTTATCGTCGCTCTCCACATCGCCCGAGAGACCGGAGGCCAGCTGATAGTCGCGCTCGCTTGAGTCGCGCACCTTGTCCATCACATCGTCGACGGTGATTCGCCCTAAGAGCCTCCCGATAGAGTCGACCACAGGCATTGCCACGAGGTCGTATTTCTCAAAGTCAAGTGCCACCTCATCGATCGGGGTGTCGACCTTCACCGACACCGGATCGCTCTCCATCACGTGGCGTATCTTCGACACCGAGGGGTGGGTGATAAGCTTTTTCAGCGGGAGAGTGCCGCGCAAACGGTCCTCATTGTCAACCACATACACATAGTAGACCTCGTCCATCTCCTCAGCCTGCATTCGCATCTGGCGGATACACTCCGGCATACTCCAATTCTCATTGACCACGATCATCTCCGTGCCCATGATACCGCCGGCGGTGTCCTCGTCATACTTGAGGAGGTCGATGATGTCGCCGGCCTGCTCCACATCGTCGATATGGCTTAGGATCTTCTCGCGGTCATCCTCATCGAGCTCCTGGATGATATCGACGGCATCGTCGGAGTCGAGGTGCTCTATCTGCTTGGCGATGTCGGCCGCATCCATCTTCGAGAGGAGTTTGGCGCGGTCGTCCTCGTCGAGTTCCATCAGCACGTCGGCCTGCATCTCCTCGCTCAGCAGCTTGAAGGTATATTCTGCCTCGTCGAGGTCAAGATCCTGGTAGAGTTCAGCCACATCAGCCGGATGGAGGTCGGCGAGCTCATCCTTGAGCTTGGAGTCATCGCGCTCATCGATCAGTGCGCGAAGTCGCTGGAGATATTCGGGGGTAAATTCTTTCATTGCTCTGCTTTTCTCGCGTTGTCGATAAGGTTGGTGAGTTCAACGAATTGTTCCACGCTCAGCTGCTCGGGGCGCAGCGACATCAGGGGGCTTTCCGGGAGTGCCGCTCCGGCGGGGAGAAGACCCCTGACGGAGTTGCGGAGGGTCTTGCGCCGCTGGCCGAATACGCTTTTCACCACGGTCTTGAAGAGCCGCTCGTCACATCCGGCATCGGTCACAGAGTTGCGCACCATCTTTATGACACCGCTTTTGACCTTCGGCGGCGGATTGAACACATTTTCATCTACGGTGAAGAGATACTCCACGTCATACCATAGCTGAAGCAACACGCTCAGTATCCCGCGGTCTTTTGTGCCGGCAGGAGCCGCGAGGCGCTCTGCCACCTCCCGCTGCAGCATCCCGGAGCAGCAGGTCACCTGGTCGCGGTAGTCGAGCAGATGGAAGAAGATCTGCGAGGAGATGTTGTAGGGGTAGTTGCCTATCACGCAGAATTTCTCGCCGTCAGGGTAGACGGCTCCCAGATCGAGCTTGAGGAAATCTGCATCAAGTATCCTCCCGGCCAGCTGCGGGAAATGGTAGCGGAGATACTCTATGCTCTCCTCGTCGATTTCAGCCACCTTCACATCGTGGCCCTCGGCAAGGAGATATTTCGTCAGTACCCCCATGCCGGGTCCTACCTCCATCACGGGAAGCCCCTTGAAGTCGGAGAGGGTGGCGGCTATGCGCTCTGCGATGCTCTCGTCGGTCAGAAAGTGCTGCCCTAAGGCTTTTTTGGGGCGCACTTCCCCTTTGCGGCCCGAGGGCGAGGATGGTCTTCTGTTTTTGCTCATGGCGGGGGAGGCTGTTAGAGGCTCTGCTTGGAGCCGGGATTTTTTTGCGGCTTTGTGTAGCGCAAAGTTAAGGGATTTGAGCAAAATTCACAAACTCAGGCGCTACTTTGCTCCTGCCCACCTGCCAAAATATACTCCCGAAAAGCTCCCCTTATCTGTTTAACACCATTTAGCAGAAATTTAACCTTTAATTTTCAACTATCCGCTCTGCGGGATGTTTTATTTATGAACGCCGACCAATACGACAGCGGCGCTCGTGAATGGTAGCCGCCGACCATAGGTCCACCGGCTATAGTGAGGAGAAATCCCCGGGCGTAAGCCCGAGACCTCCAACTCTCTTTGTGTAAAAGGCTCTTAGCCGTAAGAGTCTTAGGGAGCAGGCATCAAAACCCCCGCTCCCGACCATTGAAAAACACTACACAGCCCGGCAAGTGGTACCAGCGACCCGCCGGGCTTTTTTATGTCACGAAATTACCCGACAGTCAAAAAAATCATTTTCGCCCCGGATTGTCCTTTAGAGCCTGTCCCATAATATATGTTAACGCTGAGGTCGCATATCTCGGAG
>CAZUEY010000040.1:0-20579 GCA_964619395.1 uncultured Staphylococcus sp. | reverse complement strand
CTGCTCAATGGCTGACCGCCTCAGCGTTAACATATATTATGGGACAGGCTCTTAGTGCCTGATACAACCGCTGCACCGGCAATCCCATCACATTGTAGAAACTCCCCTTTATACCCTTTATACCGGCTGCTCCTATCCATTCCTGGATACCATAGGCTCCTGCTTTGTCAAGAGGGGAATAACGTTTCACATAATAGGCGATCTCCTCATCGGTGAGTGGCGCAAACTCCACTTCTGACTCTGCCGAAAATGTCACCATATCACTGGCGGTCCTTACCGTGACCCCGGTCACTACCACCTGTGTGCGTCCTTGCAATTTCTTCAACATCCTGCACGCATCCTCCTCGTCCGTGGGCTTCCCCAACAGTTCTCCATCAATTATCACCACAGTGTCGGCCGCAATCACCACCTTCTTCTCCCCCTTCACCAGGGGATAGGCCATAGCCTTGAGTCGTGAGAGGTAAGGGGCTGTCTCAAGAGCCGACATCCCTTCAGGCACCACCTCGTCAACCGTGTGGGAGGTATCAACCCTGAAATCAACATCAAGCATTCCTAAGAGTTCGCGCCGGCGCGGCGACCCGCTGGCAAGGATTATTTCATACTCTTTAAGATTGTCAAGTGGTCGAAACATATCTTTTCTTTTATTTTTTTGCAAATTTATGCATTTTTCTTTGGTATTTAAAAATTACTCCCTACCTTTGCGGTGTGTTAGTCATGTACAACACCAAATCACACTCTGTATATTCTAATCATTTTTCTATGAAAAAGCTAATTATCAGCCTCTTCTCTCTTCTCGCAATTACCGTCGCAGGTCATGCCCAGCTCCTTTGGGAGATCAGTGGCAATGGTCTTGAAAAGCCTTCCTACCTCTTCGGTACCCACCATCTCGCCCCGGTTTCAGTGATTGACTCCACTGCGGGACTCACCGACATCATCGCCTCGGTCGACAAGGTCTACGGCGAGATGGACATGAAGGCATCCATGAATCCCGAAGGGCAGATGAAGATCATGGCAGCAGCCCAGGCTCCCGCCGACAGCACTCTGAGTAAACTCTACACCCCCGCTCAGCTCGACTCCATTGATAGTTTCCTCAAAGCCAACATCAGTCCGATGGTGTCCGTGGCTCAATTCGAACCCCTCC
This sequence comes from uncultured Staphylococcus sp., assembly GCA_964619395.1. Classification (GTDB taxonomy): domain Bacteria; phylum Bacteroidota; class Bacteroidia; order Bacteroidales; family Muribaculaceae; genus Duncaniella. The sequence goes on along the minus strand of CAZUEY010000040.1, from coordinate 19,438 downwards.
GCCCCGGCATGATCGCTACCACTCTCACGGTATTTATCAACTCCAAAGCAATGCCCGAGTTCAACATGCAGCAGCAGATCGACACCGAGATTCAGACTCGCGCCGCCGCTGCCTCAAAGGAGGTGGCCGGTTTTGAGACCATCGAAGATCAGTGTCAGGCTCTCTTTGGCGCCCCGATTCTCACAGAGGCCGAAAGCCTCATGGAAATCGTCAGAGATGAAAATAAGGTGATCGATGTGGCGCGCCGACTCTCGCAGGCCTACCTTGCCGGAGATCTCGAAGGGATGTTCTCCGTGATGAATGAGTCAACCGACTCTGCCGATAAGGAGTGGAACGACCGCCTGCTCAACAATCGCAACGCTAAATGGATGGAAGTGATGGCAGGTCTCCTCCCCACCGCCTCTGTGCTCATCGCCGTGGGTGCCGGTCACCTCCCCGGCGACAAGGGTCTCATCAATCTCCTTCGCCAAAACGGCTACACCGTAAAACCTGTCGCACAATGATTTCAATCTCCAATCTCTCCTATAGCTATCGAACGGGAGCGAATGCCCTTAGCGGGCTCAATGCCTCCATCGGCCCCGGAATACACCTCCTTCTGGGAGAAAACGGCGCCGGAAAGACAACCCTCCTGCGTCTGCTCGCGGGGCTGCTTTTCCCCACCGCCGGTTCCTGCTCCCTCGACAACCAGCCCACTGACTGCCGCGAGCCATCGCTTCTGAAACGCCTTTTCTTCATGCCTGACACCATGGAGATACCCTCACCATCGATCCGCGACTTCGCTCATATCCACTCCCGCTTCTATCCCGGCTTCAGCATGGAGACCTTTGAGGAAAATCTAAACGACTTTTCCCTCTCAGGTCATGAGATATTCTCAACTCTTTCGCTCGGTTTGCGCCACAAGAGCCTGCTGGCCTACGTCACTGCGCTCGGCGTCGATCTCCTGCTGCTCGACGAGCCGGCCAACGGTCTCGACATTTCTTCCAAAAAGGCTCTTCGCAAGATTCTCGCACGGACCACTTCAGAGCAGCAGACCGTAATCATATCAACCCACACCATCACAGACCTCCGTGAACTTTACGACGGTGTCCTTGTGCTTTCCCGCGGGCAACTGCTTCTCGCTCGCCCATCGTGGGAGATAGCCGAAAGGATCTCATGCACCACCTCTCCCATCCCCGAGGAGGGTGCCATTTACGTAGAGCAAGGACCCGGAGTATTCTATTCTCTGTCACCTAATAAAACAGGAGAACCGGCCGAACTCAATTATGGTCTGCTCTACTCTGCCCTACTCTCACCTATGCGTCAACAGCTGCTTGACATCATCAACAACAAAGCCACTGATTGATGCAACAACCTGAATTTTTAACCGGAGTTTAAAATTTATTAGACCAGAATAAATGCAAGCCCTATCCCTTTTGAGCGATAAATTCTCGTGGAAGCGCACGCTGAGCGTCGGATTGATCTATAAACGCAATATTCGCTTCCACCTTATCATTGCCGCAACCCTCAGTATCCTCAGCGCCCTCATAAGCCAGATCACCACATTTGGTGATCCCTTAAGATTGAGCTTTGTTATGGTAAGTAGCTCGGTTTTAGCACTCTTCACATATATGTCACCTTTGGTTTTCGCAAAGCGCGACAATACCCTTTTGGGACTGCTCCCGGCTAAACCTATTAAAAATGGTCTTTCTATCTCATTTACAGCATCATTGTAACCCCTCTGTTGATCAATGGCATCTGGTATCTCGTAAACGGTATCTTCTGTTTATTTGGTGTGGGACTCAGTCTTGAGGAATTTTTTGCAATCTACAATCAGAAACTTGCCGGTATAGGCATTGAAAAATTTTTCTCAACATGGTGGTATTTGCTCATAGGGTTTAGTCAAGTCTGTGGTTGCATCCTATTGACCCTTTACGTGGTTCTCCGGTCTAACCGCCACAGAGTGCTAAATGCCATTCTTTCATATTTAGCCCTTTCAGTCGCCATGTCTGTAATATTGGTGGGGTCGTCTGTTGTGCTCTGCTTTTACTATGGAATCGCTTCCTCTGAAGAATACGCAGATTTCAAGGATATCATAACCCATATCACTGAAATTTTAATATCTGCCGCCACTGCCCTCTACTTTATCGCAATCCCTGTTTTAAGCTGGCTTATCTATAAGCACATCGCTAAAGGACAGATAAAGGGATGATAAGCTGCTAATTATTTCCCGCATGGAATTTTCTACCGACAAACCTATATACAAGCAAATTATCGACTACGGTTTCGGCTGCATACTGACCGGGAGATGGCGACCGAGAGAGAAAATCCCTTCGGTCAGGGAGCTATCGGTTGATCTCACTGTCAACAGCCACACGGTGCTCAAGGCCTATGAATATCTCCAGGTCAACGACATCATCACTCCTCGCCGGGGGATGGGCTTCTATCTCACCTCTGAGGCTGTGTCCAAGGTCAACGACCTGCGCCGAAAGGAGTTTTTCGACTCCACACTGTGCGATATTTTCAAGGAGATGACACTGCTCGACATTCCCATTGAGGAGATCGTGGCACGCTTCCGTAAGTGGAATGAACGCAAAGATGCCCCTCAACCGTGATTGAGAAGCATCTCCGATGTAACTTTATTTTTTTCTATCCATCCCCCGGGTCTCACCCGTGGCGGATGGTTTTTCATATCAATTAGGGGTTATACTCGCCTGCTACCATGCGGAGCTCTGTACAGCCGATTGTGTTGAGATCGGTGATGATGTTGTAGCGGCAGTTGAGGTAGACGAGCGCTGTATCCATCGAAACGTTTACCCAGCTGAGCTGATTGTTGTTGCAGAGCAGACGCTGGAGGAATGTCTGGTTGGAGAGATCAAGACGGGTAAGGTCGTTGAACGAGCAGTCTACATACTGGAGTGCCGGGCAGTCCTGCACCGAAAGGGTAGTAAGGTCGTTATATGAGCATACGAGATCGAGAAGTTTCGGACAGTTATTCAAGCCAAGAGTCTCCATATTGTTGTCGGAGCATACGAGAGTCACGAGCGAGGGAAGACCGGACACCATGAAGCTTGTGATTTTGTTGTCGTCCATATTGAGGTTCTGAAGATTCTCCACACCGTCGAGAAGCACTGCCTGAAGCTTATTGTAGCCGCAATAGAGATTTTTCAGATTCGTACACCCTGACACATTGAGCGACTCGAGATTGCAACCCTGGCAGTTGAGGGTCTGGAGCGAAGTAGTGTTTGAGAGATTGAGCTCTACAAAGAGGTTGTCGCTAAGATTCAGGTCCTTAAGCAGAGGGGTGTTCTCAAGTGTGATCGCAGTGAGGCGGTTCTTGTAGATTTTCACCTTCTGAAGCTGAGGGCAGCCTGTGAAATCAACCTGCGAAAGCTTGTTGCGGTAAGCATTGAGCTCTGTCAGCGCGGGAGCGTTGGTGATAGAGAGCGATGTAAGCTCATTTCTTGAAACATCCACTGTTGCAAGCTGCGAGAAGCCGTTGAGGCTAAGTTCGCCGGTCAGATGGCGGTCCTTCCAGTCTATTGCGGTGACATGGCCGTTCTCGATGGTGACACCCTCGAGACCTGTCAGATTCTGCATGTTGGTCACCTTAAGCGCCTGAGCATTATTCTGCTCCGAGAGGAAAGCCTTCAATTGCTTTGCCTCATTCTTATCAAGATTTTGCGCAAAAGCCACCAAGCCTCCGAGCATGATGGCAAAAAGTAATAAAGCCTTTTTCATAAAAAATAGTCGTATTTGTTTAATTTTTACTTTTCCAACAGCCGGAGCACCAAAAAAGTTTACCCCATCAAAAAAAACACGCAAAAAAATTTCACCCCCGCCGGCTATGAGGCGAGGGTGTGGTTAGACAGTTACCGGCGCGTCTCAGAATGGTGCGACGTCGTCCGATGATGTCGAGGTGATGTCGGCAGTCCCCCCGCTGAAGGGCGACCGGGCGTCGAGGGGCGAAGGGCCGGCGAAAGGATCGCCCCCGGCATCGGTCGCTCCATTGAGGCTTGACATCCTCGAACCGCTTGCCATCTCAACCTCCCCGTCCCAGTTCTCGAAACGGGCAAATTTGCTGCGGAAGCGCATCTTCACATCGTCTACACGACCGCTACGGTGCTTTGCCACAATAAACTCTGCAAGTCCGCGGATATCGTTGTTTTGCGCATCGACACCTGAGCGGAGATAATACTCCGGGCGGTGGATGAAGCAGACAATGTCGGCATCCTGCTCTATGGCTCCACTCTCACGCAGGTCACTCAGCTGCGGTCGCTTGCCATCCTTGGAATCGGCGCCGCGGCTCTCCACACTTCGGTTGAGCTGCGAGAGGGCCACGATGGGTATATTGAGTTCCTTTGCCAACTGTTTGAGCGAGCGCGAAATCATCGACACCTCCTGTTCGCGCGACCCGAATTTCATCCCGGAAGCGTTCATAAGCTGCAGATAGTCAATTATTATGAACTGCACATCATGCTCCCTGACGAGGCGACGCGCCTTGGTGCGGAGGTCAAAGATGGAGAGCGAAGCGGTGTCGTCGATATATAGCGGTGCCGAATAGAGTTTCTTGACTCGCGTCATAAGCTGGTCCCATTCGAGCTGTGTGAGCTGACCGCTCTTGATCTTCTCGCCCTCGATCTCGCAAGTGTTCTGAATCAGACGGTTGACAAGCTGTATGTTCGACATTTCCAACGAGAAAATCGCCACCGGGGTATTCAGATCCACCGCCATATTCTTTGCCATGGAGAGCACGAAAGCTGTCTTGCCCATGGCGGGGCGGGCTGCGATGATGATAAGGTCGGAGCGCTGCCACCCGGAGGTGAGTTTGTCAAGCTCATGAAACCCTGACTCGATGCCCGACAAGCCGGAGGTGCGGTTGGCGGCGGTCTGTATCTGCTCCAGGGCGGCATTGATCACCGGGTCAATCTGCACCACATCCTTCTTCACATTCCCCTGTGAGATTTTAAACAGCTTTCCCTCTGCCTCCTGCAGCAGATCATCCACATCATAGCTCTCGTCGAAGGCATGGTTCTCAACCTCCGATGCAAACCCTATCAGCTCGCGCGCCAGATATTTCTGAGCCACGATGCGGGCGTGGAACTCGACATGAGCACCTGAAGCCACCCTTGAGGTCAGCTCCGAGATGCGCAGCGGGCCTCCGGCAGCCTCGAGTTCCCCCATCAGACGCAGTTTTTCTGTCACCGTCAGCATATCTATGCTCTGCTGAGCTGCACCGAGGGCTTGGATGGCAGCATAGATTTTCTGGTTGGCGGGATCGTAGAACGATTCCGGTTTCAGAATATCACACACCACTGTGTAGGCATCTCTCTCGAGCATGAGCGCTCCGAGAACTGCCTCCTCCAGATCAGTATCTCGCGGTGGGATGCGACCCCCGTGGTCAAATTGCGATACATGTTTGGGTTTTCTGCGGTCCTGTGGGTAGTTCTGGGCGTTGTCCTGAGCCATATAGGGAAAATAATTTTGGTTAATCTACTGATTACATGAATTTTGTCAGACAGCAGAAGAATCACCTCCCGCAACTTTCGACATCGCAAAATTAGTGATAAGTCATTGAATTTTTCCGTCATCATTGCAAAAAGATATCAAAAGTTATTGACATTTTTACTTTCCCGCTTTTTTTAATTTTTTGAGAAAACCCGAAAAATGGCCGTGGAAGATGACGCATACACTAACTTGGGCCTGTTGGGGTGATTGGCGCAGGCTTCAATAACAGCCATGAATGAGTCGATGTTGTCCTTGCGGATCTGAATAACGTCAGAGTTGAAAACGGAAGTCTGGGCAGCCAGATGAAACACCGCGTCGAGATCTTCGGGCATATACTTGGCGATGTCGGCTACCTCTCGGCCACTCTTGCGGTCTATGCCGATGACCTCTATTCCGCGCTTTTGTAGGGCAAGCGAGAGCGCACGGCCGATAAATCCCTCACTGCCGGTGATTATTACTTTCATGGATTTGTTCAGTTCATTAAAAATGAGTAATTTTGCATCAGATAAGGTGTTACATCAGTGACACACGAATACCAGGCCAGTAGCCCCGGGTCGCCAAAATGTCTTAGGTCCGGGGGGATGCAGTGGCACAAGGCGAGAGGGCATTCTACTCGCCTTATTTTTTTGAGTGCGTCCATTCATAGACATTATGATTTTTGTCAATTACAAGGATTGATTGGAATCTATGTGAATTACCCCTGAAACTTTCATATTTATTTATTCCAGCTTCAATATCTCCGCGATGGAAAAAACCTCCTCTATCATAAATTACTGCGACTTTTGAACCCTTATCTCGACAATGTTCCAATGCTTTCTTTACTGATCTTTCAGCATTTTCAGTTGGTATTGAGCGTGTAGTTTGCTCATAGGATAGTTTTTCAATTGAAACTGTCCCCTCGCTGAATTTATAATTGCCTTTAGCATCAATGGCGGTGGCTCTTGACGGATCTCCTTCTTTGGTCATCTCAACGATTATCCCCTTGTCTGCCATTGCACGAGCTGCCTCTATCTCTTCGATGTGATACTCATGACCTTTCTCATAGAGTACATACGCACCGGTTGGAGATAGATAACTATTCTCAATGTCATACTTACCCGATGCCAATAACCGCTCAAATTCCGCTTTATTTGAAGCGTAGTCAGATTGACTGACAACTCCAATATTCCTGATACCTCCATATGATTTAGCCATTGTTGACCCCCTCCCGACGACGGTTGCGCTGGTCCACTTGATAAGGATCTATGTAGATGAGTCCCATTTGTCTGCAATAAGATTTACACGTTTCTCCACCGCCATAAACGATCATGTTTGGCGTTTCCACTCCGGAAATCTCTCTTGCGATTTGCAATTCGGCTTCCAAGTGGCATATCTCACCCTCATGTCCGCGAGTCGCAAATGCGTTGTAGCCTTTCGGCACTCCGAGCTTATTTAACTCACGGAACTTTGGAGCTACGTTGAGGTCAACCCATATACGGACACCACACTCCTGAAGCCATCGGGCGATCCAACGCTTCTTATAGAGAAGTTGAAGTCCGTAGGCGATAGGTGTGGTCTGGAACAGGGAGAAATTAGGCTCGACACACTCCTGGCATCCACTTTGCACCAATCGCTCCGGGCGTTGCCAGATGTTGGTGAATCGGTAGTCATCTACATAGAAGTGATATGTGGCAATTCCCCGCCGGGCGCGTGGAGTTACACCCCATCCGGCGAAAGGAAGAAGCAGTCCGTTGCGAGGTTGCAACTCCAACAATAAATTCGGGATCTCAAACTCATTATCGCTTGGATATATTCTGTCTTCTGCCTGGGCCATATCTGATGATGTTTTCTGATGATGGCCACAAATATATTGTTAAAAAGCCCGGAATATCCAAATTCACGAAATCCTCAAATTATCCGTTTACTCAATTTTCTATCCTTTGCTACTGATTGACAGTATATTATATCTGCCTTTCCATCAATGACTGAAATAAAAAATTTTTCTCCTTCCGAAATTTTTCCGAAGGTTATTATTACTTTCATTTTTGATAATTTTTTGGTCTATTGAACTGTATGTCAGAAAAAAGTGTTATCTTTGTATCAGATTAGTCAAAAGACTAATTTAGGGGCGAGGTCTAAAGACTGCGCACCACCCGGAAGGCCGTTCGCGGCCTTCCGTTATTTCTATACCTCTCTAAGATCTTTATCATCGGAATAGTAATATAGAATCCTGCCACCGCTATGCCTTTTTGCATCTTGGAGAGCTTTCATCATCTTGGGCTTATGTTTCTCCAGCCTAAACACAACAGTCTTTGCTCCTTGAACATTTACTGCATACTTTGCATAACCCTGGATGTTACCGGCTCCGCTCGTGCTCTTGAAGTCTGCGGATTCACCATCTAAATGCACATCGTAGGTTTCGCCCTTTGGTCTATTTTGCTCAGATAGGTGTTCGATCTTATATCCTTGTTTAGCGAGATCTCTTGCCATATCTTGTTCTTTTGCGAATTTATCTTGTTCGTTAGGAGATGCTTGGGCGCTGGCAATTCTCTCATTATGAGTTACTATGTATCCGCCGGTTTTATCATCAAAATAGGTTTTATCCCATTCATCTCCATAAGCTTTAAACTCCGCTCTCTCGGGTGCGTGTAGGTCTTTTGATTCAATCTTTCCACTACTTCTAACACCGCCATATGACTTAGCCATTGGATGCCCCCTCCCTCCGGCTGTTGCGCTGGTCCACTTGGTAAGGGTCAACGTAGATGAGTCCCATTTGTCTGCAATACGATTTACACGTTTCGCCGCCGCCATAAACAATCATATTTGGCGTTTCCACTCCCGAAATTTTTCCGAGGAAGAAATTTTTTTTACGGCTAATGCCAATCATTTTCCGACATTTTGCCTATCTTTATAGCTTCCAATATCACACACGGCTCCATTATGAATCACCTCCCCGCCTCGAAGGCATCACTACCCGTAGCCACTTCGCGCAGATTTTGGCAGTCCATTTTGTGCATTTCCACCCTGCTCCTCCTCTGCTCGCTTTCACTTTCCGCGAGGCCAGCTCCCCCCTCTGCCGTGACCGTGAGACTCGACGACAAAGCCCCGGCGGATTCTGCGACCTTCTCCTCCCCTCTGGAAGCATTCGATATGATCAACCGGTTGGCAGCCAACGGAGTGAAACACATCCGCCTGCTCGTCGCCCCCGGTGTCTATTGGCTTGACGACCCTGACGATCCCGCCATCCGCAAGATGGATGACAACTCCATACCCTACGCGGTCACCATAACCTGCGACACTCTCTCCATCACTGCCACCGATCCGGATCCCGCCAACACGATCTTTGCAGTGAACCGAGGGCAGACTCGGGGCGCTCTCGGCAACTACACTATGATTCATTTTATAGGTAATGAACTTAACGTCAGCAACCTCACCTTTGGCAACTACTGCAATGTGGATCTCCAATACCCTCTTGACCCCTCTCTCAACCGCCCGCGTCGCGCCGATGCCATAGTGCAGGCTCAGATTGGCATCTGCGAGGGCACTGACCGCCTCTTTGCCAAAAACTGCAGGTTTCTGAGCCGGCTGAATCTCTGCCCGTTAGTAGGATCGCGCCGCTCTCTCTATGACAATTGCTATTTCGAGTGCACCGACGATGCTCTCACCGGGAGCGCAGTCTATATTGGATGTAGATTCAATTTTTTCAGCAGCAAGCCTTTCTACAACACTCCGCTCACCGGGGCTGTCTTTCTCAACTGCGACATCGAGCTCCGTGGCAAATCTCCGCAATATCTCACCAAAGTACCCGGCATGGTATCATTGATTGACACACACTTCTTCTCCTCCGAAGATGACACCGAGGTGAGTTGGACACGCTCTGAGGCTCCGGTGGTATCCTACTACTCCGGTGTCACTCTCAACGGCCACCCCCTCGCCGTCGACTCTTCCCGCCCCGCGATGAGCGTGGACCTCACCGCCACCCACGCCCTCGAGGCTTATAAGATAGTGTCAGGAACTGACACCATATATAATACTCCAAATCTGCTTGCGGGCGACGACGGGTGGGATCCTCTATCCATGCGCGCGACTGTCGAAAAGACAGCCAAGCAGTTAGGGCGCCCGCTTTTAGACCTTCCCGTGGCTCTCATCCTCTCCCCATCATCCATCCACCTTGCTGCTGCAGGCGACACTGCCGCAATTGCTCCACGCCTCCTCCGCTGGGGTGGCTACGAAATGACCTCCGAAGAGATCTCCCGGCTCGACCCTCTGACCATCAACTATCAATCGCCTTCACTTCTGCAGCTTTCATCCCTCCCCGGCTGGGGGAACCTTAGGCTCACCGATGGCAATTATCTTCCCACTCCCCTCTCGGGCTTCCTGACCGCCTCCACCAATTTTGGCCTCCACGGAGCTGCATCTTTCACGCTCGCTCCTTCTCTAAAAGAGGCTCCTACCTTCCGCTCCCGCCCCACCATCTCGATAAATAAAGGTGAAGCTCTGGTGGATTACAGCCTTACGGACGCCACCGGCGATGCCACTCTATTTGAATGGTTCACCGCCTCCGCTCCTTCGCTCTCCGACACTATCCCTCTCCGCTATGGCCGAGGCAGGGATTTCTCCCGACACAAACTCACCGGTGCCGACGAGGGGAGATATATCGCTGTGAGAGTGACACCAAAAGCGCCTGACTCGGAGAGCGGCGAGCCTATGATGCTCATATCCGACTCCCCGGTTAGCCGGCGGAAGATTCCGGCCTCCATGCGCAAACCTCAGACAGACTACTACACAGACTTCTCCGACATCCCGGTGCACCAGCAACCCAACCGCTCCCCCGGTGCCTGGAGTTTCGACTCCTTCAAGCCCTCTGACACCTCGGAATATCAGTGGGAAGCAGACTCGCTCAGAAGTTGGTATTATGGTCACGGCACCGATGCTGCCACCGGCATTGGACTTGTGGAATGGACCCGCGGTGCGCGTGCTTTCTACACCCCCCGCCGCGCAGACTGCCGCAACATGAGCGCCTCTCTCGAGCTCCAACCTTGCAAAAGCGCCGGACAGGGGTTTGGAAGCGCCACCGGACAATATCTCGACATTTATTTAAAATATGATCCTTCAACCCTCTCGGGCTACGGTTTAAGGATAGAGCGCACTGTCGACTATGACCACGCTGTAGTGTTCACCCTTATGCGTTTTGAGGATGGGGACGCTAAGCCTCTTTCCACTCCCACCCCCTCCACCTGCTTCCGTACTCCCTGCCGGGTTGACATGGCCATCACCGACGGCACTCTCAGCGCTCACGCCTCGACCGATGCCATCATTGACACCCCCTCAGGCAACTCTGCTCCCCTTCCTGAAGTCACCCTGTCAGCACAAATCCCTGACGCTCCCGGGGCCGCTACCTTTGGCCTCCAGCACACCGGCACTACCGGTGCGGGCGCCACTCTCATAGAAAATGTCACCCTCCACTGGGAGTGACCTTATAAACTTACCCTTACGATATGATACTATTCCCTAATGCCAAAATCAACCTTGGCCTCGACATACTCCGCAGGCGCCCCGATGGCTACCACGACATTGAGACCGTCATGTATCCAATCCCCTGGTGCGACATCCTTGAGATAGTCCCGGCCAAAGGGTCTGCCACCACCCTCACCACCTCGGGGCGCCCCGTGGCGTGCCCCCCGGAGAAAAATCTTGTGATGAAAGCGGTGCGCGCCCTCTCGGAGACCGCAGAGATACCCCCCGTTGACATCTATCTGCGCAAGATAATCCCTGACGGAGCCGGCCTCGGAGGAGGGTCGGCTGATGCCTCATTCACCCTCCTGGGGCTTAACACCCTCTTCGGCCTCGGATATTCCTCCGACCAATTGGCTGAAATAGCCGCCGGGATAGGTGCTGATTGCCCCTTCTTTATCTATAACCGACCAATGCTATGCAGCGGTATCGGGACAGAATTTACCCCTGTCGATCTTGACCTCAGCGGCCTCACCATAGCGGTCGTGAAGCCCCCGGTGAGCATCCCCACAGCCGAAGCCTACAGCATGGTCTCACCCGCCATCCCTCCGGTACGTATAGCCGACACACTGACCCTGAAAGTCAGCGAGTGGCAAGGGTGTCTCAAAAACGATTTCGAGAAGTCGATCTTCCCTACCCACCCATCGCTCGCCGCCATCAAGAGCGAACTTTCCAACCTCGGAGCCATCTACACTGCCATGTCAGGGTCAGGCTCGGCCATCTTCGGACTCTTCAAAAGTGACATTTTGGCAGACCGACTGACACAGCTTTTCCCCGGGAGCGGGATATTTGTCGCAACGCTCTGACTCTCATTCCAAAACCGTCTCTTTTTGTTGGTTGAGTGAACGTTATGACGCTACGATTGTTTATTATGTAAAACCTTGGAGGATGCCTCGGCAGCAATCCTGAAGAGATTTCGAGCGGTAGCCGCAGTTTTTGGCAACCTTTTTGAAGATATCACTCTAAGGTAGGAACATTACAGTAACAAACGCAAAATAACTCAACCTCACAACATATATGATTATGGACAAGAATAAAGAATATCAGGATAAAGATCGCGCTGAGCGTCCTGAAGAGGGAGCAGAAATTCTCGACGATGTTCAGGAAGCTTACGGCGAAGAGAACTCCGTAGAGGATGAAGAAAATGAAATCATCAATGGTCAGCTCGGCCAGATCGATGATCTCAAGAAGCAACTCGACGACACTATAGCTCAAGTAGAAAAGGAAAAGAAGGAATATCTCTTCCTCATGGCCGAGTTCGACAATTTCCGCAAACGCACTGTAAAGGAGAAATCAGACATCATAAAGAATGCCTCTGAGTCTGTCCTCAAAGGCCTCCTTCCCATTGTCGACGATTTCGAGCGTGGTCTCGAGGCAAGCAGCTCAGAAGCCGATGGTTCGAAAGTTATGGAAGGAATGGAACTCATCTATCAGAAACTTGTGAAATTCCTTGCCTCAAATGGTGTGAAACCTATCGAAAGCACCGGAAAACCTTTCGACTCAGAGCTCCACGAAGCTATCGCCATGGTGCCCGTCACTGACGAGTCGCAGAAAGGCGTAGTCATCGACACACCCACTAAGGGTTATACAATAAACGACAAAGTGCTCCGCCATGCCAAAGTGGCCGTGGGCCAATAATTTCCAGTTATATCCATGGCAACTAAAAGAGATTATTATGAAGTGCTTGGAGTCGACAAAAATGCCGACGAAAAGGCCATAAAGAGTGCCTATCGTAAGAAGGCCATACAATATCACCCTGATAAAAATCCCGGCGACAAAGAGGCTGAAGAGAAGTTTAAGGAGGCCGCCGAGGCCTACGACGTTCTCTCCAACCCTGAGAAACGCGCCAAATATGATCAGTTCGGTCATAGCATGGGTCCGCAAGGCTTCCCCGGTGGAGGTGGCGGACATGCCGGAGGCTTCTCCATGGAGGATATCTTCTCGCAGTTCGGCGATATCTTCGGTGGTGGTTTTGGCAATATGGGTGGTTTCGAGACTGCCGGCGGTCGTGCACGCAGGCGGCAGCGCCGTGGTTCCGACCTCCGCATAAAGGTCAAGATGACACTGGCAGAAATCGCTACAGGCGTCACCAAGACCCTCAAGATACCTACCCTCGTGAAGGATACCCACTGCAACGGCACAGGAGCTAAAGATGGCACTGCCTTTGCTACATGCCCCACTTGCGGCGGCTCCGGCACAGTGCTCCGCCAGCAGCAGACCCTCTTCGGCCTCTCGCAGTCAGCTGTAGAGTGTCCCCAGTGTAAGGGTGAAGGAAAGATTATCACTGATAAGTGCACATTCTGCCATGGCGAGGGTGTGGTTCGCGAAGACCGCACCGTAACCTTCACAATCCCTGCCGGAGTGGCCGACGGCCAGACTCTGACAGTGAAGGGTCAGGGCAATGCCGCCCTCAATGGTGGTGTCAATGGCGACCTCCTTGTGGTGATTGAAGAAATCAAGAATCCTGAACTCATGCGCGATGGCAACGATGTGGTCTACAATCTTATGCTCGACATCCCCACTGCAACGCTCGGAGGTTCCGTTGAGGTGCCCACCATCACCGGAAGGGCCCGACTGAAGATTCCCGCAGGCACTCAGCCCGGCAAAGTGCTTCGTCTGCGCGGCAAGGGTCTCCCCTCGCCCGAAGGCTACGGCACCGGCGATGAGCTTATCAACGTGATGGTCTACATCCCCGAGACTCTTACCCAGGAGGAGAAGGACACTATCGAGTCGCTTAAGGGTAAGCCCAACATGACGCCTTCTGAATCAGTCAAAAACCGCATTTTCTCAAAACTGCGCCACATCTTTGACTGACCCTCACCTTCCCGCTGACTCTCTCCGCTCCTGTAGCGGTGCATGAAGTCAGGAAGCACTAATCTCATATAGCAATTCTCTCTACAAATACCGACATACCCCGTCGGCTCGGCAATCAGGATGTTGATTGCCGAGCCGACTTTTTTTCGTAACTTTGTGGGCACAAACGTTAACACACAATTACAGAATGCATACACGTCAAGAAAAAATCGAAGCACTCGGCAGAGTGATCGATACTCTCGACATTCTCAGGGTGAAATGTCCCTGGGATGCCAAACAGACCAACGAATCGCTGCGCCCTAACACCATTGAGGAGGTCTACGAGCTCTGCGATGCCCTCATCAACGAGGATGACGCCAACATCCGCAAGGAGCTCGGGGATGTGCTTCTCCATGTACTCTTCTATGCAAAGATCGGCGAAGAAAAGGGGGGCTTCGACATTGTGGATGTCTGCGATGCACTCAACTCTAAGCTGATCTTCCGCCACCCCCACGTCTTTGGCGATGTCACCGTCAACTCTACGGATGATGTACTGAAAAACTGGGAGGAGCTAAAGCTAAAGGAGAAAGGGGGCAACAAGACGGTGCTCTCAGGCGTCCCCACTGCTCTCCCCGCTATGATAAAGGCTGACCGTATACAGGAGAAAGCCGCCAACGTAGGCTTCGACTGGGAGAAACCTCAACAGGTCTGGGAGAAGGTCAAGGAGGAGATTGCGGAGTTTGAGGAGACCATCCCCGACTCCGACGACGCTCACCGCGAGGAGGAGATGGGCGATCTGATCTTCAGTCTGATAAATGCCGCACGTCTCTATGGCATAAACCCTGAAAATGCCCTCGAGAAAACAAATAAGAAATTCATAGCCCGCTTCAACTATCTCGAGTCGAAAGCCCGGGAGCAGGGCCGCAATCTTAAGGATATGTCGCTCGCCGAGATGGATGCCATCTGGGAAGAGGCTAAATCACTGTGAGCACCATGTCGTTCAACGATACTAACTCCAACCCTCGCGACCGCCATCTGAAATTCGAGCCACGGACCCACACCTACACTTTAGGCGACCGGGTGCTCACATCGGTCACCACTCTCGTTGAAAGCTGCTTTCCAAAATTTGATGCCGACTACTGGGCTGAGCGTAAGGCTCCGTCAATGGGATTGACACCTGAGGAGCTCAAAGCCAAGTGGGAAGCCGAAGGGGAGAAGGCCCGGCGCCTCGGAACGACGATGCACGACCGCATCGAACACTTCTATCTCGGCGAGGATTACGGCGACGACGGCGAAGCCTTCGGGATGTTTCGCCGTTGGGCGCAAGAGGTCACTTTACATCCCTTCCGCACCGAGTGGCGCATCTACCATGAAGATTTCGGCGTGGCAGGAACCCTCGACTTCCTCGAGCGCACTCCTGACGGCACCTTCAACATCTACGACTGGAAGCGTTCACGCAAACTCATCGACTCTTCCGGGAGGCCCGTTACCGTCAATAGCTATGGCAAATGCGGTTTCGGCCCCGCGGCTACCCTCCATGATATCCCCTATTGCCACTATGCCCTTCAGGTGAGCATCTACCGGATCATCCTTGAGATGTGCTACGACATCAAGGTAAGCGGGATGAAACTTGGCGTCTTCCACCCCGCCAACCCTTCGTACTACACCATCACCCTCCCCTACCTCCATGATGAGGCTCTGGCAATCCTCCACCACCACAGGAACCACCTGAAGTGAAGTGATCAGGGCAAACTGATGCGGTTGAGAGGCTATATGACGACACCAAATGTAAATTTTTCTTAAAATATCAATAGCCTCTGTAACTTTACCCTCCGCCCCGCGTCAAATATTGAGGTATCAGGCTCCATGCCCTCCCTACCTATTGATAAATTGAAATCAAAATTTTCATCAAATAATTAAAAACCACTCCATGAAACTCAGACAGAGAATTTTGTCGGCACTCTTGCTCCTTGCAGCAATTGTGGCTCCCGGCATCGTCACTGCGCAGGGCAATCCTATGGCTCAGCCCCTGCCGGTCGACTCAGCAGTGCGTGTGGGCCATCTTCCAAACGGGCTCACCTATTATATACGTCACAACGAATACCCCAAAGGGCAGGCCGATTTCTACATCGCCCAGAAGGTTGGTTCGATTCTTGAGGAGGAAAATCAGCGTGGCCTCGCCCACTTCCTCGAGCACATGTGCTTCAACGGCACCACCAATTTCCCCGACAACCTCCTGCGCGACTGGCTCGATTCTGTAGGTGTCAAATTCGGTGCCAACCTCAATGCCTATACAGGCGTTGACCAGACTGTCTACAATATCAGCAATGTCCCCGTGGCGCGTGAGAGTGTTCAGGATTCATGTCTGCTCATCCTCCACGACTGGGCCTCCGACCTCACCCTCGACCCCAAGGAGATCGACAAGGAGCGCGGTGTGATCCACGAAGAGTGGCGCCGCTCAATGCAGGGCCAGATGCGTATCCTGGAAAGTATCCTCCCCTCGCTTTACCCTACCACCAAGTATGGCCACCGTCTGCCTATCGGCACCATGGAGGTCGTTGACAACTTCCCCCCGCAGGCTCTTCGCGACTATTACGAAAAGTGGTATCGCCCCGATCAGCAGGCTGTTATCGTGGTTGGCGACATCGACCCTGACCGCATCGAAGCAAAAATCAAGGAGATGTTCTCAAGCATCGAAATGCCCGCGAACCCCGCTGAGCGTGTCTACGAACCTGTCCCCGACCACAAAGGGACTCTCTATGGCATCGGCAGCGACCCTGAGCAGAAAAATCTGATAGGTCAGATCGAATTCCTATCCGATGTGATGCCTCGCGAGATGAAAAACACTCCTCTCTACTTCGTTCAGGACTACACTGAGAATGTCATCAGCCAGATGATCAACAACCGACTCGATGAGATCTCTTCCAAACCTGACTCACCCTTTGCAGGCGCAGGGATCCACTTCGGTGGCTCGCTCCTCTCCGATAAAGTCAAGGATGCCGCTACCGCCTACGTAGCCGCAAAAGGCAATGATATCGTTGAGCCTATGCAGGCTCTCTACCGCGAACTCCTCCGCGCTCAGCGTGGCGGGTTTACTGTAAGTGAGTATGAGCGTGCCCGCAACGAATATCTCTCTCGCGCCGAGAAGGCTTTCAACAACCGCGCCACCCGCGAGAACGATGCCTATGTCAACGACTATGTCGATAACTTCATAGATGGCGACCCCATCCCCTCCATCGAGGATGCATGGCCTCTCATCCAGAGCATCGCAATGGCTCTTCCTGTTGATGTCGTAAATCAGATGATGGCTCAGCTCATCACCCCCGACAATCGTCGTGTCATAGTCCTCGCTCCTGAAAGTGACCAGATCGCCGTTCCTACCGAACAGATTCTTTCCGACGCCTTCGCTGCCGTCGATGCCGAGGAGATTGCCCCCTTCGTCGAAGAACTCAAATCCGAGCCCCTCGTGGCTACCGAACCTGTGGCCGGCTCTATCGTTGCCACTGCTGAAAATCCCGTATGGGGCACCACCGAGTGGACTCTGTCAAATGGCGCAAAGGTGATCGTGAAACCCACCAACTTCAAGGAGGATGAGATTCTCTTCACCGCCGTGGCTAAGGGTGGCTATGCCAACCTCCCCACTGACTACGATACCTCTATCCAGTTCCTCCCCTTCTCTCTGGGCTCCTACGGTCTTGGTTCATATACCAACGTGGACCTCAACAAATACACTGCCGGCAAGCAGGTAAGCCTCTCCTTCAACTTCAGCGACTACCTCCGCTCCATCAACGGCTCCTCTACCCCCAAAGACCTCCCCACTTTCATGGAGATGCTCTACATGGGTTTCCTCGACATCCAGTTTACCGAGGATGAGTTCACAGCCCTTCAGAAGACCTACAGCGGACTCCTTGCCAACCAGGAGAAGAGCCCCGAGTTCATAATGCAGAAAAATGCCCTCGCCGCTCTCTTCGAGTCGCCCCGCCACGCTGCCATCTCTCCCGAGGCCATCAATGCCGCATCGCGCGAACTCACCATCGACCTCGCCCACAAGATGACAGCCAATGCCGCCGACTACACCTTTGTGTTCGTAGGCAATGTCAAGCCTGAAACCCTCCGTCCGCTCGTGGAGAAATACATTGCTTCTCTCCCCGCCGACGCTTCAACTGCCTCGAAAGGCTTTGGCGATTTCAACCCCGCTCTCTTCATCAAGAAGGGTGGTGCCACCGATGCGTTTACCACAGCGATGACCACTCCTCAGACCTACGCACTCATCGTGGAGAGCGCCGACATCGACTACACTCCCAAGAATGCCATGCTCGCCTCTATCGCAGCGCAGATCCTCTCCAACCGCCTCATCAAGACAGTGCGCGAGGATATGGGTGCCACTTACTCGATCCACGCCGCCGGTTCGCTCGACCGTGTTGGTCTCGGCAATGCCACGATCCAGAGCCAGTTCCCCATGAAGCCTGAGATGAAGGATGAAGTTCTCACCTACATCCGCGGCCAGTTCACCGACATGGAGAGCAACGTAGCTCCCGATGAGCTCAACCCCATCAAGGAATACATGGTGAAATCCTACACCGAAGCCAAAGAGAAAAATTCGCCCTGGCTCCGCTCTATATCCGGCGAGATCATCAATGGCGTTGACACATTCAACGGCAACATCGAAGTGCTCAACACAATCACTGTCGACGACGTCAAGGACTACATGAAAGCCCTCAACGCTCAGGGCAACTACCGTGTAGTGCTCCTCGATCCCGCTCAGTAATCCGCTCGACCAAGACCTTTTGTCCGCCACTCGGCAATCAGGCAAAACGGATCGACAATGTAGGGACGCACGGCTCGTGCGTCCGCAGGTGCCGCAATGTTAACAATACGAATCACGGGGCCAAACCTCCGGGGGTTCATCGCCGGCAATCCGGACGCACGGGCCGTGCGTCCCTACATTGTGAAGTGACCCCCAAAAGTTGGACGGATTAAACATTCTCCGAAAATTGAAAGAGTTCGGTATTGCACCGGACTCTTTCCTTTTAACCGGGATTTGGGATACCTCTTAAAGCGATGGCCACGCAAGAGAATTGCCATGCTTAATCCTTATTCATACATGCTTAGACCTTATTCATAATGATATCTATACATTTCCCTACATTTCCGTTCTCTTACTTTAGGATCAAGAATTTCATTGTCCCATTTGATAGGCTTTCCTTTAAAATACATTCGGAAACGATCGACTGCGTAACCATAACCTAAGCATTTAAAAGATTTGGGATCAGCTCCCTCAATTATGTAACCATCATCCTCTATGTATGTGCCCCAAGTCTCACCATCGTAACCAGTCATTTGTAATGGGTAATATACATGTCTTTTATCTTTGGCATATCCCTCCGAGCCGACACATACTTCAAAAGTCGCAACATCCACATCCTTAGCTCCAACCCACCTATAATCATCAAAATCATAACTATCGATACCATATATTGAGTCCCCTATTCTTATCCATAGATCATCTCTCTCCAAATTTTCCAACTTTTTCCAATAACTATACTCTTCAAGATCAGAAGGATATCTTACAACACAGTTTGTCACAACAAAAAGGGCTATTACTGTCAAAAATGGTATTATTCTTAGTATTTTCATCGTTTCTTTTTCGTAATATCTCAAATAATAA
>CAZUEY010000039.1:0-20727 GCA_964619395.1 uncultured Staphylococcus sp. | reverse complement strand
ACATCTGAACGAAGCGACGGTAGGAGTCCCATGCGAAACGGGGATTGCCGCTCTTCTCAGCGAGAGAAGCCACTGTGGCATCGTTCATACCGAGGTTGAGGACGGTGTCCATCATGCCGGGCATTGAAGCGCGGGCTCCGGAGCGAACCGACACGAGGAGGGGATTGGCGGGATTATTGAAATTCTTACCTGTGAGTTTCTCAACGTGAGCGATAGCCTCGCGAACATCTTTCTCAAGTTTCTTCACCACTTCGTCGCGGCCATACTGGGTATATTCAGTGCAGACTTCAGTAGTGATGGTAAATCCGGGAGGAACAGGCATTCCGAGAAGGTTCATTTCGGCGAGGTTAGCGCCCTTGCCGCCAAGAAGATTTCTCATCGAGGCATTGCCTTCGGCTTTGCCGTCTCCGAATGTATAGACTCTTTTCATTCTGTAATTAGATATTATAGGTTATTTAAGTTGTCGAAAAAAAGTGTGGAGGAGATGGTGCATCATTCGTAACGTATGACTTTCGATGGAGGAATCGAGGTGATGATTGCCGAAGGGATAATCAGCACTATGATCGCCACAACTATGATCGCTAAATTGAGCAGGAGCACAGCAGGAAGAGAGAGAACCATCGGCACTTTGTCGAGATAGTAGGCCTCAGGGTTGAGGGGGAGGAAGGTGAAATATTTCTGCAGGAGGATGATACTTATGGCAATGATATTGCCGAATATCAGACCAAACCAGAGTATCTTCATAGTGAGATAGACAAAAGCTCGCCGGATAAGGCCATCGGTGGCGCCGATTGCTTTAAGGATACCTATCATGGTGACTCTGCGCAGGATGATTATATAGAGCGACGACACCAGTGTCAGA
This sequence comes from uncultured Staphylococcus sp., assembly GCA_964619395.1. Classification (GTDB taxonomy): domain Bacteria; phylum Bacteroidota; class Bacteroidia; order Bacteroidales; family Muribaculaceae; genus Duncaniella. Next base: position 19,865 of record CAZUEY010000039.1, on the reverse strand, counting down.
CAGGCAAGAAGCGACATAAGCGAGAGGATGACCACAACATTGGTGTCAAGCAGCGAGAGCCAGTTGAAATAGAGAGCAGCTGTGGAGTGAACATCCGTGACAGTGTAGAGGGTCCTGATATTGCCGGTATAGAGCTCGTCCATCAGTAGCGAAGTGATGTGATCGGAGCATGTTTTGATATCATCATCGTCGCCGAGACCGTAGATCTCGATCTGTGTGCCGTATCCCTCAGGGATATCTGCAACATCGGCCGTCATTTCCCGGCTTGAAAATATGTAGCTGTTATCGTATTCGCTGAAGTGTGTGTCGTAGAGTGCAGCCACTTTGAGGCGGCGATTGCGGTAGGTGTTGTCGCCGAAGAAGAAGGCATCAAAACGGTCTCCGACCTTGAGCTGCAGATCTCTGGCCAGGGAGGTGGAGATCACGATGTGGTAGCGGGTGGAGTCGGCTTCATAGTCGGGGATGGCACCCTCCACGAGGTTGTCGCGCAGAAATGACCAATCATATTTCCTGCCTACACCCTTAATCACCACACCTGTGAAAGCTGTGGGCGACTTTAAGAGAGAGGGGAGACGTACGATCATTGAAGCAGTTGCATCGGGAGGGAGAAGATCAAGCGACGGCCTCAGATCCTCGAGCTTCACAAGGGGACGCACAGAGTCGCCGGCCATGGCTCTGGCACTGACAGTGAGCTGGGCATCAAATCCCATGATCTTCTGGCGTATCTCCTGCTTGAACCCAAGCATCACAGAGATGGTGATAAGCATCACTATCACTGATAGTGCAATACCGGTGACAGCTATTGGCAGTCCTGACAGAACTTTACCTGATGAGGACCGCAACGACAAGCGACGTGCTATGAAAAGTGCTAACGACATCTGCCCACAAAGTTACAGATTTTTCTTTTTTCTCACCAATTAGCGCTCTTAAAAAATCGCTATAAAATTCGTTTCGGCTTCAAAATGGTTTCAAATTGTGCCTTGAGGGCAGCCCAATCATATTTGTTAACGTTGAGGGTGTGATTTTCGGGGGGCTCTTGAAGTACCTGTCAGAAAAGGAGCGCAATGCGGTAAACTATGAAGGCAAAAAGCCATGCTACGGCCGTATTGTAGATAATTGCAAAGAGTCCGTAGCGAGGATTGCCGGTCTCCTTGACTATGGCGGTCAATGTGGCGATGCATGGGCAGTAGAGAAGGATGAAAACCATGAAGCTCAAAGCCGCTGAAGCGCTGAAATCCGACACTCCGGTAGAGGGGTTGGGGGTGGTTAGACGTGCTGAGAGTGTCTGGTCAGAGACTGTCTCATCGCCTGTGTAGAGCACACCGAGTGTGGAGACAACAATTTCTTTGGCCGGGATTCCGGCAAGAGATGCCACGGTGGCGCGCCAGTGAAACCCGAGCGGTTCCATAATAGGGTTAATAGCTTTGCCGGCCATTTCAAGGTAACTATCTGTGGCGGGGTCGATGGCGTTGCTGTCTGTGACAGTGGCAACTGTTGAAGTCTCCGGCATATCGGAGTGGTGGGGGAAATAGTTGAGAGCCCAGACTATTACGCTGGCCACAAGGATGATACCACCCATCTTCTTAAGATATTGCTCCCCTTTGCTCCAGGTGTGACGCAGACTTGCTTTGAGTGTGGGGACACGATAGGGTGGGAGCTCCATTACAAAGGGGGTCACATCTTCTCCGAAATAGAATCGCCGCAGCAGACGGGCGGTCAAACCGGCAACGAGTATTCCAAGCAGATAGATACAGAGAAATACCAGCGTGGCGTGGGAGGGGAAGAAAGTCCCGACGAGTAATATATATATAGGTAGACGGGCAGAGCAGCTTATGAAGGGATTGATTAGGATGGTGATGATGCGGCTTGAATGGCTCTCGATCGAGCGGGAGGCCATGATGGAGGGGACGGTGCATCCGAATCCCATCACAAGCGGGATGAACGACTTGCCGTGGAGTCCGAGGCGATGCATCACCTTATCCATTATGAAGGCTGCCCGGGCCATATATCCCGAGTCCTCCATAAATGATATGCAGAAGTAAAGGATCAGGATGTTGGGTAGGAAGACGATGACTCCACCTACACCGCCAATTATACCATCGGCCACAAGATCCTTGATTACGCCGTCAGGGAAATGATTCCTGACAAAATCGCTGAGAAATGACACGAGCGATTCAATCCATTCCATAGGATAGGAGCCAATCTCAAAAGTAGCCCAGAATATGAAAAACATTATGGCGAGGAATATCGGGAAGCCGAAAAGACGGTTAGTGACAATAGCGTCGATAAGGTGAGTGGAATTTATCTCCTCTTTTCTTGACTTTTCGAGTGTCTCCGCCAGGGCGCCGGCAATAAAGCCATATTTGGCATTGGCGATGGCCATATTGATGTCAGTCTCGGGATGAAGCCGATCGATCTGCTCCAGGCTTTTGTCGCGCATCGCTATGATATCCTTGGCATCAGGGAGTTTTGCGATGATTGATTCGACCTCTGAATCTTTTTCAAGTAGCTTGATGGCGAGATAGCGCGGAGAGAAATGTTGCCCGATATAGGGGTGGGCTTTCAGGCTGTCTTTTATTTCTGAAAGAGCAATTTCGATGTCAGGGCCAAGGTTGACGTGGATATGGCGCACTGTAGGGTCCTCTCCTTTATAAACTTTTATAACGGTTTCGAGAAGCTCGTTGATTCCTTTGCCGGAGCGGGCGGTAGTGGGGACGATAGGCACCCCTATCATTTCACCCAACTGTTTATAATCAAGCTTTTTGCCTGACTTCTCGATCTCATCATACATATTGAGGGCTATCACCATGCGGCAGTCCATATCAATCAGCTCCGTAGTTAGGTAGAGGTTGCGTTCAAGATTGGAGCCATCGACCACATTGATAATCACATCAGGAGTCTCATCTTTGAGATAGCGGCGCACGTAGAGCTCTTCAGGAGAGTAGGAAGCGAGGGAGTAGGTGCCCGGGAGATCCACTATGTTGATCTTATAGCCATCAAAGTGTAGGGAGCCCTTCTTAGCATCGACGGTTACACCGCTGTAGTTTCCGACATGTTCGCGTGCACCGGAGACAATGTTGAAGAGTGAGGTCTTTCCACAATTAGGATTACCTATGAGAGCCACGTTAATTGTGTGACTCTCTTTGGCTCCGGGCTCTCTATGATTATCCCCATCGGTGTATGAAGAATCCTGTAGACCATTAGCGGTATGGATGTGATTGGCTCCATCATCATCCACATCTACGATCACAAGATCGGCCTCCGAACGCCTGAGCGACACCTCATAGCCCATTAGTTGATATTTGATGGGATCTCTCAGGGGGGCATCGAGAAGCACTTTGACATCGCGCCCGGTGATGAAGCCCATCTCGAGCATTCTCTTTCTGAATGCACCGTGACCAAGAATTTTGACTACGATACCTGTTTGTCCCGGCTGAAGATCGGAAAGTTTCATGGGGTTATATCTTGAAATTGAGGTGACTATGGAAATATCTGTATTTAGTAATGCAAAATTACAAAATTGTTCACTAAAGGGAAATACCTAAAATTAGTGATTAGAGGATCGGTAGATTTGAGAGGAACCGTTAGGAGAAGTAGACTGATTCAGCGGCTTCAACCAAGGTATTTTTTGATAAGTTAAACTCTTCAGGCAATAATTGAGCGATTTTTCAGTTAAATGAAATGTACACTCTTTTTAACCGAACAACGAATATCATGATAAAAAAGATAATGCGCCCTGTAATACTGTGTGCACTTTGCACCGCAGCTCTGGGCGTGTCGGCTCAGTCAAAAGATGAATTCAACCCTATTCAGACGGGTGTAAACTCTTTAAATATAGCGCCTGACGCTCGTGGCGCATCGATGGGCGACCTCGGTGCCGCGACCGAGCCTGACGCTAACAGCCAATTCTGGAATCCCTCGAAGTATGCATTTGCCTACTCCCGGGGTGCAGTCTCTTTGAGCTACACTCCCTGGCTCCGTAAACTTGTCAACGATATATTCCTTGCCAATCTTTCCGGTTATTGGAAAATAGGCAGTGAGGACAATCAGGCAGTCTCGGCTTCGCTTCGCTACTTCTCTCTGGGCGAGGTTTCTACCAGCCAGATGGGTGATACAGGTGGCACTACAATCAGCCCTTATGAGATGAGTGTTGATGTTGGCTATTCGCGCAAACTATCTGAAAAATTCTCAATGGGCATAGTTTTTCGCTATATCTATTCTGACCTTGGATTCTCTGAGTCATACGCCGACGGGAGTACGGGAGCATCCGCTTTTTCGGCAGATATCTCCGGTTACTATACCACATATCCCATCATAGGCCGCAATGAGTGTCAGTGGTCCTGGGGTTGGGATATTTCAAATATTGGCTCAAAGGTCAACTATAACCATGGCGATAACCCTGCGTTTCTCCCCACCAATCTTCGCCTCGGCACATCCTTTACATTCCCGCTCGCGGACTACCACAACCTTGCGCTCAACCTCGATGTCAATAAACTCCTCGTGCCCACAATGCCCCGCCGTATTGACTATGAAGAGGGAACCGAAGGAGAGATTGAATATGTGAAGGCTTATGAGGACTGGCAGAATATGTCGCCTATCACCGGTATCTTCAAATCTTTCAATGATGCACCCGGCGGAATGAAGGAGGAGCTTCGCGAGATTTCATTCTCGCTCGGAGCAGAATATTCCTACAATCAGCAGTTCTTCCTCCGCGCCGGATATTTCTATCAGAACCCCAATAAGGGCAATCTCCAGTATTTCGGTCTTGGAGCAGGTTTTGCTCTCAATGTGCTCCGACTGGATGCTTCCTACATGCTTGCTGCATCTCAGACTTCACCGCTTGACCAGACCCTCCGTTTCACCCTCACCTTCGACATGGATGGTTTAAAGGAGATTTTCGGAAAGAAATGATAAGGGTAGGATTTGGCTACGATGTCCACAAGCTTGTGGAGGGGCGTGACCTGATACTTTGCGGTGTCAGGATTCCCCATATTATGGGACTGCTTGGCCACAGCGATGCTGATGTGGCTCTCCATGCGCTCTCGGATGCTCTGCTGGGCGCACTCTCTCTTCGCGATATCGGCTACCACTTCCCCGACACTTCAAGCGAATATGAGGGCGCTGACTCGCGGGTCCTCCTCAGGAGAGTGGTGGAAATGGTTCGCGATAATGGTGGAAGTATCAACAATGTGGATGTCACTATAGTGGCTCAGAAGCCAAAATTGATGCCACATATTCCGGAGATGATTGGAAACATAGCGGCTGATCTCGGTTTAGATTCCCGATTTGTGTCAGTCAAAGCCACCACCACGGAGCGTCTCGGTTTTGAAGGACGCGAGGAGGGGATCTCGGCGTTTGCGGTAGCTACTGTCGATCAGGAGATATGAAGTGAAACTGGATATCATTTGAGTAACGGAAATGGCTGAATTGACTCGCAGAGAATGGCTGAAAAGGGTAGGGGGCGGCGTAGCACTCCTATCTCTTGCTTCTTGCCGGAATCGCGAAATCAGGTATCTCCCTCAGGTGTCAGGGAAAATCGTTTCAGCTTATCATCCCGTCAGTGAGATTGGCTGCATTGCTTGTGAGAACTGCATGCCCTGTCCTTATGGAATCGACATCCCTTCCAATCTGCTCTTTGTGGATGAGGCCAGGCGCAAGGATTACCTGCCGGAAGAGTCTTCGGATTCAGATTTCGAACTCAAGGGTAGGAAGTTTCTCGCAAAATACGATGATGAGATTTCCCCGCAGGCCAGAGCTCAGAAGTGTATAGGTTGCGGCAAGTGTCTCGGGTTATGCCCTATGAACATTATAATCCCCTCTCGTATGATGGAGATTGCCGCACTGACAGACTTATTGCGAAATATTCAATGCCAGGAGTCATGAAAGGAGTAGGATCTACATTGCGATTTATCCGCAGGGCTCTTGGGGTGGTCTGCTTCATGCTGGTAACATGGTTTTTTGTAGACTATGGCATGAGCATTCCATCGCTGGCCACATGGCTTACACGGGTGCAGTTTATTCCTGCGGCGCTTTCGTTCTCTTTGGGTATTTTCTTGTTCTGGCTTCTTGTCACAATCATTTTTGGGCGTATCTATTGCTCTACGGTCTGTCCGTTGGGTGTCTTTCAGGATATTTGCGCCCGGCTCCCTCGTTTGGGAAAAGTAAAGGCTAAGTGGCACTATCATTACCGCCTCCCTCACCAGCGGTTGCGCATAGTCATCCTGGCATTAGTAGTCGTCTCGGTCTGTCTTGGGATCTCGGCTGTCACTTCACTTCTCGATCCTTATAGTGTCTTTGGCCGATTCGCTTCATATTGCCTTCGCCCGCTCTACGGGGGCACTCTGAATATTGTGGCTGAGATTGAGGGAGACCCTCGGGTCCGCATCATGGCTGCCTCGCTCTTTGGAATTATCCTTTCGGGGGTTATGATGCTGATTGTCGGGACCATAGCATTCCTATCCGGACGTACTATATGCAACACGATATGCCCTGTGGGCACTACGCTCGGCTTTGTATCCCGCAATTCACTATTTAGAATCGATATAAATACCGACAAGTGCATTCAGTGCCGTCGCTGTGAGCATAAGTGCAAGTCTTCGTGTATCGATATGATAAGTCATGTTGTCGACACCTCCCGATGCGTGGCATGTTTCGATTGCCTGACAGATTGTCCTAATGATGCCATCACCTATACATGGCGTCGTCATCGTCTTTCAATACCACTTATGCAACCCATTAAACCGATGGCAGGCTCAGCATCCTCCTTAGGCGATTCAGCATTGGAGATGAACGGTGAGAGCTCTATGGAGTCGCAGGAGGTTAGCATCGACGACCCTTCGCGACGAAAATTTCTCACTCTGACTGCACTTATAGGGGCTTCCCCGCTCATGCTTGAGGCGAAGAGAGTGAAAGATGGCATCGAAGCAGTGGCTTCCGGCTCTGGATCCTTTGCAGCGCTTCCGGTGACACCTCCGGGAGCCAGGTCACGCACGGAGTTTTTGAATCGCTGCACATCCTGCGGTCTTTGTATTGACCACTGCCCTCAGAAGGTTCTCCGCCCATCCACCGGCGAATATGGAGTGCTGCGAACGCTTCATCCTGTCATGGATTTCGATATGTCGTGGTGTCTGTATGACTGCACCCGCTGCAGCCGTGTATGCCCTACAGGTGCACTTCACCCACTGACCGCCAGCGAAAAACATCATACTCGTATAGGATATGCCCGCACCGTTAGAGACTATTGCATATCATTCACAGGCGAATCGAAGTGCGGAGCGTGTAGTCGTCGCTGTCCTACCGAAGCTATCACTATGGCTCCGGCAAAAGATGGCAAAGGCCCTTACCCGGTGGTGAACCGCGATCTCTGCATAGGGTGTGGGGCGTGTCAATATGTCTGCCCCGCTGTTCCAAAAGCTATTGTCGTATCCGGGATCTCATGAATTGCAATTTTTAAGATAAACATCAGTCTGATTTATATACGAAATGAAACAATATCTTGATCTGCTAAATAAGATAATGACAGAGGGTGTGGACCGTTCGGACCGCACCGGCACCGGCACGCGGAGTATCTTCGGCTACCAGATGCGCTTTGACCTCAAGGATGGATTCCCCCTCCTTACCACCAAAAAGCTCCACCTTAAGTCGATCATCCACGAGCTTCTCTGGTTTCTGAAGGGCGATACCAACATTAAGTATCTTCAGGATAATGGTGTGAGAATTTGGAATGAGTGGGCTGATGCCGATGGCAATCTCGGGCCGGTATATGGGGCGCAATGGAGGTCGTGGCCTGATGGAAACGGGGGATATATCGACCAGATTTCAGAGGTGATCCGCACCATCAAGGAAAATCCTGACTCCCGCCGCATCATTGTCAGCGCATGGAATGTAGGGCAACTTTCTAAGATGGCTCTCCCTCCTTGTCATCTCCTGTTTCAGTTTTATGTGGCAGACGGCAAACTTTCGCTGATGCTCTATCAGCGCAGTGCCGATACCTTCCTTGGTGTGCCCTTCAATATCGCCTCCTATGCTCTGCTGCTGCTGATGGTGGCCCAGGTGACGGGTCTTGAGCCGGGAGAGTTTATCCATACCCTCGGCGATACGCATATCTATCACAATCATTTTGAGCAGGTTAAGACTCAGCTTGAGCGCACCCCTGGACCTCTTCCAAAAATGAAGCTCAATCCCGATGTGAAGGATATTCTCGATTTCAAATATGAAGATTTTGAGCTTCAGGATTATAATGCCCAACCCCATATCAAAGCAACGGTCGCAGTATGAAATCCACTCCTCAAATCTCTATTATAGTGGCTTGCACCCGTGATCTTGCAATAGGTCGCGGAGGTGACTTGTTGTATCATATACGCGAAGATCTCCGGCGCTTTAAGGCTCTCACCATGGGAGCGCCAATCATTATGGGGCGAAAGACTTTTGAGTCACTCCCTTTAGGGCCTCTCCCGGGGAGAAGAAATATTGTAGTGACACGCAATCCGGATTTTGATACCAAAGGTGCTGAACGTGCCTCTTCGCTCACCGAAGCTGTCAAGATGTGCGCCGATGCCCAAAGAGTGTTTGTGATTGGGGGAGGGGAGATCTACCGTGAGGCCCTTGAGATTGCTGATGATGTAGAGTTAACCCTAATTGACGCGGTTGCTCCTGATGCCGACACATTCTTCTCTCCATTCGATCCCTCGGTATGGATTCTTCCCGCCGGATTCCCCGATAATGTCGAGTTTGACAGAGTAGACCCTCTCTCATCTGTGGTTTTCACCTTTCTGACCTTGACCCGGAAGAACCTTAACTCCTAACTGCGGGCCGGCATTTTTGAATCATACTTTTTGGCCATAAAATCTAAGAGCCTGCCTCCATTTCGGAAGCAGGCTCAAATCTTTATATACAGGGTTTAAGAATCTATTTTGTCGGTGCGATCGGTTTGACAGGGAAGTTGGAGAAGAGGGTCTGAACCGCTTCGGCAATTCCTTTGAGGTTGCGGAATTCATTTTGTGAACCATTCACTATTGTACCTACTGAAGCAGAGTAGAGAGGCGTCTTCGTGTCGATGTTGACCATATCCATTGTCAGCACACCCTCATTGTAGATTCCGGTTATCACCTGTGCATTAGGATTGGTGTATGCAGGCCAATAATAGGAGCGGGGATACATAAACCATGGTGACATCCCATTGTAGGCAGGACCCCAATAGTGGGGGGAGCCACCGGGAGGGGGAGGAGGAAGTGGAGCACCGGGATGCGGCACGGGTGGTACGGGTGCTGGAGGCGGTGGTGCCACTGCCATTGCCGGCTCGGTAGCTATCTGTTGCTTAACGGTTAGACCTATATTGATAAGCAGCGGCGAAGTGGCGCTCTCGGTGTATCCTCGTTCTACCATCTGTTCGCGGATTGCGGCCGCGATATTGTAGTATGTTACCATTGTCATACCCGGAGGCATCTTCCCCTCATCGGGAGTTACGATCCTAAAAGTTGTGTACTCCCGCAGATCCGCATTATTATATGTAGAACTTGAGATCAGGTTGAACGGAGTGCAACCGCTTAACAATGCCGCGACACCCGCGAGCAATATCCATAATTTTCTCATGATAAAAATATTTTTTTATTATAACATCTCAAACCTCGAAACAGTTTTAATTTTGTAAAAAAATGCGGATCCGCATAAATACCGATTCTCTGGTCAGATTCCTCTAAATAGTGAAGTAGTTGAAATAATTGCATATCCGAAGATTTTACGCCAAAATTTTTGTGAAATGAAATTTTGATGCTATCTTCGATGTGTATTTCTTACACAAGACGTATCCCCCATAGACCTTAAAGAATGAAAGAGAAAATGTACTGCTATGAATATCCTCATCCCGCCGTCACAACTGACTGTGTCATATTCGGTTTTGATGGTGAAAAGTTGAATGTCCTGCTCGTGAAGCGTGGTGGCGAACCCTACCTGGGTTGGTGGGCTTTCCCCGGTGGCTTCGTTAGGATCGACGAGAGTGCCGAGACGGGTGCCTTGCGCGAGTTGAAGGAGGAAACTCAATTGACAACAGGATATATGGAGCAACTCCATACTTACTCCTCCCCTGATCGTGACTCAAGAGAGAGAGTCATCACTATCGCTTATCTTGCATTGGTAAAAATTTCGGAGGTAAAAGGTGGCGACGACGCTGCCGAGGCTCAGTGGTTTCCTATAGATGAGGTGCCCCATCTTGCCTTTGACCATGATGTAATTTTGCGCGATGCCTTGGCTCGGCTGCGGGAGCGAATTCATTTCCACCCTATTGGTTATGAACTATTGCCGGAGAAATTTACATTAAAGCAGTTGCAGTCATTATATGAAGCGGTGTTGGGAATTCGTTTTGACCGGAGAAACTTTGCCAAGAAGATGCTTCATCTCGACATTCTGCGGCAACTCGACGAAACAGTGTGGCCCACGAAAAAAAGAGAGGCTAATCTCTTTACCTTCAACCTTGAAAAGTATAACGAATTAAAGAGACGTGGATTCAGACTTGAATTCTAAGAGAATCCCCTGTAAAATAGAAAGAGATGCGATTTCACAATCGCATCTCCATTTAGTGTCGGATGAATAACTGTTTGTTTACTTGCTGTTCTCTACGGTTTTAAATCTTACAGGGAGATTGAAGCTGACGGCTACAGGCTTTCCTCCGACTGTTCCGGGGGTCCACCTCTCGGTCAATCCACTCTTGATCGCATCTACTGCCATCTGGTCAAGATCTCCATATCCGCACGAACGTACTCGCTCGAAGTCCGACATCGTACCGTCAGGCATCACTGTAAATTTTATGATTGTCAGACCTCCGGCGCCGGCCTTCCATTTAAGGTTTGGATCCGGAAATGTTATTTTTGACATTATTGCCTCCATCATGGCAGCTTCTCCACCGGGGTATCGGGGTAGCTCGTCAGGCAAAACTCTCGGTTCTGCTGCATTATTGAAAAAATCTTCAAGATCAAAACGGATTTCTTCTCCATTGACCATGAGTGTCATGCTGCATTGGTCAAATTCTGTAAGAAAGGGGAATGACACTACAATTTTTGCTACCCCGTTTGTCATGTTGCATTTAAGGGCATTTGCCTTATACGTTTTGCCCTTGGTAGTGAACGTGCCTCCCGAGACCGTGAGGTTGTCTCCAAGTCCTTCACCCTGGATCGTTACGGTAGTCTTACCGTCGTCGTTGTTCAGGCTTTTTATCTTGAAAACCTGGGAGCCATTTTGGGCAGTTGCGATATTTTCACTACCTTTGTTGACAGATAGTTCGCTGTTGTTGATGGTTGATACCGCAGCGCGAACAGCCGGCACCGCGATCACTCCGAGTGCCAACGCAAGCATCGGCACAAGCGCGAGGGCTTTAAATCTACGCCCCGCACCACTTTTTTCTTGATACATCATGGTGATACGTTTTTTAAGTTTACTATGATTCAGGCTGTTGGCTAAGGACGGGAATCTGGCGCCAACAGCTTTTTTTATTAGTAGCATTTGGTATAGTTGCGGGTCAAAGCCATTATCTATCACTGACATATCTGCTTGATATTCATGCACAAGCATCAGTTCATCGCGCATAAGCCATGCAGCCGGGTTAAACCAGTTTACGATACACACAATTTGTGCTATCAGCAGATCTATCCAGTGACGGCATTCCACATGTTTCAGTTCGTGAGCGGCAATGACCTCATGATTTTCAGCGAAATCCTTCCGGTTGATAATGATATATTGATGCCAACTGAATGGCGATAAATGCTCATCGTCAGTGATTATCAAGGAGTAGCCCGGCTTCTCTATTCTCTTTCCGCTGTGAACCACACGGATTATCTTAATCCAGGTAATCGTGGTTTTAACTGCGGTGATGATCATACCTATGATGAAAATCCAAATCAATATCGGGGCCCATATAGGGGCATTTGCTGAGGTGTTGGTATGCGCGATCTCAACCGTCTCAATCGAAATTGACGGATGCGGTGCCGATGTCGCGATACTCTTCAAAGCATTTAGTGTTGGAACAGCTGAAAAGGATACCACATAGATCAACAGCAGAATTATTCTATTGTATCCATGCTGATTCTCACCTGCCAATAGCACACGGTAGGTAAGAAACAATGCGAGCATCAACAGACCGCTGACTAAAGAGTATGATAAAAACTGTCCCATTATTTTTTTCCTTTCCGCTCTACCAATTCTAAAAGCTCTTTCAATTCATCAGCTGAAATCTTATCTTCTGCTACCAGTGAGGACACGGCACCATAGTAGCTGCCGCCAAAATAGTTTTTTATGAAATTGCCTAAACTTCGGCTCCTGAAATCTTCCTTTTTTGCAATGGCAAAGTAATGATACGAACCTGCCACCTCTTTGTGGCCTGCAAAGCCTTTACCCTCCAGTCTGCGCATCACTGTAGAAACAGTATTGAAGTGTGGTTTTGGATCAGGATACAGTTCCACAAGCTTACTGATCAATATTGGCCCATGTTCCCAGAGAAGCTGCATCAGCTCCTCTTCCTTGGGGGTCAGTTGGTCTTTCTTTATTGTTTTCATAACTATTTTTGTAGTTGACACCGCAAATTTAATAACTATTTTTATAGTTTCATCAACCAACCCAAATATTTAACACATATTAACTACAAAAATAGTTGACACCTATAAATAGCTTTTAATATAGCCCTCTCGGTATCAGGAGTGTCATAAATTTTTGTAAATTTGCAATTAATATCATTTTATATTATAATTATGCTCAGAAATATTATTAGCTCAATATTTGTTCTTATTTCTTCAACTTTCGCAATGGCAGAAGAGTTAAGTATAATTGGTATACCATTGACCGGTACTATAGACCAATTTACCTCGAATGTAAACAAACAGGGGAATAGGGTAAGTTCTTTCTCTAAGCAGTTACCAGTAGGTCAAAGGGCTTTTGAAGTCAGGTACGCAGGAGAAGATGCGATACTTATGGTTTCTTACAATCCTACTTCAAAAAGAGTCTATGACGCAACTCTCACTCTTTCTTCATTTAACGAGTCCGACCTTCAACCTTATTACGAAAACTTTAAGACAATCATAAGTAACAAATTTACTCGTTTGGGTAAATCGTCTAAGGGCGAAATTGACCAATTCCACGGTAAGAATATGTGGAGGTTTTTTTGTTTTGATGAAGCCTCAAATAAAATAGGGTCAGCATATATTTATTATTGGGATATTCCTGCTGATGAAGAATATGACACAATCTATCAAATTAACTTAAAGATACGAAATTCTGAGGCTCCTTCATGGGAAGAAGAAATGATAAATAATTTTTGAAAAAATTGTCGATATACACCATTCATGATATGTATGTCAATTATGACTATCACATCAACCCTGGTGAACTTGTCGACGAGTTCGGAGACTCCGACCTTGATTATTTTATCAACAATCTTAACGACTGGGACTAATGATACCATATACTTCCTTGACTTTACATTAAAAATTAGCGAAATAAAACTAATGCTAAAACTCAATGAATTAAAGTATGACATTAAAAACAAATATGAGTATCTACAAAAGTCCCCCAGTTAAGAACTGACTAGGTCTTAGTCGTCAATCACTGACATTAAGCCTAAATAAACCTAATATGAACAATATGAACGAGATATAATTTGTTATTATCAATAAAAATCTCTACTTTTGGTAGAGTAATAAAACAGTAGTAGATTATGAATCTGATTATTTCAACAAAAAATTTCCAAGTGAAGAAGCATGTATCACATACTTCAAAGCCAAGCGTGAAGCGCAACGTATTGTTTGTGTGAAATGTGGTTGTGTTCATCACAAGTGGAAATCATACAGAAATCAATGGGAATGTAAGCAGTGTGGTCACAGAACCGGATTAAAAACTGGTACTGTGATGCACTCATCTAAACTACCACTGATGACTTGGTTTATTGCAATACACTTGATCACATCTACCAAGAAATCATTCTCTGCTTCTGAATTAAAGCGTCAGGTCAGTATATCTTGCTAGCACACAGTGTGGGAAATGTTGCATAAGATCCGTAACGTTATGGGGCAACGTGACAGTCAGTATAAACTAAACGGTGCGATTGAACTTGATGATGCATTCTTTACGATCTCACTTGATAGTGGTTCTAAAGATGAACCTTTAAAGCGGGGGCGTGGCTCACAACGCAAAGCAAAAGTTCTCGTTATTGCAGAGAGTCAACCATCTGAAAAGATTGACAACAGACGTTCTATTCCAAAAGCTGTCAATCATATCATGATGGTTGTGATTGATGATTTCAAAGCACCCACCTTAGATGCAGAAGTTGTCAAGTGGATTAACGATAATGCTGAAATAACTACTGATGATTCTAAAAGTTATATCAACTTCAAGAATCTTATTAAATCTCATACCAGTCAAGTAGTTGAGCCAAAGAATGTTTCTAAAGTTCTGCCGTGGGTGCATATTGTCATCAGTAACGCGAAGCGTTTGCTGCTTGACGTTCATCACGACATCCAGCCTCAGTTCCTTCAGAACTATCTTGATGAATTCTGTTACAAATTTAACAGAAGAAAGTTAGACGTTTTTGAAAGATTGATGTATACTTGTATAGAGAACCAGACTAAATTCAAACACAGAGTTTATTCTAAGTGTGCTAAAATTCAGATAAATACATTATAAAACATATATTTAGTAAAATGGATTTCGGAAATTTTAACAATAACCCTATTTTAAATAAGAAGCTATTTGAATCACAAACAGATTTAAAGTATACAGTTTCGGATAAAGTGGATGAAAAAGGTCGCTATATTATAGAATATAGTGGTGACTCTGAAGAATTCTTCAGCAAGCTCGGTTATTATTTAGCTGAAGATGTAGAAAAAGATTTTACCAATATTAAAAATGAGAAAGATATTTGATGATTATACGATAAAACATACAGTAAATAATAAACCTATATGAGTATCCTCTATTTTCCCCAATAAAATCAATCATATATTATAGAATGAAGTGCGTTATAATAATTGTGTAGAATCTTTTCTGCCATAGTATGTGATTTTTGGCTTTGATACCATTCAGTTATTAGGCAAGTACAATCATAAGGTGTAAGAATAGATTAGTAAAGCAATCTTTCCAAGTCCTATTTGAATTATATAATTTCCCATCCGAACTCAATCCATACATCATACCATTGATGCAGCAATAAGCGATAAGATTATATTTACAATATGGTTCATTTTTATTCATCTGTTTTATAATTGTAATAGGCTCAGATGAAATTATTATATCATTATATCTGACATTGAAAATCTCTTTCCCAGATAATGTACTTTGAACTATAGTTATTCCATATTTTGAATATGGTTGCTTCTTAGTCTCTGTATACTAAATGTCAGTTTTGTTATTCGGACTTATTGTCTGAGGGGTGTAGCCAGACATCCCTGGAAATTTCCGAATGTTGGGCTTAATTATTACTTTTGGAGAAAGAAATAATGTTCATGAGGATTAGTATGAACTAATACATGAAACTCATTGTAAAATAACTAAATCATATGGAACATAATAACGAACATACCCCTAAAAAGAACATAAGTTTCATGCATCTTCTGGATCTACTAAGAGATGACAATGAGTTAGTAGAAGAAGATGAAGATTTTTATAAGCCTGAAAAACCTCTTGTTGTTCCAAGAGAACGGCTTACAGTTGACGAACACTTCGCCGACCAAGAATGGGAAAACCGATATAAATTCCCTTCTGAAGAATATAAGATTGTCGGCGATATATCTGAAATCGAAAAGATTATAAATACCTGCGGCTTCATGAATATTGATGTATCTGATTTAACAAGTACCTTGTCAAAAGAATCTATCAATTATGTCACTGTGGGTTATGCCGAGGGCCCCGGGTTTATAGCAAATGCATTTAAGGATGCTTGGGATAAATTGCCGGTTGAGAATGGCGGCATCACTGATCTTTTGATAAATATCTGGGTCCCGAAGAATACGCAATCTTTATGGAAAGAGATTGGTTTAATGGTAGACAGCTTCAATCTACTACCCGATGATATAGATGGTATCTTCTGGGGTTGCGCCTGGGATGAATCATTGAATGGACATCAAGCCAAAGTTTCTTTAATTGCAGCAAGTAAATAGGTTATGTTAGGAGCAGTAGCGGGCGACATTATTGGCTCTTTCTATGAGTTTGTCGATATGAAGGCTTATGACTTTGAATTGCTGCCGAAGGGAAGCCGATTTACCGATGACACGGTTATGACTATTGCTGTGGCTCATTGGCTGGCTCATTACGATGAAGAGGGGCTAACGGATCAGCAATTGATTGAGACCATGCAGGAACTCGGTCACAAATATCCTTATGCCGGATATGGCAGTTCGTTTAATAGTTGGTTATGGAGCGAGAATCCGCAGCCATACAACAGTTGGGGCAATGGCGCGGCAATGCGTGTCAGTCCTGTCGGCCTCTATGCCGAGACTCTTGAAGAGGCCCTGGAATTAGCCGGACGAACCGCACAGGTATCGCACAATCATCCCGAAGGCATCAAGGGAGCCCAAGCCGTAGCGGCGGCGGTATGGATGGCAAAGAACGGGCATACTAAAGATGAAATCAGAGACTATATCTCCGGGAAATTCAAGTACGATTTGACTCGAACGGTTGAAGAGATCCGTCCCACGTATCAGTGGGACGTGTCTTGTCAAGGTTCTGTCCCGGAGTCAATAATCTGCTTTCTTGAAGGCAAGGATTTTGAGGATGTTGTCCGTCTGGCTGTCTCGCTTGGAGGCGATGCCGACACAATGGCTTGCATTGCCGGATCAATGGCCGCCTGCATTTATCCGATTCCCGAATGGATTGTCAAAGAGTGCGAAGATCGTTTAACAATGCCTCTCAAAGCTTGGATGTCAGGATTTGAAGGCTATCTCGATATTCTGCCATTATTCCGAATGCTTGATGATAAATAAGTATATACACAAAAAAGCAAAAACCAAATCATTTTGACATTTGAAGAATTTAAGGCGTTGGCATTGAACTCACCTTTAGTTGCTCCATTTTGAATAAAACAATCTAATAAATTTTGATGGAGTGATGACTCGTTCAGAGCCTGCGATATGGTTATGATATTCGATCGAGAAAAAAGGCTTGGTGACTATATCCGCCACTTGACTGCTGCTATCCACCTATATACCTTTCATGATGCCATGGAGAATGGGTGTCAATTTCAAAATACCTATCCCACTTCCCCTCTATATGTTTCTCGCGACTCCCGCGAGAAATTTTGTAGGAGCGTGGTAACCGCTGAAATTGGATTGTGGAAACTGAATTTTGCTTTTTTCTTTCACACAATAAATTTGATTGGAAAAAGACTTATATATGTATTTGTTTGTAGGAGATATATTTGTATCTTTGCTGAGCAATCAAAACACTGTAATCTGATGGATCGGGAAAAATTGGTAAAAATTGAAGAAGATGGTATCGTCATATAAGACGAGAGTGATGACTATCTCCCTCGCGAAGGTAGTTCAGACGATATATGTGAGCTTGAGGGAAATGAGGATCTGAATATGGAGTACATCCTCGCTCACGAATCTCAACATGAAGCTGTTGAGCCCACGAATAAGCGCATTGATAATATAATTTCGGTTTGTGTCATTGTGCTGCCTATTCTCTTCATAGCGTTCCTGTGTTGGTTATTTTCCTGATATGACTGTTGTAAAGATACCGAAAAGATACAGCCGGACGTGATATAGAATCTTAGTATCAGACTAATTGAGTGAAGTTCTTGACTTCTACACAGAAGTAATCGATTCACAAATAACAACTTAAAAACCAAACGATTTAGCATTTCAAAACCGAAATGCTTTATTGCCACAGAGATTCCTGCAAGCTACACCTTCTAATCCACGATGCTCTCAGGTATAAGATGAAAGGCCACGTCACAAAAAAGACCGCTGAAAACGTCGAGCGAATCAAAAATCTTCGCAGCGGATCACATCAGCAGTCCTTTTGTAAATATCCTAAAGCCCGCGATGCGGGCAGGTTGTCGCCTCACAGAAGTGACCCACAGCGACCTCCAATGGAATTGCAAATATAGCAACTTTTTTTCAAAAAAAGTGATACCCAGTCAAAATTGGAAGAACAAAATTAATTGTAAAATGGTAGGATGATAAACTTAAAAGTAGGAACTTAAAAGTAGTTTTCTTGTATATTCAAGAACGAAGTGCAAAAATTTCCGTTCTGAATAGCATCCATAATTTTGTAGGTTGCGAAATTATTACTATCTTTGCACTACAAAATACGGGGTCTGAGTTTCCCCCATATCAAAGAAATACTTCGGAGACGAAAGTCACGATTTTAGGGGCTGGCGTTAGCCGGTCGGAAAGAGCCTTCACACGGAGGCTCTTTTTTCGTTTTAATCCGGAAATATTTTTAATCCTAATCTTCTTCCCTCGCTAACATAAATATTCGGCTCAACTATATCAAACGCCGGATTTTCCTTATCGGGATATAAGACATAGCGAGAAATGGGATATGCTATCAAGTCTGCAATCTGCAATCCATTTATATTTTCTGCCTTAGCTGCAAAATTAAAGTCGTGGATATGCCCTTTCATTCGTTCTTCTGAACAATATTTAACCCCTTTTTCTAACATACGGTTATAATAGTCCCGTAATGTTCGGTCTTCTCGCTTTCCTCTCTTTTCCACAACAATACGAAGCTTTCCTGTTGGTTCTACTTCATCAAGGTAGAAAATACTGCGCTGAAGTATATATGATAATGCAATTCCATATATATCAATATCCTTACCATGTGTCTCAATACAAGGATGTTTTGGAACAGCGCAACACACTACAACATAAATTCCTTTCTGTGAAAGCAGGTTATTTATGCGTTCGTAAAAACGATTTTTTATACTGCTGTCATTAAGATTGACAAATCTTTTTTGATGTTTGCGTATTTCTCTGGAATGAAATATAACCGTTTCATCATTCCAAAATTCTCTTTTTATAGAGTTTATTTCTTCCTCGAAGTGAGGTAAATTCTTTTCTGATACAAGAATTCCGCAAAGAGTGAAGATAGGGAAACTATTATCGAATGAGGCAAGGTTCTGATCGCCACATTCATCCAAATACAAGTAATATGTCGTAATCTCGTTGGGGTTCATATTCAAAAGATGCTGCAAAATTAGCAAATTTTCCTGAACTTTCCTGTCTTTTCCTCCCCTTATTTATAGCGGTAAGTTTGCGGTGTAATTCATCGCAACTATGGCTAAGACAGCTTATTACATTACGCTTAAAGGCTACGTCTGAGGTTGCGAGTTCTTGCTTCGCAAGCGACTTCGTCGATAACGACCGCTCTACTGTTTACAAGACCCTCGCCAAAAACGAGGATAATGAAGTCAATGTGCTTATCGACTCCCTAGGCGGCTCCCTCGCAACCGGCTTGTCTATCTCCGCAGCCTTCAAAAATCACGGCAAGGTAAATGTGCATTTCGTTGGTCTCAACGCTTCCGCAGCAACTGTAACGTGTCTTGTCTTTATGCCCAATCGCAATTTTTAGAACTGATGGCATACCCGGCTTTGAGCGACGACAGTCTAAGTAAAACTTTGTGCTTGCCATACTTAAAAAGTGAGGAACACTCAACGCTGTACCTTGTACCTTGCACAAACCATGTACAAGGTAATGTACAAGGTAAATTCATCTTCTTTGTGCAAGGTTCAGCATTTTTGTGCATATTACCTCTTTTTTTTAAGCTGTTTTTGGCGGCTCGACAACATTAAAACGCTGATTATGGCGAATTATTTTGCCTATAATCAGCGTTTTAAGTTTTGTGGTCCCACTTGGGCTTGAACCAAGGACTCCCTGATTATGAG
>CAZUEY010000038.1:0-20916 GCA_964619395.1 uncultured Staphylococcus sp. | reverse complement strand
GTTAAGCCTGTCGCTAGCGTTCATCCTGAGCCAGGATCAAACTCTTCGTTGTTGTCTATCTTTTTCCTTTTCTTTCTCTTTTTTATGCAGAGCAGGAAAGCTTTTTCTGACAGACTCTCGTTGCTGTTTGTTTGTTGCTTTCACAGAGACTCTCTTCCTTTATAGAAGGATTCAAGATCTCCCGATCACCCAACCCGGTCTCAGACTTTATTGAATCGCCTGGATTTTCTCGAAATTGACAGAGATCATTAACTTCTTCACTAATGACTCTTGTACTACTTCGTTATAGTTGCAAATATTTCAATGTTCTCGGTTTTCGCTCCCTCGGAATGGGCTTCTGCCCGGAGTTCGGCGGAAAACTTTGCAAAGTTAGTGACAATTTTCAAAACCTGCAAACATTTTCGCGGTGTTTAACACATTTTAACTTCCTTAGCCCTCTCCGGTAAAGCCGAAGCAAAACGGGTGATGGAAAGAAAAGTGGCTTACACACCTGCCAGCCCGCTCCCGGACGGCCGCTTCCTCAAAAGCGAGTGCAAAGGTAGAACTTCTTCACCACTTCACCAAACCATTACACTGATTTAACAAATATTTAACACTTCACTCAGCAACCCCTACCCCATAGCAGCCCTGAAGCAACAGGCAAACCCACCCTTACTACAATAGGGGAACGCCCTCCATATCTTCACCTTCGACAAACCGGCTCCGCGCCGGGGAAGGGAACAAGCTCGGGCGGCAGGGCGAGAAGGCTCTAAGGAGACAAGACTCCTAAAGCCCTTTTTGACGCCAAAACCATGAAAGCAGGGAAACGCCCTCCGCTTCTTCACCTTCGACAAACCGGCTCCGCGCTGGGGAAGGGGACAAGCCTGGACAAGGAGGCTTTTTGGCGGCTTTTTTGGCGGCTTTTTGGGTGGGGAGATTATTTAATAATGTACAATTTGTTGGTGGGATGGAAGATTTTTTATAACTTTGCGATAATTTAGGAGTTGATGCACGCTCTCCCGGCTTAATATAAAAGGGGCTTTCTACGCTCCAGACTGAGAAAGTGACTGCCGCTCATCTCCAGTTAACCTTATAATCAACCCATTCTCTTAGCGTTACAGAGGTAACACACAAGAGGATTTTCACTAAAGAAACACAACAAGAAAAAAATCCACATATTAGAATCATGTGCGGAATTGTAGGATATATGGGCTCGCAGAGAGCCTACGACATCTTGATCCAAGGGCTCAAGAGACTTGAATATCGCGGGTATGACAGTGCCGGTGTGGCGCTTATTGACAATGATGGCTGCATGGCAGTCCACAAATCGCAGGGTAAGGTTGCAAACCTTGAGACCCGCGCGCAAGCAGGAAATATCGGGGGCAATTTAGGTATAGCCCACACTCGCTGGGCCACTCACGGCGAGCCGAGCGATGTCAACGCCCATCCACATGTGTCGCAGAGCGGTGAAATCGCTCTTGTCCACAATGGAACGATCGAGAATTATGCGGTGCTGAAACAGGCGCTTGCAGATCATGGCTATGAATTCAAGAGCGAGACCGATACCGAGGTGCTCGTTCAACTCATTGAATATATAAAACATACGACTTCGTGTTCGCTCCTCGACGCTGTTCGTGAGGCTCTCCTGCAAGTAGAGGGTGCCTATGCCATAGCTGTAGTAGAGAAGGGCGACCCCGACACGATGATCGTGGCCCGCAAGAGCTCACCCCTTGTGATAGGCGTGGGGGATAACGAAACATTCATTGCTTCAGATGCCACTCCCATCGTTGGCTACACAGACAAGGTAATATACCTGAAGGACAACGAGATAGGCGTGATCCGAAGAGGTGAGCCGCTGAAGGTGATCTCCCTGACCGACAACAAGCCATCGGACGTTGACATCCAGCAACTCAAACTCTCGCTTGCTCAGCTCGAGAAAGGTGGCTATGACACATTTATGCTCAAGGAGATCTTTGAGCAGCCGGCCACACTACGCGACTGCCTCCGCGGGCGCATCGTCGACAACTCATCGCACGTCACCCTCTCGGGCGTAGAGCTCAACAAAGACCGCTTCATCAATGCCGAGAGAATCACACTGGTAGCCTGCGGCACCTCATGGCATGCCGCCCTCATAGGGAAGCGGCTCATCCAGGACTTCTGCAAGATGCCCGTAGAGGTAGAATATGCCTCAGAATTCCGCTACGGCAACCCGGTGCTCAACGATAAAGACATTGTCATCTCCATAAGCCAATCCGGGGAGACGGCCGACACTCTGGCCGCTATCCAGCTTGCGCGCGAGAAAGGCGCATTCGTCTATGGCATCTGCAATGTGGTGGGCGCCTCCATTCCCCGCAATACCGACTCCGGCACCTATATCCACGTAGGACCTGAGATTGGCGTAGCATCCACCAAAGCCTTCACAGGCCAAGTGACAGTGCTCACTCTTTTAGCGCTCTGCGTGGGTCAGCTCAGAGGAGCCATCGACGATGAGACAGTAAAGAAAGTAGCTACCGCACTCAACGAGATCCCCGACACTATTGAGGAAGCCCTCAAAGTGGCGCCCGAAATCAAGACACTTTCGAGAGTCTTCTCCTACGCTCACAACTTCCTCTATCTCGGGCGCGGCTACAACTACCCCACAGCCCTCGAAGGGGCTCTCAAGCTCAAAGAGATTTCCTATATCCACGCCGAGGGCTATCCGGCAGCCGAGATGAAACATGGTCCCATCGCGCTCATCGACCACGACATGCCAAGTGTGGTGATAGCGCCCACAGACTCCCTCTACGATAAGATCATCTCCAACGTGCAGCAGGTGAAGAGCCGCGGGGGAACAGTGGTGGCTATCGTGTCGAAGGGCAACTCCACGATGAACAAAATCGCAGACTTCTGTATTGAAATCCCGGATGTCCCCGAGTGTCTTACCCCCCTTGTGGCCTCCATCCCCCTCCAACTTCTGGCCTACTACATCGCCGTCAACAAGGGGAAGGATGTGGATCAGCCCCGCAACCTCGCAAAATCCGTCACAGTCGAGTAAAATTCTCCCCAACCGACACCATATATATAATTAGGTGTAAACCCCAACATACAAAAGCCGGCATTTCCCTTGAGCAAAGTGAGATGCCGGCTTTTGCAACGCGGGGAAATTTGGGAGTAATTTCGTATATTTGCACTCTCCAATAGAAAGATTTCACATATGAGTTCAGGCGATTCATTTTTCTCACGCATCCCCCCGGTGACCAAAAACCTTATCATTATCAATGTGATAGTGTTTTTGGCAATGTTTGTCTTGCCCTCGCGGCTGGGCACGAATCTTGAGACCTTCGGAGGGCTTCATTACTTCAAAGCCACTGATTTCAACCCCGCGCAGCTGATCACCTACATGTTCATGCACGACACTCATAACTTCACCCACATATTCTTCAATATGTTTTCGCTATGGATGTTCGGCATGGCGCTTGAGCGCACTCTCGGGGGACCACGGTTTCTATTCTATTATATCTCGTGTGGATTAGGCGCAGGTCTTATCCAGGAGTTGGTGTGGATGCTGACCGTCGACAACACCATGGTTCGCATCATAGCCCAAAGCTATCATGTAGATCTCACTACAGCCCGAGAATATCTTTCACAATTCAGTCACCACCCCGAAGGGTCGCGCCAGCTCTCGCAGCTGCTCAACATATTCGTGACCATCGGTGCCTCGGGGGCTATTTATGGCATCTACCTTGCTTTCGGCATGCTTTTCCCGAATGCGCCCCTCTATCTGTTCTTCATTCCGGTGCCCATCAAGGCAAAATGGATGGTCATAGGGATGGGCGCTATCGAGCTGCTCATAGGCCTCTCTGAGGCTTCGGGCAGAAACGACGGCGTGGCCCACTTCGCCCACCTCGGTGGAATGATATTCGGCTTCTTCATACTTCTCTACTGGAAAAAGAAAGGGCTCTTCAATGGCTACAGCTGACACTCTGCGCCGGCTCCACGCCAGATTCAGAGCATCAACGATGCCGGTTAAACTAATCATAGTCAACATAGTGCTCTTCGTGGCGATGCGTCTCGCAGCTATTGCCGGACTCTTCAGCAGCGATCCCGATATAGTAGCGACGATACTCAGTTTCGTGCAACTTCCCAGCAGCCTCCCGATGCTGCTGAGCAGACCGTGGACGCTCATCAGCTACATGTTTGCGCAGTATGACCTCCTCCACCTCCTTTTCAACCTGCTGTGGCTCTACTGGTTTGGCATAATCCTCTCTGCGATCACTCCGCCCCGCCGACTCCTCGCGCTCTATCTGCTCGGAGGCCTTGGGGGCGCACTGCTCTTCCTGCTCTCCTACAATCTGCTCCCCTACTTCGCCCATCATATCGGGATGCTGATAGGTTCCTCAGCAGCCGTGATGGCGATTGTGACAGCATCCGCCATTCTGATGCCCGACTTCAGGATGAACCTCCTGTTCATTGGACCGGTAAAACTCAAATGGATAGCCATAGCCTCCATCGCGCTGGTAATTCTCGGGGTCAGCGGTTCCAACGCCGGAGGGGAGATTGCCCACATTGGCGGCATACTCACCGGGACGGTCTATGCCTTAAATCTCAAAAAAGGGAGGGATATCACCACCCCGATTGTGAAAATTTTCGACGTCATGACCTCGATAAAAATCAAAAAAGCGCCAAAATATACTCCGAAAACAGAATATTCCCGCCCTTCATCATCGGCTCGCCACTCGGCCTCCGAGCCTGACGACAACGACCGCGCCGAACTCGACTCCATCCTGGATAAAATCAAAAAATCGGGCTACGCAGGCCTGACAGCCGAGGAGCGCAAACGCCTCTTCGACATAAGCCGCAATATCAAATGAGAGATACTCGTCGCCCATCCTCAAAGCCGCTGCGCTCGTTTATCCTCGCCGTCTCGGTGGGGGTCAATCTCCTGCTGGCTTTTCTGACCCTATTTTCGGCCTACGGAGGCTGCTTTGACCCAGAAAAGAGGGTTGTAGCGGCCATAATAGCCATGACACTCCCGGTGATACTTCTGGCGGGAGTAGTCATGATGGTGATCGACCTGCTCATCGACAAACGCCTGACTCTCATCATTCTCGGCTCCTGGATAGCCTCTGCCGGCCCCATCTACACCTTCTCGCCGCTAAACCCGGCTCATGGAGCCCTCACCGCTGAGGAGCAGAAACGATCATTTACGCTCCTCACCTACAACATAATGCACTTCATCGACTTCCGCGATCCTGATATAGACCTCCCCTCCAACGCCACTCTCGACTTCATACTCGACACCGATGCTGACATGGTGACACTCCAGGAGTGTGAGGAGATCTGGAGCGAAGGCATCTGCAATATGAGCCGCGAACAGCTCGACACCCTAAAAGCCCGCTACCCCTATCGGATTGTAGGGAGCGACTACCAACTCTCATTCCTCTCGAAATTCCCCTGCCGGGAGGTAGAGCTTGCCTTGCCACCCCATATTTCAAGAGCCATGGCCTGTTATAGGGTGGAGATCGGTGCTGACTCGCTCCACATCGTCAATGTCCACCTCAAATCCATAGGACTTACCGACGAAGACAAGGAACTGTTTAAGGAGGCACTTGCCATCCCGGAGTCAGGGAGCAAGTTCCGCCGCGAGATGAGCGAAGTGAAATCGCAACTGCTGACCAAGCTGTCGGAAGCCTTCCGCAGACGCGCCGAAGAGGCTCGGGGTGTTCGTCAGGTCATCGACTCCATAGGAGGCCCCTTCATAGTGGCCGGCGACTTCAACGACATCCCCGGCTGCTACGCATCGCGCATCATCCGCTCTGACGACATGACCGATGCCTACGCCCACACAGCCTTCGGACCATGCATCACTTTCCATGCTGACCGCTTCTACTTCCGCATCGACCAGATTTTTTACCGCGGGCCTATGGAGGCCGTCAAAATCGTCAGGGGCAACTCCCCATCGAGCGACCACAGTTCTCTCGAGGCAACTTTCCTCTTAGACCCGGCTACCGAACTCCCGCAATAGCATCCGACAATATTATCCACCAATATCAACACATATTGCAATGAACCGACTACTAACCGCTGCCTTCGGCGCACTGATGCTCCCGGCAGCACTGACAATCCCGGCTGAAATGAATGGACAGACCCGCGAGAATCCCTTCATGGTGCCCTACAACACACCATTTGAGATTCCTCCCTTCGACAAAATCACCTATGATGACTATCTCCCTGCCGTCCGCGAGGGGATAGCCCGACAGCGCTCCGAAATCGAGGCAATAGCCAACAATCCCGCTACTCCCACCTTTGATAATACTATCCTTGCAATGGAGAAGAGCGGCGAACTCCTTGAAAAAGTGCTTCTGGTGTTCAGCGCACTCGACGAGACTGACAACAACGACCAAATGCTCGCAATCTCCGAGGAACTCTACCCCATGGTGTCGGCTGCATCGGATGAAATCCAGATGAACGCCAAACTCTTCGAGCGCGTGAAGTATCTCTATGACCACCGCAACGAGCTTGGTCTCACCGGTCCGCAAAAACGTGCCGTTGAGCTCTCTTATAAAGGGTTTACCCGCAACGGCGCTCTCCTCGATGCCGCCGGCAAGGAGCAGCTCAAAGAGCTCAACAACACCCTGACTCAACTCTACCTCACCTTCAATAAAAACCTTCTGGCAGCCACCAACGCCTTCGAGCTTACAGTGACTGACGCGGCCCGTCTCTCCGGCATCCCCGCCTCAACAGTTTCACAGGCAGCCGACGAGGCCAAAAGCCGCGGCAAAGAGGGGCAGTGGGTGTTCACTCTCCACGCGCCCAGTCGTCTGCCGGTGCTCCAGAGCGCTGACGACCGCCAGCTGCGCAAAGAGATGTATGAGGGCTACATGAACCTTGCCTCCAAAACTCCCTACGACAATCGCCCCGTGATTGCCGACATCGTAAAGACACGCGCCAAGAAGGCTCATCTTCTTGGGTTTGACAACTTCGCAGCCTATATGACAGACAATGTCATGGCCAAAAACCCCGACGCAGCCCGCAATCTCCTCCTTCAGATATGGGAACCCGCAACTGCACGCGCACGTGAAGAGGTCGTTGAGATGCAGGAGCTTGTCAATCAAGAGGGCGGCAACTTTGAGATCGCACCTTGGGACTATTACTACTACTCCGAGAAGGTGCGTCAGAAGAAATTCGACCTCGATGCAGCTGAGGTGAGTGCCTACTTCCCCCTCGAGAATGTTCGCAAGGGAATCTTCTCGCTTGCCGAGCGTCTCTATGGCGTCACCTTCACCGAACTCCCCGACGCACCCAAATATAACCCTGAAGTTAAGGTCTATGAGGTGAAAGACAGTGCCGGCAACCACGTGGCAGTCTTCATGACCGACTATTTCCCCCGTCCCTCAAAGCGTCAGGGCGCATGGATGAGTGAATTCAAGGGAGCCTACGAGGATGAAGATGGCACCTCGAGCCGTCCTATCGTCTACAATGTCGGCAATTTCACCCGCCCGACTGCCGACACCCCCGCACTTCTCACCCTCGACGAGGTCAGCACAATGTTTCACGAGTTCGGCCATGGTCTCCACGGCATGCTCACAAAGGCAAAACTCCGCAGCCAGGCAGGCACCAATACTGACCGCGATTTTGTGGAACTCCCCTCGCAGATCACCGAGCACTGGGCCATGGAGCCTGAACTCCTCAAAGAGTTTGCCCACCACTATAAGACCGGTGAGGTTATCCCCGAGAGCCTCATCAACAAACTCCAGGCTGCCTCTACCCACAATATGGGCTTCATGACCACTGAGCTTGCCGGGGCTGCGCTCCTCGACCTCGAGTGGGGTATGCTGAATCCTGCCGACACAGACACTATCGATGTTGACAGTTTCGAGAATCAGGTGGCTGCGAAACTCAACATGCCCTCTCAGATCGCATACCGCTATCGCTCTCCCTACTTCAAACACATCTTCGGTAGCGATGGCTATGCCTCCGGCTATTATACTTATCTCTGGGCAGAAGTGCTCGACACCGATGGCTACGAGCTCTTCAAGGAGAAGGGTGTGTTTGACCCCGAAACTGCAAAATCATTCAAGGAGAATATCCTTGAGATGGGTGGCAGCGAGGATCCGATGGAACTCTTCGTGCGGTTCCGCGGACATGAGCCTACAGTCGATGCACTCCTGCGCAACCGTGGCCTCGTCGCAGAGCCCAAGGGCGCTAAGGGTGGCGACCTCAATACCGTAGGTGGCAAATAAAAGTCTACCTCACAAGATTATCTGTCTGACGCCGGAGCGGGGATTACACTTCACCGCCCCGGCGTTGACATGTATTATGGGATGGGCAGTTATTGTGTCAATATGAAAATATTCGCTGTTAAATAATGTCAACTATATTGCAAATCGCGCAGAATTTTGGTAACTTTGCATTGAAAATCGACTAATATTGTATAGACCTTTATCTTTTATAGATTTTTAACAAATTACCCGACAAACTAAAACTTCTCTTGCCTATCGAAACATTGCTACTCTAACCATTCAACGAGACAACAATGAAAAATCTGACAAAGCTTACCGACCGGGAACTGGTTGCAGCTTATGCCAACGAAAATAATGCAGCATTTGACGTCCTCCTGGAGCGTCACCAGAATAAACTATATTCCTACATACTACACATTGTAAAAAATAAGGATGTCGCCGACGATATTTTTCAAGAGACATTCATCAAGGCGATTACCACCATCAAGCAAGGGCGCTACACCGAGCATGGGAAATTCTCCGGTTGGCTCTCGCGCATAGCCCACAATCTGATTATCGACCTCTACCGCCAGGAAAAGATCGAAAACTCCGTATCCTCCGACGAGGAAGGAGTCGACATCCTCAACCGTCGCGATCTCTGCGATGGCAACATTGAGGATGCTCTGATCAGCAACCAGATAGATGAGGATCTGCGCAAAATCATCATGGCTCTCCCTGACCCTCAACGCGAAGTGCTGGTGATGCGATTCTATCGCAATATGTCGTTCAAGGAGATAGCTGATGCTACATCTGTGAGCATCAACACAGCCCTTGGCCGCATGCGCTATGCCATCATGAATATGCGTCGCATCGCTGCCGAGAACCACATTGAGCTTGCGATGTAAACTCCGGATCCAGAGCCTGACACAATATCCTCCACCACCGCCATGCGTCGTCTCCTGTCACTCCTGTTGCTTCTATTCGCCCTTGGGGGAGAAGCGCTCGCCGAAGGGATTTTCACCACCCCCGCTGACTCTGCCGGTATTTCACTCATCCCACAGATTCATGGAGTGATCCGTCCCCGCTGGGAGATGCTTACCGGGAATGGCGAAAGCCGCTTCCAGGTTCGCAATGTCCGTCTGACAGTCGCAGGCTACGTGGCTCCCCCTATCGACTACTATATCCAGCTATCCGGCGACCTGGGGAAACTATCTCTCAGAGATGCCTGGGGCAGGCTGAATCTCGGCTCCGGACTGCGGCTGCAAGCGGGACAATTCCGTCTACCTTTCGGCACAGGATGTTTCCGCGGCCCGGCAACATATCTTTTTGCCAACCGCTGTTTCATCTCCTCCACGCTCAACAATGTGCGTGGTGTGGGTGCAAAGCTCAGTTTCGAGCGCAAACTCTCCACAATGACATCAATAGCGATTGAAGGGGGTGCTTTCAATCCCTCCTCAATCTCCGAGCAGTCTCTCTGGGTTAAGACACCTACCTTTGCCGGAAAGGCGTCGCTCTCGGTTTCAGACTTTAAGATAGTGGTGGGCGCAGAGACGTTAAAGCCGGACCGATGCCGCGTCAACTCCCTCGCCGGCTCCCTGACATGGCAGCACGGCCGATGGCTTGCAGAAGGGGAACTTATCAGCAAGCACTATACCCACCATGCCTTCCGCACTGCCGGCGGCTTCGACCTCTTTGCTGACTATCATTTCCCGGTGAAGATGGGAGTATTCCATCAGGCATCATTTCAGGCCCGCTATGATGGGATGACAGCCTACAGCACCGGGATAGCAGCCGACGATGGAGCCCTCCGAGACGACTACCCTTCGCGCCGGCGTATCACCGTAGGGTCTACGCTCTCATATTTCCACAAAATTGTCCGCTGTGACATCCGTCTTAATTACGAAAAATATTTTTACCACTCAGGCGCACAGATCCCGGTGGGAGCCGACGACAAAATCTGCGCCGAACTCGTAGTGAAGTTCTGACAACTCCACACACACCTGAAGGTTCATGCCTAAACTCTCTTTCTCCTCCCGTCTGCTACATACCTTCCTGCTTGCGATCGCCGCCATCGCTCTGAGCGCCTGCGACCATAAGGAGCTGACCGAGAAACCTTGGCCGGCAGAGGGCGACCCCGTAAGCATCCAATACACCTGGGCACCCACCGAACCTTTCCGCCCTGAGGGGATGGCAAATATCTTCTACCCTTCTGAGAAACTCCGCAGCGGCTACTGGCGCTACGACTGCACCCCCTCCGGAGGCACCACACTCCTGCCCTCCGACTCCTACCACACCGTAGCATTCAACAACGATACAGAGTCTGTCATATTCTCAGGGATAGGTAGTTTCGAGACTCTGACATTCTCCACCGCAAAGGAAAACACCGGCGATATCCCCGCCGATCAACTCCCCTCCCCTCCTCAACTCCTTTACAGGCAGCCGAACCGTATGTGGGTGGCAACTCTCACGTCGCTCCCCCTCAGCTCGGGTGCCATAATCGATTTCGAGCCGCGGCGCATCACATCCGACTATCACCTGAAGGTGATAGAGATTGAAAACCTCCCCTCCGCACTCCGTTACTACGCTGCTATCTCAGGACTTTCGGGCCAATTCAAGCCATCTGTCATGAGTTCTACAGCCGACGCTGTCACCATGGGAGGCATGATGACACCTTGGGAGAGCAGCACTATCGAGACTACGGTCACCTCCTTCGGGATGCACCCCGAGGCCGAAAAGATTGAAATCTCGCTCTATTTCTGGCTCGCTGACGGACGGCGTCAGATCTACCACTACGATGTCACAGACCAGGTAGTCACGGCACCCGACCCACTCGAGGTGATGATTGTTGTCAAAGGCCCGGCTCTTCCCGAAATCACCCCCGGCGATAATCCGGGCGGCTCGGGAGGGGGCATGCAAGTAGGGGTCGACGACTGGGAAATCATCGACATTGAGCTGTAAAGGAGAGTGGGAATATTATATTGCCGATTTTTCGCGGGTTTTGAGCAAACTTTATGCACTCTCTGCTTGTATATATTATTGAATAGTAAGCGATACTCACGCTCCAACATTTTCAAAAACATCATCAGGGAAATCCATATTGGCATACCCACCGAAATCATCAGGATTATCGAAAACTGACACCTAAAAATAAAGACACTGAATTAAACTCATTTTCCAACTTAACTAACATAAAACCATATGAAACAGAAGAAGACAATAAAAATACTCCCCCTCCTCCCTCTGGCCGCATTCGCAGCAATGGCTTTCACCTCTTGCTCCGATAGCGACTCCGGTGCACCCGATACCGGCTCGGCCATCACCTTCAACGCCTCGGCTCCCCGCAGCCGTGCGGTGGTCACAACCAATACTCTCACCGATTTCAAGGTGTGGGCCTTTGCAGATGGCAAACCTTATATGAGCGACGTGACCGTGGACCGCACTGACAATGGCTGGGCATACTCCCCTTCGAAATATTGGCCTGTAGATCAATCCCTCAACTTCTACAGCTACTCCCCGGCCATCACCACTCAGACTGCCTCTGATTCCTCCAATCCTGATATACCCGGATTTGTGAACGGTGGTAGCACCGACCTGCTCTATGCAGTGAATATCGGCGAGAAACGCAACTCTGCCAACGCTTCCCCCGTGCAGATCAACTTCCGCCACGCTCTCTCGCAGGTCCGGTTCCAGGCTCGTCCCCGCGTGGCTCAGGCCGGAGAGCAGACCATTTCCGTAAAGGTTCATGCCCTCGACCTCCTCGGCACCAACACCGTCGGGTCGTTCAACTTCCCCACCAACTCTACCACTATCGGTAATCAGGTGACCGGCCAGTGGATCGCCCAGACCACCCCCGCCGAGAAGCGCATCTTCGAAGGTGCTGCAATGCTCTCAACCGACACTCCCACCGAACTCCTCTCCACCGGTTATATCTTCTCGATCCCTCAGGTGCTCACCACCTCCGACTACACCGGCGGAGTCTACAAAGGTGCTTTCGCAAGAGTGCTCTGTGAGATTTTCGACCGCTCTACCGGCGTGAAGATCTGGCCCTCCGGCTCTGAGACCGTCACTGACGGCGCGGGCTACATCTACTTCCCCCTCAGCACCACCACAGGCGCTGAATGGCAGCTTGGCAAAGCCTATAGATATACTCTCAATATCGCTGTCCCCTCTACTTCAAGCAAGATCGACTTTGATGTGACTGTTGAGAACTTCGACGACTTTATTGACTCAGCTAATTGACACTGACACTCCGATGACTTCATCGCGATTCATAAACTCTACGCTTGCGGCGGTGGCGACTTTCGCTGTCGCCGCTTGCTCTTCCGATACCCCGGCCGAGCCCACCGGAGCAAGCGCTGATGCCATCACCTTTGAAGCCGAGGTGGCAGCCCTGCCCCGCACTACCTCCGGCGACCCCGACCGGACCTCAGGGGTCACGACCACTGAAAACATCCCCGAATTTCGCATCTGGGCCTACGACCCCTACGCCTACCGCTATGTGATGGAGGGAGTCGTGGTCACACGTACAGGGCTTAACTCCTGGACCTACACCCCCACAGTAGATTGGCCCGGCAATCCCGTGAATTTCACAGCTGTAAGTCCCGCTTCCGCGCCTTTCACAGCTAATCCCCACTGGTTTGACATGATCCGCTATACCAATCCCGGCACTGAGGATCTGCTCGTGGCGCGAGTCAACGGAGTTTCCCAGACCTCCGGGCGGCTCCGGCTCCACTTCTATCATGCCCTCGCCATGGTCAAGGTGATGCTCCGCAATTCGCTCACCACCGGCAAAGTAAGGGTGAAGAGCGTGACAGTTATGAACGTTGCCAACTATGGCCAGTTCTACTTTCCCAACGAAGGAATCTCCCAGACCGACCCCTATGGACAGTTGTCACAGTATTGGGAAGTTTATGGCGGGGCAAGCCGACTCCCTGTGTTCCTCTCCGACGAGGGAACCACTCTCCCCGTCGGCACTTTCGCTGCCGACAATCAAGGTTTCAATTTCTTTATCCCCTCAAAACTCTACCCATTTGACTTCGATACCTACTACAATTCCTCCTATCTTGAGATTGACTATCGCATAGAAGATGCCGAAGGTCACACTATCTGGCCTGATGCCTCGACCGACTATCGCCTCATCTCAGCTCTAAATCCAGGGTATGGGCAACTGCGTCTCGGCCTTGGCGAAAAGATTCCTGACCAGCGCTGGCTTCCGGGAAAAATCTACCGTTATAGCGTGGACATCTCCGATCCTGCCACCGTGCCCCCCGGAGCAGCCTCCGAACCGGCTCAGAGCAGTCCAGGACTTATGCAGGCTACCACGAAAGGTGTTGCCAGTAGCGTCGGCACCCTGCCCGATGCACCCGGGGTGGAGCTTTCAGTAGATATTTCTGACTATTGAATGGAATTATCCTCAAGATATTTCATAGGTATGAATTTTTATCTATGAGGCAGAAAGTCGCGCGGCTTCAGATGCTCGATCCGCATAGCCATCGCAATATAGCCTACCAGCAGCGGGGTGCGCACTATCATGTTGAGCCACGGTTTCGACTCCACGGCTATCATTTCAGCCACCATCCAGAGAGCAAGCGCCGAGAAAAAGTAGAGTGCCAACCGCCCCACATGATATCCTATAGGATAATGGATTCTACCGAATATATAGCTGACCACCATCATTGTGCCATAGCAGGCAAACGAAGCCCAGGCGCAACCCATGTAGCCATACCGGGGCACAAGCAACACGTTGAGACCTACCGTGATTGCTAACCCAAGGAGCGAAAACCACATCCCATAGGCCGTCTTGTCGGTAAGCTTATACCAGAGCGAAAGGTTGAAGAATATGCCGAAAAAGAATTCTGCAATCATCACTATCGGCACTACTTTCAGTCCGCTGAAATAGTCGCTGCTGATGAAATAGCGGAGTATGTCGATATAGAACATCACCCCCAGGAAAATGATCATCGAGAAAATGACGAAATACTTCATGGCATCGCGATAGCTCTGTAACTTTTCCTCCCCACGGCTCTGTGCCTTGGCGAAGATAAAAGGCTCATAGGCAAATCTGAACGCCTGGATGAACATCACCATCACTATCGCAATCTTAAGGTTGGCACTATAGATACCCAGCTGACTCATGGCCTGCGACTTGTCAGGGAAAAGGAGCGGGAAGAGGATCGAGTAGAGAGTCTGATTCATGATACCGGCAAGGCCCAACACAAGCAGAGGAGCAGAATAGACCACCATCTCACGCCAGAGTTTGGGGTTGAACCGCATCGGAAACCCTCTCAATTCGGGCACAAGGAGCAACACATTTACCGCTGAACTTACCAGATTGGCCAGGAAGATGTAGCCGATGCCGAAGTCAGGGTCGTAGAACCATGATATCAGCCCCGGATTTCGCTCCCAGATCAACGGGCAGAGGAGGATAAAGAAGAGGTTGAGGCCGATATTGATGCCGATATTTATCAGGCGGAGCACCGCAAACCGCATGGCGCGTTTGCGGTAGCGAAGGTAGGAGAATGGAAGCGCTGTGAAAGCATCAAGAGCCACCGCTATGGCCATCATCATCACGTATGATTGATGGTTCTTGCAGTGCATGGCCACCGAAATTGGTGCTAAGAATACCCCTACAAGCACAATGAACGCCGTAGAGGTGATACACAATGATATCAGGGAGGTAGAGTAGACCTCCATCGGGTCAGAATAGCGCTCATGGTTTGCGAAGCGGAAAAATCCGGTCTCCATCCCATAAGTGAGGATGATAAGCGCCAGCGCCACGATAGAATACACATAGGTCACGACACCATACTCCGAAGGGAGAAACATCTGTGTGTAGAGCGGCACCAGACACCAATTGAGAAAGCGTCCTATTATGCTGCTGAGTCCGTAGACCGCCGTGTCCTTGGCGAGTGATTTTATTCCTGCCATATTCCTCAATCTTTCTGATTATTGCGGTTGTTTTGGGTTATCATTATTTTTCGGTTGGAACCGGGAGATGGAAGTTGCAGCCAAAAAAGCAGTAGAAAATTTTTAATCTGATTCGGCGCTATGTCAGAGCCAAAACGGGATTGACAATCCGAGGCTTTATCATATCTGAGATGTGACTACAATCTGAGGCTGCATTTAGCTCAAAGGGTGTCAATAAGCATGTCAGGATGAGTCCCGCAATGATCCGAAAAAAATTATCATTCGTCGCTGAAGAGGGAGCGGGTTAGCGACGGGGGATTGATTTTCAGATGCGTATAGGCAAGGGAGGTCACTTCGCGCCCGCGAGGGGTGCGCCGTAGAAATCCCTCCATGATGAGAAACGGCTCGTAGACCTCCTCGATTGTGTCCTGGTCCTCGCCGATGGCTGTGGCAATCGTAGAAAGGCCAACCGGACCACCCTCGAATTTGTTGATCATGGTCAGCAGCAGTTTATGGTCCATCTCGTCGAGTCCATAGCGGTCGATATTCAGAGCTTCCAGAGCAAAACGCGCTATCTCGATGTCGATATCGCCGGACCCCTTCACCTGCGCGAAGTCTCTCACACGCCGCAGCAGTGAGTTGGCAATTCGCGGAGTCCCGCGGCTGCGTAGGGCTATCTCCCTCGCTGCGTCGGGGGTGCAACGCACACCAAGCAGCGATGCCGAGCGACATATTATCCGCTCAAGCACCTCATGGTCATAGTATTCCAAATGGCAGTTGATGCCAAACCTGGCCCGCATAGGGGCTGTCAGCATCCCGGAACGGGTTGTGGCTCCCACGAGTGTAAATGGGCTGAGCGAGAGTTGCACCGAGCGTGCTCCCGGCCCTTTGTCGATCATAATGTCAATGCGATAGTCCTCCATAGCGGAGTAGAGATATTCCTCCACCACACGGCTGAGCCGATGAATCTCATCAATGAAAAGCACGTCATTCTCCTCGAGCGATGTCAGGATCCCGGCCAGATCGCCCGGCTTATCGAGCACGGGCCCGGAGGTGACTTTGAAATTGACTCCCAACTCATTGGCAATAATGCCGGCAAGAGTGGTCTTCCCCAAGCCGGGAGGGCCGAAAAGCAGCAGATGGTCGAGAGCCTCGCCACGCATCCGCGCGGCCTGGACAAACACCTTGAGATTGTCGACAACCTTCTCCTGACCGTTGAACGAATCGAAATGCGAGGGCCTCAATGCCCGCTCAAATTCCTTGTCAGAGGCCGTGCGGTCGTGTATGTCAAACTCGTTTTCCATCTGAATTGCCGGTTTAAGATTTACAAAATTAGCGATTTTTTCTTAAAACTCTCAACCTTATATACTATCTTTGTGTATATTCTTTAGAACAACCTCAAAAACTACCAAAATGAGCAAACCATACGTACTTGGCATAGATGTCGGTGGGACCAACACCGTATTCGGCATGGTCGATGCCCGCGGCCATGTGATTGCCACCGGTGCTATAAAGACCGGCCGTCACCCGAATTTCGAGGATTATCTCAACGAACTCCATGCAGCAGTGATGAAGATGCTGGAGGCCAATGATGCTGTCGATAAGATCCATGGCATAGGTGTAGGCGCTCCTAACGCCAACTACTATACCGGCAATATCGAGTCGGCTACCAATCTCCCCTGGAAGGGAGTGCTCCCCTTTGCCTCACTCATGAGCGAAAAGTTCGGAATCCCTGTGGTGATCACCAACGACGCCAACGCTGCAGCTCTTGGCGAGATGACCTACGGCGCTGCCCGCGGTCTGCGCGACTTCATCATGATCACCCTCGGCACGGGTGTGGGTAGCGGCATTGTGATCAACGGGCAGCTCGTGTATGGCCACGATGGTTTTGCCGGCGAGTTGGGCCATGTGATCATGCGCCGCAACAATGGCCGCCTCTGCGGCTGCGGTCGCACCGGGTGTCTCGAGGCCTACTGCTCAGCCACCGGCGTAGCACGCACAGCCCGCGAATTTCTTGAAATCCGCAACGACGAGTCAAAGCTCCGCGACATCCCCTTGGACGCCATCACCTCCAAGGATGTCTACGACGCCGCCATGATGGGCGACAAACTCGCACTCGAGATCTTTGAGTTTACCGGCAATATGCTTGGAGAGGCATTTGCTGACTTCACCGTCTTCTCCTCGCCTGAAGCCATCATCCTCTTCGGCGGTCTTGCCAAGTCAGGCGAGCTGTTGCTGCGTCCCATCCGCGAATCAATGGAGCGCAACATGATGCCTGTTTTCAAGGGGAAAGTTAAGGTGCTTCTCTCCGAACTCAAGGAGGCAGATGCGGCAGTGCTTGGCGCCAGCGCTCTGGGGTGGGAGGCCGGCAGCTCGTCGGTAGCTCTCCAGTCACAAGTCTCCGCGCAGCAACCCCAGCAACCCCAGCAGTAGTTGCGTAGCGGCTTAAGAAATTGATTTTTCGCCTGCACCACTCCAAGTCAGTGGTTTGCCACGAATCACCCGCTCCCCCGCAGGGTGCGTAAAGGAAAGGCCCCGGAAGGATTACCCCTCCGAGGCCTAAACTTTTTTCTCAATGTGAGAGCTGATTATCTCTTCA
Source organism: uncultured Staphylococcus sp. (assembly GCA_964619395.1). Classification (GTDB taxonomy): domain Bacteria; phylum Bacteroidota; class Bacteroidia; order Bacteroidales; family Muribaculaceae; genus Duncaniella. The sequence goes on along the minus strand of CAZUEY010000038.1, from coordinate 3,231 downwards.
CGATCTTAACATCTCACTTCTTCACAATTTTCTTACCGCTGACGATGTAGAAACCGCCGGGGAGACGGTCGAGGTCGGCAGCGTCGCCCATGCAACGACCGGTCAGATCATAAATCTTACCATTGTCGAGAGGAGCATCGGCAAACATTGAGTCAATGCCTGAACCATTTGACCTGTAGGTGAGTTTCACGGTAGCGGCGTCAGTATTGATGGTGGTGTGGAGTCGGAGGTCGGCCGACGAAGCAGCTGCATAGAGATCAACTGTGCCCTCCTCCACGTCAAATGTCTGCTCCTGTTCGTTGAAGTAAGCGAGCTGCTCATGCTTAAGGGGCATAGTCACGGTCTTTGACTCGCCGGGTTCAAGTTCGACGCGGGCAAAGCCTACGAGCTGAAGCTGCGGACGGTCGAGCTTCGAATTGCAGCGAGCATAGAGCTGCACCACTTCAGCACCTGCGCGGTCGCCGGTATTCTTGACGGTCACAGAGGCTTCCAGCTCTTCGCCCTTGCCGAGGCGAGTAGCACTCACTGCAAAATCGGAATAGTCAAAAGTAGTGTAGCTCAGACCATAGCCGAAAGGATAGAGAGGAGTCTTTGTGTGATACATATAGGTGTAGCCGGCGCTGCGGATATTGTAGTTGGTAAGCGTAGCGGGAAGGTCGGAGAGCTGCTTATACCAAGTAGAGGTGAGCTTGCCCGAGGGGTTGAAGTCGCCATAGAGCACATCGGCAATAGCCTGACCCTGTGCCTGGCCATCATACCATGCTTCTACGATGGCCGGAATATTCTCCTGAGCCCAGGGGATGGTGACAGATGAGCAAGTCTGGAGCAGGAGCACCACGTTGGGGTTGACGGCATAGATAGCCTCCAGAAGTTTCTGCTGGTCACCGGGGAGGTTGAGGCTGCTGCGGTCGTTGCTCTCATCGGAGACATCGAGATTTGTGCCGGCGGCAAAAACAACCACATCGGCCTTCATCGCGATCTCGAGAGCACGGCTGATCTGAGTGCCGGTGGTACCGGTCACTTCGCAACCCTTGAAGAGGTAAACAGGGCCATTCTCCTCAAGAGGATTGGTCACATCGGGGTTGTAGACGCGGAACCAGTCCATATTTGCGCAATATTTGTCGCCGTTGGTTCCACCCTCGAATTTCACATATATGTCATGAGTACCGTTCCACACGGCGGGGTCGATGTCGACAGTTGTAACGACATATTTGCTCCAGTTACCTGTCACGGGGCAGGTCACGACAGCCTCGGGGGTATCATCGATCTGGTCGAGATAGAAATAGGCGATTGTGTTGTTAGTGTTCTTTGCGCCATGGTAGATTTCGAGCTTGGTGGAATTGTTGGCGATATGGATATCCTTGAAGCCAACCCAGTCGTTGTTGTAGATATAGCCGAGGTTGCCGGCTGAGCCGTTGGCCTCCTTGGAGAGACGCTTGCTGGTAGAGGGAGTGCTCTGCATGTCGCACTTCTCGAACTGCACTGTGCCGTCGCTATATACATAGTTGAGTTTGGCGGCGATGCCATCGAAGGGAGTGGTGAGGGCAGTGGGAGAGCCGGAGTAGCCACCGAGGCTCACGGTGTTGCCCAGCGGGCCAATCACAGCCACGGTCTTGTCGGGGGTGAGGGGGAGGAAATTATTATCGTTCTTCAGGAGCACGATTGCCTCGCGGGCAGCTTTGAGGGCAAGCGCCTGATTCTCTTCGCTGTTGAGGACTGAGGCGGGAATTGAAGTCCAGCTCACATTGGCCTTCCTGTCAAACTCTCCTACCGAGAAGCGGGCAGCGAGCACGCGGGTGAGGGCAAGGTCGAGATCAGCTTCGGTCATGAGGCCTGAAGCTATCGCCTCCTTGCAGAACTTCTGGAAAGTGTCGCCGCAGTTGAGGTCTTCACCGTTTTTCATTGACACTGCCGAAGCCTCTGCACCGGTCGGTACATATTTATGCTTGTTGAACACATCCTCAACTGCGCCGCAGTCAGAGGTAACGAAGCCGTCGAAGCCCCACTCATTGCGGAGAATGTCGATCAGCAGCTCATGGTTGGCACCGCAAGGGATACCGTTGACTGCATTGTAAGCGCTCATCACGGAACGCACATTTGCATCCTTCACTGCCATCTCGAAAGCGGGCAGATAATACTCGCGGAGATTGCGGTCGTCCATATCCGAGGAGGTGTTGTGGCGGCCACGCTCGTAGTTGTTTGCAGCAAAATGCTTGGCAGTAGCGATGGTCTTGTAGTGCTTGGGATCGTCGCCCTGCATACCTTTAATATATTCCACAGCAATCTTGCCGGTGAGGAAGGGGTCTTCGCCATAGTTCTCCTCGTCGCGCCCCCAGCGGGGATCGCGGCTCATATTGATTGTGGGACACCAGTAAATGAGGCCCTTATTATTATTGTTGTTGTAGACACGGCACTCATCTGAAATCGCAGTTGCAACATCGAATATGAGCGGGAGGTCCCAGGTAGACGACATAGCTTTTGACACCGGGAAGGAGGTGGCAAGACCCGAGCGGGCCACTCCGTGGATGGCTTCGTTCCAATAGTTGTAGCTCTGGAGGCCGAGACGGCTCACAGCAGCGGTCTTGTGACCCACCTGGTCGATCTTCTCTTCAAGAGTGAGACGCGACACGAGGTCGGCGGCACGCTCATATGGGGTGAGAGATTCATCCTGGTAGGGATAAGTTTGGGCCGATAGCCCCACCACTCCAAAGAGGGCTAAAGCCGAGATAAGAAATGTTTTTTTTATAAAATTATAGATTGGTTTAAAAAGGTATCAACGGAAAACTTCACGACACTGCATAAGAGAGAGGGGAAGGCCGAGATTCTTATTTCACAACGCAAATATAAAACACCTTTTTTGAATTTCCAAATAAATTTTCACCTAATTGCCTATAAATCAGGGAGTAAGATTTTCTTTTCTTACAATAAGCCTCCGCATTCTGTAGCCTCACAGTCAATCCGTTAACCCTCGCAATCCCAAGGCTCTGAAATACAATAACCCATCTCAATAAAAAAAGGGTAAGCTAACTACATCGCACCGCTACAACCCGATACCGTTGCTTCGATCAAGACCTGGCGGAGTTCTCGGGGAGCTGGTCGTGTAGGACTTACCCGGCTGCAAAGGTAATGCTTTTTTCCGAATCCCCAAAAAGAATCGTCAAAAACATTGAAAACAGGGGGGGGGTAAATTTGTATCAAAAAAATTTACCCCTCTGTTATGTCAAAACTTAA
>CAZUEY010000037.1:0-21198 GCA_964619395.1 uncultured Staphylococcus sp. | reverse complement strand
TGCTCAATGGCTGACCGCCTCAGCGTTAACATATATTATGGGACAGGCTCTTAATGACCCGAGGGGAGGCTCCGGGAGCCTGTCAAATAAAAGTCCGTTAAACTTTGGAAGGTCAGATCATCCCCCTACAGCTGTCCGAGTTCCACGAGGGTTGCTACCCGCTCCACTATCGCATCCTTGCGATCCTTATCAGGATTGTAGCCCATCTTCAGATTCACCCCGAAAAATCGGCCGAATGTCTGCCAGAACCCCGCACGAAATGATCCGAGGAAAGCCTTGAGAATATTGTAGCTCGACTGGTTGGTCTCGCGGTTGATCAGCTTAACAAGCATCTGAGCCTGCGACTTGGTCAACTTTTTGAGTATCGGCTTATACTGTTTGAAAACTTCGCTCTCCATCCGCTTCAGATGCTCCTCGCGCTCCTTCTGGGTGGGGAAGGTCTCGATATATTCATAGGTCTCGATGAGGGTTTCGCAGATGAGTTTCGCGTAGGGGAGGGTCTTCTTGACATCGCGCACCGTCTTCCAGTAGAATTCCTCCTCTTTCTTGTTTTTGAATTTCATTGGAGGATAGACTGTGATGTCGGCCAGCACGAGCATGAGGGTCTTCTCCCCCTCCTCGTCGTCGAAATAGTAGTAGCCCTGGATTGGCTTCACCCTTCCGGAGCCTACCTTGATCTCACTCCCGGGAGCTCCCTCGGCTGTCGACGCGGCCTCCTGCGCCCCCGGCTGGAGGAGCGTGCAGAGCGCTGCTGTCAGCGCTATAAGGCGGCGTTGGAGTCTCGGCATAAGAGCAGTGGTGTGAGGTGGTTATATCCTTATAACAACGGGAAAGCCCAAAGTGTTGCCTCACTCTTTGTGGGCCACGGGGGGATAGTCGATTGTGAAGTGGAGTCCGCGCGATTCGTGGCGCTCCTTGGCCTGGCGCATGATGAGATACCCCACATTGATGAGATTACGCAGTTCGCAGATCTCGCGGGAGGCTTTAGAGCGCTTGAAGAGTCGTTCGGTCTCCTCATAGAGGAGATCGAGGCGGTTCCAGGCGCGGTCGAGGCGCAGATTGGACCTTACGATCCCCACGTAGGCTCCCATGATCTGATTCACCTCCTTGAGGCTCTGAGTGATGAGCACCATCTCTTCGGGCGATTGTGTCCCGGAGTCGTCCCAGTCAGGCACATCCGTGCGGTAGTCGTAGTGAGGTGCCACCTCGGTGGCATGGCGCGCTGCGGCATCGGCATAGACCACGGCTTCGATAAGCGAGTTGGAGGCCAGACGGTTGCCGCCATGGAGCCCGGTGCAGGAACATTCGCCCACGGCATAGAGGCGTTTGATCGACGACTCTGCGTTTGAGTCGACCTTTATGCCTCCGCAGAGATAGTGGGCTGCAGGAGCCACGGGGATATAATCTTTGGTGATGTCGATCCCCAGCGACAGGCACTTGGCATAGATATTGGGGAAGTGGCGGCGAGTCTCCTCAGGATCCTTGTGGGTCACGTCGAGATACACATGCTCGTCGCCATGGAGCTTCATCTCGGAGTCGATGGCGCGGGCCACGATGTCGCGTGGGGCGAGCGAGAGCCGGGGATCATATTTCTGCATGAATTCTTCACCCTTTTTGTTGCGGAGTATCGCTCCATAGCCACGCATCGCTTCGGTGATGAGAAAACTGGGGCGGTCGCCCGGATGATAGAGGGCCGTGGGGTGGAACTGGATGAATTCCATATCTTTCACGGTGCCCTTGGCACGGTAGACCATCGCTATTCCGTCGCCGGTGGCCACGAGGGGGTTGGTGGTGGTCTGGTAGACGGCTCCCACGCCGCCTGTGGCTATGAGGGTGATGCGCGAGAGGAATTTCTCTACCTCTCCTGTCTCGGTGTCGAGCACATAGGCACCATAGCAGGTGATATCAGGGGTGCGACGGGTCACCATTTTCCCAAGATGATGCTGAGTGATGATCTCGATCGCGAAGTGATGTTCGAAGATGTCGATATTTTCGTTGGCCCTCACCGCCTCGATTAGCGATTGCTGGATCTCAAATCCGGTGTTGTCCGCATGGTGAAGGATGCGGAACTCGGAGTGGCCTCCTTCGCGGTGCAGGTCGAAGCTCCCGTCGGCTTTCTTGTCGAAGTCCACCCCCCAGCCTATGAGTTCGCGGATCTGGGCCGGCGCCTCGGTGACTACTTTCCTGACTGCTTCAGGGTCGCTCAGATAGTCGCCGGCAATCATAGTGTCGTTGATATGCTTCTCGAAGTCATCTACCTCAAGATTTGTCACTGAGGCCACACCACCCTGTGCAAGGGCTGTATTGGCTTCGTCAAGGGTGGTCTTGCAGACGAGGGCCACTCTCCCCTTGGAGGCGACTTTAAGTGCGAAACTCATGCCGGCGATGCCGGATCCGATTACGAGATAGTCATACTTGCGTGTCATGGCTGTTGGGAGATTTTGATTATATCTGTATGGGTGTGAAGATGCGTTGGTTTTACAGTGGGTGGCCGTGGATAGTCATATCCGTAAGATGACCCTTTGCGGTGCCGGAGATGGCTCCGAAAAGGGTCACAATGAACTACGCGGCGCCTCCATTGGCGGCTCCGAATTCCCGGGCGGCTTTCAGAGTTCCCATGGCGTGGAAACTTGAAGACTCCCGGTTGATATTGAAGAGTTGTTTTATTGATTCCATCAGTCAATGAGGGCGTGGCCGGTCATCTCCTTAGGCTGGGGAAGCCCCATGATTTTCAGCATGGTGGGAGCCACGTCGGCCAGACGTCCATCGGAGACTTTCGCATCCTTGCGCTCTGTCACATAGATGCAGGGCACGGGGTTGAGGGAGTGGGCGGTGTTGGGAGTGCCGTCGGCATTGACTGCATTGTCGGCATTGCCATGGTCAGCTATGATTATCACTTCGTAGCCTGCCTCCTTGGCGGCCTCTACGGTGTCGCGCACACATTCGTCTACTGCCTTGACGGCCTTGCAGATAGCTTCGTAGACTCCGGTGTGACCCACCATGTCGCCGTTGGCGTAGTTGACCACTATGAAGTCATATTTCTCCTGACGGATCGCCTCCACGAGCTTGTCTTTCACCTCATAGGCGCTCATCTCAGGCTTGAGGTCGTAGGTGGCAACCTTGGGGGAGGCCACGAGGATGCGCTCTTCACCCTCGTAGGGGGCTTCGCGACCGCCGTTGAAGAAGAATGTCACATGGGCATACTTCTCTGTCTCGGCTATGTGGAGCTGCTTCTTGGAGAGCGATGAGAGGTATTCTCCCAGTGTGTTCTCCACATTCTCCTTGGGGAAGATAATGTGGACTCCGGTGAAGGAGGCATCGTAGGGGGTCATGCAGTAGTAGTGGAGCCCGGGGACGACGGTCATCCCTGCCTCAGGGATATCATGCTGAGTGAGGGCTATGGTGAGCTCTTTTGCGCGGTCGTTGCGGTAGTTGAAGAAGATCACGGCATCGTCAGGCTTGATAGTGCCGTCGATAGTGGAGTTGTTGATGGGTTTTATAAACTCGTCGGTGACTCCATCGGCATAGCTTTCGCGCACAGCTTCCACCATGTCGGTGGCTTGCTTCCCTTCACCCTTCACGAGCAGGTCGTAGGCCACTTTCACGCGCTCCCAGCGCTTGTCGCGGTCCATGGCATAGTAGCGCCCTATGATCGAGGCTATTTTTCCGGCGCTCTTGGCGCAGTGGTCGCGGAGCTTCTCGATGAAGCCTACTCCGCTGCGGGGGTCGGTGTCGCGACCATCCATGAAGCAGTGGATGTAGACTTTCTCCAGACCATAATGTGCGGCGATGTCGCAGAGGGCGTAGAGATGGTCGAGCGAGGAGTGCACACCTCCGTCGCTTGTCAGGCCCATGAAGTGGATAGCTTTGCCGTTGTCGCGGGCATAGGTGAAGGCATCCTTGATTTCGGGATTTTCGAGTATGGAGCCGTCAGCGCAGGCCTTGTTGATTTTCACAAGGTCCTGATAGACCACGCGTCCGGCGCCGATATTGAGGTGACCCACCTCAGAGTTGCCCATCTGGCCGTCGGGGAGGCCGACATTTTCACCTGAAGCCTGCAGACGGCTGTGGGGGTAGGTTGACACGAGATAGTCCCAATAGGGAGTGGGGGTGGAGAAGATAGCGTCGCTCTTGGAGTGATCGCCGATTCCCCATCCGTCGAGAATCATCAGCAATGCTTTTTTAGCCATGATATTGTATATTGTAACGTTATAATCTTTTTCTATCGCAAAGTTACGAAAAAAATCCAATCGAATCTCTCACTCTTAGGGGTTTAACGTTTTGTCAGGAGAGTTTGTCGGCGAGTTTCTGGAATTTGAGGTCGATCTGGGTGGTAGCGAGATTGGAGATGGACCCTACATGGGTGTGATGGACGCTTCTGACGGGTCTGTAGGTGCCGTCCTGCACCTCGAGGCCCACTTTCTTATAGGCTTCGCGGAAGGGCATACCCCCGAGCACCAGGCGATTGACCTCCTCTACGGTGAAGAGGTAGTCGTAGCGGGGATCGTCAATGATATCTTTTTTTACTCTCATCTGCGGGAGCATAAACGAGGCCATGTCCAGACACTGTATCAGTTCGGTAGTGGCGGGGAATATGATATCCTTGAGCAGCTGGAGGTCGCGGTTGTAGCCGAGGGGAAGGTTGGCTGTAAGCAGGGCGATTTCGTTCTGGATGCTCTGCAGACGATTGCACTTGCCGCGCATGATCTCAAACACATCCGGGTTTTTCTTGTGGGGCATGATGGAGGAGCCGGTGGTGAGTTCGTCAGGGAAAGATACGAAGCCGAAATTCTGACACATCCACATGCACACATCCATGGCAAGATGGGAGAGGGTAGAGGCTATAGCCCCGATTGCCATGGCGGCGGCGCGCTCGGTCTTGCCGCGCGACATCTGCGCAGCCACTACATTGTAGTGGAGTGTCTCGAACCCGAGCAGGCGGGTGGTCATCTCGCGGTCGAGGGGGAAGGAGGAGCCATAGCCGGCTGCTGACCCGAGGGGATTCTGATTGGCGATGTTGTAGGCCGCCACAAGCATCTGCATATCGTCGCAGAGGCTTTCGGCGTAGGCTCCGAACCAGAGGCCGAAGGATGAGGGCATGGCCACCTGAAGATGGGTGTAGCCCGGCATCAGCACATCCTTGTGCTCTTCGCTGAGGCGCTGCAGGCAGTGGAAAAGGCGACCGGTGGCCTGGCCGATGCTCTTGAGCTCGTCGCGCATGAAGAGTTTGAGGTCCACGAGCACCTGGTCGTTGCGCGAGCGACCCGAGTGAATTTTCTTACCGATGTCGCCCAGACGGGCAGTGAGCATAAATTCTACCTGTGAGTGCACATCCTCGATACCGGGTTCTATGGTAAACTCCCCCTTCTCGATTGTTTCGGCTATCTCTTCGAGAGCCTTGAGGAGGGTGGAGAGCTCGTCGGCAGTGAGCAGTCCGATGCTCTCGAGCATCTTGATATGTGCCATCGACCCCTGCACATCGTAGCGTGCCAGGCGCAGATCGAGCTCGCGGTCGCGTCCCACGGTGAATTCTTCAATCATTTTATCGGGCTCCGAGCCCTTGCTCCATAGTTTCATAAGTCGTATCGGGTAAGTGTGTGTTGCGTGGTTGGTGGAAAATTATGTTGTAAGGTTTTGAGTAACCGTTTTGAGAGTATATTTTGATAACCCTTCCGAGAGCTTTTATTCGAGGCCTTTTGAGGGTTTTCTGCTGTCAGAGAAATTCCCGGATCGCTTGCAGCCGCCTCCTCAGAGCCTGAGGTCGCGCAGCAGCGAGCGGTAGATGGGGAGGGCATCTTCGAGCTCCTGCAGGGTGATATATTCGTCGGCCCGGTGGGAGCGCGCGGAGTCTCCCGGCCCGATTTTGAGCGACGGGAAGTCATACATGAGCGACATGTCGCTCGTCGTGGGGGAGATGAAGGGCTTCAGTCCCAGCGAGGTTGCGGCTCTGACAAGGGGATGGTCAGCGGAGATTACCGAGGCGCGGACACGTGTGGAACGCGGGGTGAGTGTGCTCCACTCCACCGCCCCTCTGAGCAACTCTACGGTCTGCTCGTTGGTGAAGGCATCGGTTGTGCGGATATCGGCCACCCATTTGCAGCTGTCAGGGATGGCATTGTGCTGCCAGCCGGCCTCGATCATTGTGACATTTACGCCGATGGGGCCGAGCACTCCCGATTCGAGTGGGAACCGGAAGTTACGCAGCCGCTCGATGTCGGCGATAGCGCGGTAGATGGCGTTGATCCCCTCGCCTCGGGCGGCGTGGCCGGTAACGCCGGGAGTGACGCAGTCGAGCACCAATAGGCCGCGCTCAGCCACCGCGGGTTGCATCCCGGTTGGCTCTCCCACGATGGCGCAGTCCACCTTGATACCCTGTTCGCTGAGATAGGGGAGGAAGGCCCGCATTCCGTTCTCGCCCCCTACTTCCTCCTCGCAGGTGATGGCGAGGAGCAGATTGTAGGGGAGCGGCTCGCGGCGCATCTCGTTGAAAATACTGATCAGAGTCACCACCGAGGCACCTGCATCGTTGCTCCCGAGACCATAGAGGCGTCCATCCTTCTCCAGGGGGGTGAAGGGATCGAGGGTGTAGGACGCGGCCGGTTTTACGGTGTCGTGGTGGGAGTTGAGCATCAGTGTGGGGCGCGAGGGATCGTAGGCCTCGGAGAGAGCCCATATATTGTTGCCCAGACGTGAGGGGGTGGCTCCGAGCATCCGGAGATGGTCGAAGATAATATCTGCCGTAGCCTCCTCAGCGCGCGAGGGGGAAGGGGTGGAAATGAGGCGTTTGAGAAGTTCGACAGTCATAATGCTCTGATGAGGTGTTTGCCACGGACGGGAAGTCATTCTGCTCTGATAAGAGTGCCACGGTCGGAGGTCAGAGCGTCAGAGTGTTTGATTGTCACGCTCTCCACTCCTGCATCGATGGCTCGGAAAGCATTGTCGATTTTTGGGATCATCCCCTTGTTGACTATCCCGGAGGCTCGAAGCTCGGCGTAGAGCGGCGGGGTGATGAGGGGGATAAGAGAGTCCGGACGTTCGATATCCTCCATGACTCCGGGCTGCTCGAAGCAATAGATAAGCTCGGTCGGGGCTATTTTCGAGGCTCCGAGAGCCACTGCTGAAGCTATTGTGTCGGCATTGCAGTTGAGCAGCGTCCCATGGCCATCGTGGGTGATGGCGCAGAACACCGGGGTGATTCCCGCATCGAGCAGCGATGAGAGCAGCTTAGGATTGACTCCGTCGGCAGCTATGTCGCCAACGTAGCCGAAGTCGACAGGTTCGCTCTTGCGACGCGTAGCGGTGATGGCATTGCCATCGGCCCCGGTGAGCCCCATGGCGTTGCACCCTTCGGCCTGAAGCATCGATACTATCCTCTTGTTGACGAGGCCGGCATAGACCATGGTCACGACTTCGAGGGTCTCGAGGGTGGTGACACGTCGCCCGTCGATCATGGTTGTCGGGATGTCGAGGCGAGCGCTCATGCGTGTAGCCTCCTTCCCGCCGCCATGGACGAGGATTTTTTTCCCGGGAAGGGCAGTGAAGTCTTTGATAAAGCGGGCGAGGGCTTCGGGATTGTCCACGACATTGCCCCCGATCTTGATTACTTTAATTTCCGACATATCCTTATAGGGTGTTGCTTATGCTCTGAGTGATATGGGAGTGGGGATGGACTATACCGGAGCTCAGAGGGACTCAAGGAGCCGTTTTATGACAACCTGAGCCGAAATCTCGCGGTTGGCGGCCTCGGGGATCACGATGCTGCGGTCTGACTCGATGACATCGTCGGTGACTATCATGTTGCGGCGCACGGGCAGGCAGTGCATGAAGTAGGCATTGTCCGTCAGGGCCATCTTCTCCGTGTCGACAGTCCAGTCGCGGTCGGTAGAGATCACCTTGCCATAGTTGGGGTCGGCGTAGGCGCTCCAGTTTTTGGCATAGATGAAGTCGGCACCCTCGAAAGCTTTTCGTTGGTCATACTCTATTCGTGCGTTGCCGGTGAACTCCGGTGCGAGCTCGTAGCCCCGGGGGTGGGTGATGACAAAGTCATAGTCAGCAGCGTTCATCCACTCGGCAAAGGAGTTGGGGACGGCCTGCGGGAGGGCACGGGGGTGAGGAGCCCATGTCATCACCACTTTCGGGCGCGCCTTTGTCTTGTATTCCTCGATAGTGATGAGGTCGGCGAAGCTTTGCAGCGGGTGGCGTGTGGCAGCCTCCATGCTGAAGACAGGTCGGCCTGAATAGCGGATAAACTGGTTGATGATCCTCTCCTCATAGTCCTCGGCCTTATCCTTGAGCCCGGCGAAGGAGCGGACACCTATGATGTCGCAGTATGACCCCATCACCGGGATAGCCTCGAGAAGATGCTCGGCCTTGTCGCCATCCATGATCACACCGCGCTCAGTCTCCAGTTTCCACGCTCCTTGGTTGACATCGAGCACGATGACGTTCATGCCCAGGTTCATAGCCGCCTTCTGAGTGCTGAGGCGGGTGCGCAGGGAGGAGTTGAAAAATATCATCAGCAGTGTCTTGTTTTTGCCAAGATCTGTGAATCCGAAGCGGTTGGCCTTGATTTCGAGCGCCTCTTTGACGGCTGCGTCGAGTGGACCTATGTCGTGGACGGTGGTGAAGTTTTTCATCAAAAGGTTGGGAGGATTTAGTTGGGTTATTTTTCAATGAGTTCGCTGAAGGCATCGATGAAGCGGCGAGCATGGGAGCGCGGAAGAGAGAGGGGCGGAAGCAGACGCACCGTGTGTTCGCCGGCTCCTCCGGTGAATATGTGCTTCTCAAAGAGGAGACGCTTGCGGAGTTCCGACGCTGATCCCTTGATCTCGATACCTATCATCAGACCTCGGCCGCGCACCTCTACGATCTCATCAGAGCCGGCGGCAAGGTTGCGGAGCTCTTCGAGGAGATATTCTCCCACAGCGGCGGCGTTGCTCACCATAGCTTCAGCCTCCATGGCGTCGATTACGGCGATGGCTGCGGCGCAGGCAAGGTGATTGCCACCGAAGGTGGTGCCGAGCATCCCTTTGACAGGCTTGATGGCGGGGGAGATGAGCACTGCCCCCATCGGGAAGCCGTTGGCTATTCCCTTGGCGCAGGTGATGATGTCAGGCTTGATTCCGGAGTACTGGTGGGCGAAGAAGCGGCCGGTGCGGCCATAGCCTGACTGGATCTCGTCGAGGATCAGGAGCGTGGCATATTTGTCGCAGAGGCGGCGCAGGTCGTGGAGAAATTTGTCGTCGACCATGCGGATGCCGGCCACTCCCTGAATCCCTTCTACTATCACTGCGGCAAATTGGCCCGTAGAGAGCATCGCCTCGGTGGCCTCAATATCGTTGAGGGGGGCAAACTCTACATTCTCAGTCTCATTGAAGGGTGCGCGGATGCGGGGATTGTCGGTTGCGGCAACCGCACCGAATGTACGCCCATGGAATGATCGGTCGAAGGCGAGTATTTTGCGGCGGCCGGTGGCAAACGATGCCAGTTTCATGGCGTTTTCGTTGGCCTCTGCGCCGGAGTTGCAGAGAAAGAGCTGATAGTCGTTGTAGCCGCTGATGCGTCCGAGCTTGGAGGCGATCTCATTTTGGAGTGAGTTGCGCACTGAATTGGAGTAGAACCCGAGGCGCGCCACCTGGTTGGAGACGGCGTCGACATAGATGGGGTGTGCATGTCCGATGGAGATGACTGCATGGCCACCGTAGAGGTCGAGATATTCGGTGCCGTCGGCGGTGTAGACATGGCATCCTTTCCCTTTCACAGGTTCGATGTCGTAGAGTGAATATACGTCGAAGAGTGTCATAAGCGCTTGTCGTAGAGTTGTAGTGGGGTGGAGTAGGGGCTTGTCAGAAAGCCGATGGTTTCAGGCGCAGACCGGTGGTCTCGTCAAGGCCGAAAATGAGATTGAGATTCTCCACAGCTTGTCCGGAGGCTCCTTTGAGGAGATTGTCGATAGCGGTGGTGACGAGCAGTTTGCGACCATGTTTCTCGAGCGAGATCACTGCCTTATTGGTATTTACGACCTGCTTGAGGTCTATGGGGCGGTCGATCACATGGGTGAAGGGCGCCTCGGCATAATAATCCTTATAGAGCTTGGACACTTGCTCGAGGTCGAGATCGCAGTCGAGGGTGGCGATGATGAAAATGCCTCTGGGGAAGTCGCCGCGCATGGGCACGAAGTTGATTTCGGCATCCGTCCCGCCGCTCACCTGGTTGAGAGTCTGCATGATTTCGGCCAGGTGCTGATGGGTGAAGGCTTTGTAGACCGAGAGGTTGTCGTTGCGCCAACTGAAGTGGGTGGTGGCACCGGGTTTCACTCCTGCACCGGTAGAGCCGGTGATTCCGGTGACGTTGATTTCGCCATGAAGGAGGCCGGAGGCCGCCAATGGGAGGAGGGAGAGCTGGATCGCGGTGGCGAAACATCCGGGGTTGGCAACCCGGGTGGCCTTGCGGATGGCTTCGCGCTTGGCTTCGGGGAGGCCGTAGATGTAGCCTTCGCTTTCATCGCGGAAGTCCTGGGCGAGGTCTATGATCTTAAGGTTGGAGGGTATATCATTCTCCTCTTTAAATTTACGGCTGAAGCCATGGCCCTGACAGAGGAAGAGCACATCGATGGCCTTAAGGTCGAAATTCTCGGCAAAGCGCAGGTCAGTCTCCCCTGCTAACCCCTCGTGGATCTCATCTACGGGGCGACCGGCATTGCTCGAGGAGTGTACAAAGACTATTTCGGCCTGAGGATGATTGATAAGGAGGCGCAGGAGTTCGCCGGCAGTGTAGCCGGCTCCCCCGATGATACCAATTTTCATGATAGTCTGAAGTGAGGGAGTGTGGGGTTATTCATCCTTACCGTTGCGCTTCTGCACATTGTGGTAAATCTTCATCTGGTTGCCCAGGATCTTTGTGAAGCCCTTGACGTCGTCAGCGCTCCAAGCCTTGTTGACCTCGCCATATTCGCCGAAATCGGTTTTCATGAGGTCGAAGGGGGAGTCGACGCCGACGAGGGTGAAGTTGTAGGGGCGCAGGATGATCTCCACCGTACCGGTGACGTTGCGCTGCGAGTTCTCAAGGAAGGCTTCCATGTCGCGCATGACAGGTTCGAGATACTGCGACTCGTGGAGGAACATGCCATACCATGTGCCGATCTGGTCTTTCCAATATTGCTGCCACTTGGTGAGAGTGTGCTTTTCGAGCATTTTGTGGGCGGCAATGATGAGCACCGGACCTGCAGCCTCGAAGCCTACGCGACCCTTGATGCCGATGATGGTGTCGCCGATATGCATGTCGCGGCCGATGCCGAAACGGCTACCGAGACGCTCCACTTCGCGAATGGCGTCAATCTTGTTGTCGTAGTGCTTGCCATTGACTGCCGAGATCTCGCCCTTGTCGAAACTGATGGTGATATGCTCCTCGCCTGACTCCGTAATCTGGCTGGGGTAGGCGCTTTCGGGGAGGGTCTGCTCTGAGTGGAGGGTCTCTTTGCCGCCGATGCTGGTGCCCCAGAGACCCTTGTTGATAGAATATTCCATCTTCTTGAAGTCGGCCTCGATGCCATGCTTCTTGAGGTAGTCTATCTCATACTCGCGGGTGAGGGTCATATCGCGGGTGGGGGTGATGATTTCGATTTCGGGTGCGAGGATCTGGAAGGTGAGGTCGAAACGCACCTGATCGTTGCCGGCGCCGGTTGAGCCGTGGGCCACGGCATCAGCGCCTATCTTCTTGGCATATTCAATGATAGCAATAGCCTGGAAGATGCGCTCTGAGGAAACGGAGATTGGGTAGGTGCCGTTGCGGAGCACATTGCCGGCTATCATATATTTGATGCTCTTGTCGTAGTAGTCGCCGGTGACATCGAGCGCGGCGTGGGAGGCGGCGCCCAGACGCATGGCTTTCTCCTCGATGGTCTTCAGCTCCTCGTCGGAGAAGCCGCCGGTGTTGGCGATGGCGGTGTGGACCTCATAGCCGAGATCTTCTGAGAGATATTTTGCTGCAAACGATGTATCGAGGCCGCCACTAAAGGCGAGAACTACTTTTTTCTTCTTTTCCATAATATGCTACTGAAACGGGATGAAAATGAGACTGAAATGATTTTTTTTGATAATTTTTGCAGAAGACTCCGACCTCCCCCCACGATGCGGGCGTGGGCTGAAAATCATTTGAGGTGGAGCAGCTTCTTGAGGCGATTTTTAAACCACATGACGTAGGGTGCGCTCTTGGAGGGAGCCTCAAGTTTAGCCTTGGGATCATAGAGCATACCGGTGCAGAGACACATGCGGCGATTGTTGCGCTTGAGGATGTCGAAGTTGACACATCCCTGGCAGCCGGCCCAGAACTCCTCGTCGTCGGTAAGCTCGGAGAATGTCACCGGCTTGTAGCCCATCTGAGTGTTGAGCTTCATGACGGGGAGTGAGGTTGTGATACTGAACAGTTTGGCAAAGGGGAAGCGGAGGCGGGCAAGTTCGAATGTCTTTGCCTTGATGCGGGCTGCCAGGCCCAATCGTCGGAATTCAGGGTCAACGATAAGGCCTGAAGTGGCCACATAATCACCATGTTCCCAGCTCTCTATATAACTGAAGCCTATGAGGCGATCATCACAGAGAGCAACAACAGCTTTCCCCCCACGGATTTTCGAGGCGATATATTCAGGGGTGCGCTTTGCAATGCCTGTACCGCGCTGGAGGGCTGATTCATAGATTAGGTTGACAATTTGCTCGGCATACTTTGCATGCTCCTCTTCGGCAAATATCACCTTTATCTGATCATTGTTCATCTAACTGTAGAGTAAGAAATGTAATAATTGATAAAAATCTCGTGTTTAAAATGTCTGCAAAATTACGAAATTACTTTCAAAAATCAACAAATTCCCAATATAATTGGGATAATATTGAATATGTGCAAAAATCAGGCTCGCCGGCATTAAAATTTATAAAAGCATTGGGAATTTGCATAAAAAAGAGCGAGACTACCCGACTAAGTGGTAGCCTCGACTTTGCCTTTTTTTAGAGTGCTAAGGGAGCGACGAAGTCTCCAGAAGCACTTTTGATAGTGCAAAGGTAACACTTTTATTTTAATCGACACAATTTCTGCGAGAAATTGTGTCGTAATTTTCTCAGATTGAGGAGAAATCAGGGATTAGAGGCTTGAAAACCGGTGAGGCTTCGCAGAGCCGTTCATATCGGCTTTTTATCTCCTCACGCATTTCAGACGCTCGGTTCTCCGAAATCGTCCCCATGATATACTTAATAACGCGGAGGGCACCGATAATGTTGTTTCGCTCGTCAGGTGTCGAACCTGCCGGGCCGCGACGGAGTGCCTGTGGGAGTTTGAAGTCATACAGGATATGTCCGTGGGCGCAAGCGTTACGGACTTGCCTGACGGTGTGCATGTAGCTCGTGAACGTGACGACTTGACGGATACTGAAAAGGCTTGAAATTAGCATTTGGTCGTCGAGTTCTTTGAGTTGTTCAAAGAGTTTGAGCACCGCCCCGAAGGTCATAAACTCCAATGTCTTCCACGCCGGAGCGAAGCGATCGTTGGCGTTCTTCTGATGGTGGCGATGAATGACCGGATTACGCTTGAAGTCTGCGGTGTAGACTTTGCGACCGAAATCTTGTGCATAGGAGCGACTGACAACTGAGGGGCAGACAAACCAAATGGGCGTTGAGCGGTATTTATTGGAGAGGTTAGTGATAAGATAATTGCGGAAAGCAATCTCGATGCGGTTGAGATAACGCATGAGGATAAGGCGCAGGTCAAAATCGAAGTAGTAGAGATTGACCGCGTCTTCAAACATCGCTCCCTCGACATATTCGTGGGTGCGATGCGCAAGGTTTGGATAGGTCTTCTCAAACGGAAAGAGATAGAAACCGAGGCGGTAATATCCGATGTCTTGCAGGATTTCTCGCGCCTTGTCTCTATCTGATATGAGGAGACCTCTCTTTTCCAAGAGGTTGATTTGTTGGTCTATTGTCGTCGCCGTTTTCGCCATATTCAGATTGTGATGCGCAAAGTTAAGCATAAAAACTGACTCAACTCCGTCAATCAATGATTACGTTGCCGAAAATCGGCAACGTCGGGTGAAACATCAGATTTTACAGGGTTAAAATCTCGACTGCCAAGCGCGCAAGCGGATAAGATTCTTCAAGATACATGACCTGAACCTTGAATTTATTATCGAGGACGGTAACTCGCAAATATGTATCAGCCACATCGGGATCATTGTCTGTGCGGTCTTGTACAGCAAAGACTATGGCACGTTCAAGAGCCTCAATGACCTCAGAGGGTTATATTTATAGTTTTGAGCATTATAATAAATTCATAATATGGTGGGTATAAGTGCACACAATTACGAATTTTTTTGGAATAATCATCAATCATCAAGAAATTATAATTGGCATTTTGCTCTCATGGTAATCCCCCATAGTAGCCAATGGCAGCGTTGCCAATTGCAGCCGGAGCCGTCCTTTCGTCGGGCCTTTCGGGTCAGAATTTAAGGGTGGCACCGATGAGTCCATAGGCTCCCTGAGAGTAGCGGAGTCCTATGTGATAGAAACGACGGGAGAGGAGGTTTTCGCCTCGGGCAAAGATGGTGAGACGGTCACTGAAGCTATAGCCGGCCCCTACGGAGAGGGAGGAGATGCAGCCCAGTGATGTCGGGGCAGTGGTGTAGGCTATGAGCGGGGGGTTGGAGGCCGTGGGGTCGCCAACCACAGTGGCTATAGTCTCGTAGATGCGACGCCCGGCTCGGAACTCCCATCCGGCGGTGATAGAGAGCGGCTTGATGGGGGTGAGGGTCAGCCGGGCTTTGACGAGGTGTTTGGCTCTGTCTCGCCGTGAATATAGGGAGTGATCGTAGCTGTTGGGGGCATTCTCGTAGCTCACTCGGGCTGAGAGGAGGGAGCGGTAGTCGTAGCCGAGAGCACATCCGAAGTGGAAGGCTGAAAGGTCGACATCACTATAGACTGCTCCGCCGGGGATCTCGGGAGTAAGTGCGGGCATTAGCCATGAGTCGGCTTTGGCATATCCGCCGAAGAGCTCGAGGGTACCCCCCAGGAATGGGCCGAAGGTGATTCCGGCGTTGAGGTCGAGGGGGAGATGGCTAAGGCCATAGGTCATGTAGGGGTTAAGATAGGGGCTGACCTCGAAGAGCGATGCGAGGGGGTTGAGTGTAGCGCCTCCCGTGGCTTTGAGCTCGAAGGCAGCGTATTGGGTCGGAGTCCATGCAATTGACGCTTCCGGGGCTACGTGGAGCAAACGGCCGTCATTGATGCTGAGGTCTACTTCGGCGCCGAGGCGGAGGTGGAGCTGAGGGGAGTTGAAGTCGTAGTGAGGCGTTATGGCGATCAGGCCACGGGTGTCACCACCTTTTATAATAGCTTCGTCGAGTGAGAAGAGGGGAGTGGCGCTGAGCGAGGAGCGCAGGAAGGATGCATTGACATCGATGGCTACCGATGAGTTATCCGAGAAAGAGGCTTTGCCTGTAAGGTCGGCACTGAAGAGATTCTGCCTTACAGGCTTTATGGCATCCTCAAGCAGTTGCTGTGCCTCTTGAGAGCGGAGCGACTGATGGTAGAAGCCGAAGTGGCGATAGCTCAGCCCGATACGATAGGAGATGTCATCTTTGCGGGAGGAGAAGCCGGCCCTGAGACCCCCGCGGCTTGAGCTCTGCCCGTAGGATGACGAGAAGAGCGGTAGGTTGTGGTAGGCGTAAGTATAGTCGGCCGAGGCATCGATAGCCGATTTCTTCCCTACGGTCTGGAAGAGGTCGGCTTCGATAGAGGCAGTGTGGTCTCGCCAGTAGAGGGTGCGGTCGTCTGATGCGGGTGCCGAGAGTTTCTGGGTGTAGATATCGCCGTCATACTGCCCGAAGATGCTCAGGCGAGTATGGTCGGAGTCGATAGCGCGGTATCCGGCTGACACTACGGCATTTGCCGTGGGTGCTCCCACGCCAAAGGCGAGGTAGCCGCGATAGGGGGATGTGTAGAGCTTATCGCCCCAGGCTACGGGTGAGAGCATGGTGTAGCTGTTGGGGACATCGGCCGTCACCACCTTGTCGCTATACGAGAGTTGTGGGCGGGCTATAGGGGTGAGCTGCAACTGCGGAAGGATGTTGAGTCGAGAGGCCTCACGCTTTACCGGCACTATCTCGCGCTCTACTTTGATCTGCTGGTGGAGCCCCTGCGCCGAGAGTGCACCTGCGAGTGAGAGGCTCAGGGCTAAAACTGCTATTCTGGGTTTCATGATTGTCATGATGTGGAGTCGTGTGGATGTAAAATCGGGTGGAGTGATGGGAGAGACGGGCTATCAGTTGAGGCGGGAGTCGATGCTGTGGAATATATCGGCCTCTTTGCCGGGATAGTTGTTGCGAAGCGACTTGAGATATTCGTCGGCCTCAAACTTATTACCCTCCTTGCGGAGAATGTCGCTGTAGAGGATGAAGCCGCGGGCGAGCCAGTATTGATGGGGCGTGTTTGACGATATGAACTTATCTGTTACGTCTTTAGCTTCAGAAATGCGACCTCTTTCGAGGAGCGAATTGCCCAGGTAGTAAGCACTCTTGGCGCCGAAGAGATCCGAAGTGTTTTCGGCGAGTTCGCGCCAGTCGGCCTCGGCTTTTTCATGGTTTCCGAGGGCGTCGTTGGCCATACCGCGCATGAATTTGATCTCCGAGACATCTGAGCCTGAATTGGCGGCTGTAGAGGCGAGGAGCATATCGGCCGTGTTGACCAGCTCGGCATATTTTCCGAGGTCGGCAGCCGTGCGGAGCACCCCGAGGCGGGCTTCGCGCAGCATGTTGGAGCCGGAGGCGCGGGAGGCGAGCTGGCTATAGCTTTCGTAGGCTGTAGCGGTCTTCCCGAGTGAACTTTCGGCGGCAGCTTTGATCAGGAGGGCATCTTCGGCCACCTCAGAGTCAGGGAATGTGTAGAGCACCTTCATTGCATATTCGCGCGCCTTCTCCCCTTTACCTTGGTTCCAGGCGGCATCGGCGAGGTAGAAATAGGCCTGCGCGGCGTCGGAGCCTGCGGGGTGGTCGGCTACGTATGCCTCAAGCTTGGCTGTGGCTCCGGAGTTGATATAATCCTTCTCGGCAGCGGAGAATGCGAGGCTTTCCAGCTCTGAAGCTTCATAGCGGGGCGCATTGGGGACAGAGTTGATGAATGCCACAAATTCAGAGATCTTACCATCGTCGGCATAAATCTGCTTGAGGTCGTCGGCAGCCGTTCGGGCCTCCTCGCTTGTGGGGTAGGAGTAGATGATCTTCTTGTAGGTGTCGATACCTTTCGAGCGCTCGCCGGAGTTCATATATGTGATGGCGAGCTGGAGGTAGCCGTTGCGACCCGGAGCCGTCGCAGGATACTGGCGCACGAGGGCGAGATAGGTGTTGACGGCGCGATCTGTCTGCCCCATGGCTATCTGGCTCTCTGCCTTTTCGAGGAGGGCCGAGGGGATAAGACCTGAAGAGGGGAATTGCTCTATAAGGCGGTAGATATCAGCAATTTTGCCCTTATAGTCCTTGCGCAGGCCTTTCATCATGGCCAACTGGAAGAGGGCATAGTCGCCGGCCGCGGGGTTGAGATCGAGTGCTTTGCCGTAGCTTTGAGCGGCAGCCTCGAAGTCGGAGCTGTAGTACTGACAGTCGCCCATGCGGTTGTAGCAGTCGGCCAGCATCCCCTCGGAGGGTTGGGAGGGGAGGGTGGCGATGAGCGAGGCCGCGTTGCGGAAATCGGTCAAGGCATCAGTGTAGCGCTCCTGACTGAAACGGGTGTAGGCGAGGTCGTAGTAGGCTAATGCGCGGTTGTAACTATCGCTTTTCGGAGCAGTTGCGAGGAATGAATTGTACATCGAGGCTGCCTCGGCGAGATTGCCGCGCGAGTAGAAGCAGTCGCCGAGCCAAAGGTCGCACTGGCGGGCGAGCGCGGGGTCGCCCTTCGCGGCCAGACGGCGGGCCTCGCTGAGATGGTCGATGGCCTCTGCTACCTTCCCGGCGCTATATTCGCGCGAACCGAGCACGAGGAGCACCCTCTGCTTGGCGCGAAGCAGTTCAGTCGAGGGATTGCGCACTTTGTTGAGGGCTGCCAGGGCGCTCTCGTAGTCATTGTCGCTCATATAACCGTGGATTATATAGCGCTGGACATCAGAGCTGTAGCTCGACGAGGGATATTCCTTGAGGAACTCCTCGAGGAGCGCCACGGAGTTGCCGAAAGGCACACGCCCGCCATCCATTCGCGCAACAGCATAGTTGTAGAAGGCGGTCTCGCGCACATCGCGGTCATAGTCAGAACGATAGGCGTTTTCAAAGGCCATGAGGGCCGACGAATTGTCCCCTCTTTTCAGATAGGCCTGCCCCAGGAACAGGGAGGCGCTCTGCTGCATCGCCGAGGGAGTGGAGAGCGCTTGCTGGAAGAGCTTGATGGCAGCGTCATAGTCACCGCGGCGATATTCGCTGACACCGAGGATATAGAAGGCGGAGGGCTGCGGGTCGGTGGCCTCAGCGCAATATTTCCATAGATAGGGGGTTGCGGCCTCCTCATTACCTAAATTATAGAGCGACTCGCCGGCCAGGCGGTTGCACTCGGGGGTGAACTCTGCTATGGCTCCGGTCTGAAGCATGGTGCGCGCAAGAGTGAGTGAGCGGTTGTAGTCACCCTGTGCGAAAGCTATTTGCGCCTCATAGTAGGGGGCGGCGTTGCCGGGCTCCGAGGAGTGGTCGGTCATCCCGAAATATTGCATGGCGGTGTTGTAGTCTTTGTCGAGGTAGGCCAGATAGCCAAGGTAGAAACGGGAGGCATTGCCAAGTGTCGCACTGCTCTGCAGGGAGCGAAATCCGCGCGCTGCCGAGGAGTATTGCCCCAGCATCATCTCGCTGTAGGCTTTCCGGTAGGTCATCTCGTCGCAACGGGTCGAGGAGAGAGCTGCGGGGTCGACAATCTCATACTTCTCCACTGCGCGTGAATAGTTTGCACGGTTGAAATAGTAGTCGCCAACCGACATCATCACATCAGCTCTGCGGGGTGAGGAGGGGTAGAGCTCGAGATATTTGTTGAGCAGCTGAATGGCCTCGTCGTCGCCAAGTCCCTGGGAGGCAAGACCAAGATAGTAGAGAGCATCCTCAGCCTCTTTGGCAGTGGGGTAGAGCAACCGCAGGCGTGTCAACTGGTCGGCACATCCTTCGTAGTTGCGGTCTTCATACATTAGGATGCCTCTCTGGAGGTAGCCCGCGGCCTCGGGGGAATTGATTTGAGCCTTCGCCGCGGAGGGGAGAAGTGCACTGAGGAGGATGGCGGGGATGATGAAAAGGCGTTTCATAAACGTTTATGTGATGATTTGGCACAAAATTACGATGTTTTACTCAAAATTCCACTCCTGAGCGCCTCTAAAGTGATGGGAAATTTGACTAAATTTGCAAAAATAACTCAGGGGTGCTTCCTGAGCCGTCGCTCCCTGTGATCAGAAAACCGATTCGCAATATCTATCTATTTTATCGCAATGAAAAGTTCCCGATTTACCACCTTAATTATATTAGCAGTTTTATCAGTGCTTCAGCTTCGGGGTGAAAACTATCCCTCGCGGAGCGATCTGCTG
Source organism: uncultured Staphylococcus sp. (assembly GCA_964619395.1). Taxonomy (GTDB): domain Bacteria; phylum Bacteroidota; class Bacteroidia; order Bacteroidales; family Muribaculaceae; genus Duncaniella. The sequence goes on along the minus strand of CAZUEY010000037.1, from coordinate 1,620 downwards.
TGGGTCACCAATCCTGACCACACCGATTGGCTCTACGCAGTTGGCGACACTGCCCGGGTCTCTCTGCAGCTCTACCGCTATGGGATCCCGGCTGCCGGCGAGAAGGTGGAGTTTGAAATTGGTCCCGATATGCTGCCCGCCGACACGGTCGGGGTGGTGACTCTCGATGGCAACGGGACTGCTGAGATCACAATCGGCACCATGTCGAAACCCGGATTCCGCGACCTGCGCCTGTCGGCTATGGCCGGCTCGCAGAGGGTTAACCATCATGTGAAGGTGGGCTTCTCTCCCGAGCAGCTCCGTGCTTTCACGGGGGAGCCCGCGGATTTCGATGCATTCTGGAACAATGCAGTGGCGGAGGATAAGAAGTTTCCTCTGCAGTACACCATCGAGCCGGTGGAGAAATATTCCACCGATAAGATGACCTGCTCGCTCGTGAAGCTGCAGCTCAACGAGCGCGGAGGCGCTATGTATGGCTACCTTTTCATCCCTCGCGGCGAGGGGAAATATCCAGCCGTGCTTACCCCTCCCGGGGCAGGTGTGAAGACTATAAAGGACCCTATGCTCCATCGCTACTACGGTGAGGGGGGTATGATACGCCTCGAGACTGAGATTCATGGAGTCCATCCGGAGGCTACCGAGGAGGAGTTTGCCGCCGAGCGCAGCAAGCGCGGTGAGTATCTTTCGATGGGGCTCGACGATCCTGACAATTATTATATGAAGGATGTCTACCTCGGGTGCCGTCGTTTTCTCGACCTGCTGACCTCACTCCCTGAGTGGGATGGGAAGAATCTCTTCACCCAAGGGGGTTCGCAGGGAGGAGCGCTCGCCATCACCACTGCCATGCTCGATGAGCGTGTGACAGGCTGCGTGGCCAATCACCCCGCTTTGAGTGATATGACGGGCTACCTCGGTGATAAGGCCGGTGGCTACCCCCACCATTTCCGCAAGAATCCTCAGGATGCAACTCCCGAGAAGGTACGCACGCTCGAATATTTCGATGTGGTCAACTTCGCGAAACGCCTTCGCTGCCCCGTGAGGATGACCTGGGGTTTTAACGACAATACATGTCCCCCTACCACAAGCTATGAAGTCTACAATGTGATCCCTACTCCTAAGGAGGCTCTGCTCACCCCCATCAACGAGCATTGGACCACGGTCCCGACCGAGGTGGGCCACTATGACTGGATCAAAGCCCACCTTAAAAAAAACAATAGCCTGCCATAAATAATTTAGATATCATCCGGTGATGGGTGACCCGCAGCTGAGGTGCTTAGGGCAAAAGGATGTCCCTTGCCGGTGCAGGATACTTAATATCCGGTTGCCGGATGGATAAAGGGCTGAATGGCTGTGGAATGATACTGCATCTTGCGATCGCGACGTGGGCTTTGGACCTGAAATCGCATGCTGCGAGATGTCATGAAGGCGCGAAAAATCATTCTGAACTCAAAATAAATTCAAATTAGGTAAAAAAAGTTTGAAAATATTTGCATGGAATAAAAAATTGCACTAATTTTGCATCGCTTTTGAAAGGAAATCCTCCTTGAAATAGCAAGCGAACAATTAAAGATTGCCTCTTTAGCTCAGTTGGCCAGAGCACGTGATTTGTAATCTCGGGGT
>CAZUEY010000036.1:0-22290 GCA_964619395.1 uncultured Staphylococcus sp. | reverse complement strand
CCTCCGAGATATGCGACCTCAGCGTTAACATATATTATGGGACAGGCTCTAAGATAGCCGATGATAGAGAATGACAGTGACTGACAATAGGCAGCAAAAAAACCTCTATAACTATTTATAACAGATGCTAACGTTTTGCAAACGAAACTTTCGGTTAGATGAGGTGTTATTATATTGATAGCGGACGGAATCCGCTTAACCTAACAAACCAACCTAAAAACTTTTACAATTATGACTTACGACGACGTTAAGAAAAGCGCACCTGTGGTGCTCGTTGAATTTTTTGCTTCGTGGTGCCCTCACTGCCAGAAAATGATGCCTATAGTAGAGCAGGTCAAGGAATTGCTTGATGGCCGCGCTCAGGTCTATCAGTTTGATATCGACGAAAATAAGGAGGCCGCATCAGAAAATGAAGTGACTTCGATCCCTACCTTTATAATTTATAAAAACGGCACTGAGGAGTGGCGCCACACCGGCGAAATGGAAGGTGATGTGCTCCTTAGCAAAGTCGAGTCATATCTTTAATTAACACAAATTTTTCCATGCTATGGCCCGGAATATTGAGCAACATACGATTTTCACAGACTTTCTGAGTGCCTTGGGTGTAGCCCACACAGACGAATACTCTCGTCGTCGTTTCGAGTCTATGCCCTTCAAGTCGCTATTTGGTCTTAGCAAGCTGCTTGGAGAGTATGGTGTGACTTGTCAGGGCCTCAGCATTGCCGACAAGGATGAGATCTCCGGGATTCATTGTCCCTTCATTGCCGCTACCCCCGATGGGTTTGTGATCGTCACCGGTCTGAGCGATGGGGCCGACGGTGTAGTGGAGTATCTCACTCAGGGCAGCAAGGAGAGCATCTCTCTGGGAGAGTTTAAGGAGGCTTGGACAGGTACGGTTCTCGTGGCAACTCCAACTCCACAAGCCAAAGAGCCTGACTATTCTGCCCACCGGCGCGACATTTTCATGGCCCAGGCAAAAAATGTGGTTCTCAAAGCCGGCGCTGCGTTGCTTTTCCTCTACTTCTTTATCAGCCGAGGGCTCTATGCCCATTGGTCCACGGTAGGGATTCTGATCGTGGATCTTGTAGGACTTTGGTTGACCTATATGCTCGTGCAGAAGTCGTTGAAAATAAAAAACAAGGCTGCAGACCGTGTGTGTGGTGTCCTTGAGGAGGGTGGCTGCGACAGTATCCTCGAGATGAAAGCTTCAAAATTTTTCGGGCTTTTCAGCTGGAGTGAACTTGGTTTGGCCTACTTCTCGGTGAGCCTCGCGAGCCTTCTCTTCTTTCCATCTACGCTTCCGTGGTTATCACTTTGCAATCTCTGCTGCCTCCCCTTCACTCTCTGGAGCATCTGGTATCAGAAATTCCGCGCCGGAAAGTGGTGCACTCTCTGCGTGAGTGTGCAGATTTCCCTCTGGTTGCTCTTCTTCTGCTACTTCTTCGGCGGTTGGCTGAGAGATATCTGGCCCTTGAAGGTGGAATTTTTCGTCCTCGGAATCGCCTATCTTACGGTGTTGCTTGGCTTGAACCGGCTCACCCCCATGTTCAATCGCGGCAATGGTCAAACCACAAAAGTTTAAGTTATTATGGACTCTACTGACAATAAATTTCCTTCGAGTGCCCGTCCGCTGACCGCTCGTGAAATGAATGATCTGCGCTTCTCATCCAACCATACTATCCTCACCCCGGAATATCTCCGTGGGAGTTCCTCGGAGATGAAGACCGGGGAGGAGTCTGCCAAAGCAGATTCGGTAGAGTACTCATCTTCTGATCCGGTAGATCTGACAACATCTGTTACTGTGACAACTTCGGCAACCGCAAGCGTGAAGCCTTCAACTTCAACCCCGGTGGTTGTCGATCGAAGCGTAAAAGGCAGATGAACTGAAATATACATGCAAAGACCATCCCCGGATTCACAATTGTAAAGTGTGTTTCCGGGGATGGTCGTATTGAGTGGCCACAATGAGTGGCTAAGCCTTGAGGGTCTTTTCCGCTTTAAGCCTTGGGCGCTTTCTCAGCCTTAGTCTTTGGAGCCTTCTTAGCCTTTGGAGCTTTTTCAGCTTTGGCCTTTGGCGCTGCTTTGGGCTTGGATGCTTTAGCTTTAGGCTTTTCGGGGGTCTCTGCGGGTTGCTCGCGGAGCAGATGCTCCTCGTTGAAATGTTCGATGTTTTTGCGCATCGACTCAACCTCTTTGTTGAGCACCTCTATCTCGCGCTCCTGATTACGTATTGTGGTAAGTAGTGAGCTAAGTTCTTCATTGTCAATTGACATAGGATATTGCTCCTCAACGCGCACAATGAAGTCGGCGAGCACATTCATATAGTTGGTGAACGCATCAAACGGGGTGTCGTAGGGGGAGAACTGCGAGTGCACTGACCCGTCGTGCATGTTTTTGGTCGACATGTAGAAGAAATGGTCGGCACCCTGGAGGTAATTCCAGTCCTGCTTGAGGCGACGGTCCTCGCAGAGACGCACTCGTTCGCTCACGGAGTAGAGCTTTTCGAAAGCCTCATTCTGGAGCTTGTTGCCGAGCCATGCCGAGGTGTCGCGGGCTTCGTCGGCCCATGAGATGGGGTGGAGCACTGAGAGTTCAGCCACCGGTTTGAGCTTGGTGACAGCTGTTGTGGGTGTCCAGAATTCTACACCGCGCTCTTCGGCGAAGCGGGGGAGAGCTTCGAGGAACTGGAAGATGCCGGTTTCGCGGGGTTGGAAGTCACCAAACACTTCAAGATTCATGCAGAGGTTCACGATCTGCTCCTCAGCCGGAGTGTCGGCGATCCAGTTGATATACTTATCGGCTGTCAAGGGGTATTCATCCCACTGAGTGTTGCTGAAACGATCTGAGATATCATCGCTGAATTTGTCGTTTTTCAGCAAAATCTTCAGCTTCGGTGCTGAAGCAGCGTTGTAGACATAGTTGGGAGATTTCCAACCGAGAATATGTTTTGCGCCTTCGGTGATTACACCCTTGTAACCCATCGAGAGGATGTGGGGTGCAAGTTCGTCGCTGTAGATCAGCTCAGTGTTGCGGAACACTTTGGGAGTCTGGCCAAAGAGAGCCTTGATCTTCTCATCGTGGCTCTTTACCTGAGCGGCAAATTCCTCGGGGTCGGCGAGCGATGCAAGAGAGTGAGCGTAGGTCTCGGCAAGGAATTCCACACTCCCGGTGTCGGCGAGCTTCTTGAGCAGATCGATGAACTCGGGGACATACTGCTCAAACTGCTCGAGGGCTGTGCCGGTGATTGATATAGCGCATTTGAATTTCCCATTTGAGCCTTCGATCATGCGAAGAAGGCTCTCGGCAGCGGGGATGTAGCTGCGCTGAGCTATGCGGGTCACGATGTCGTCGTTGGCGAAATCGTCGTAGTAGTAATGGTCATTGCCTATGTCGAAGAAGCGGTATCTTTTCAGACGGAATGGCTGGTGGATCTGAAAATAGAAGCAGATTGCTTTCATAGTCTCTTTCTTGATATGTGGGTGGATGTGTATGCTTTTATTTAAGGATGGGGAGAGGTGTGAAGGGATTTGTGGGTCGAAGTCCTGTTCCCGGATTAGCGGGAGAGCACATTGTTGTAGATGTCGATGACTTTGCGACCTGCCTTGTCCCAGGTAATCTGGTTGACCTCAGCCAGGCCATCCTCGCGCAGCTGATTGTAGAGCGCGGGGTTGGAGACTATCGAGTTGATGGCGTCGGCCATCGCATCAATATCCCAGTAGTCGGTCTTTATGACGTTGGTGAGGATCTCGGCGCATCCGCTCTGCTTGGAAATGATGGAGGGGACACCCATCTGCATTGCCTCAAGGGGCGATATGCCAAACGGCTCTGAAACGGAGGGCATGATATAGACATCTGATGCCTTCAGCATTTCGTAGACCTGCGGACCCTTCTGGAAGCCGGGAAAGTGGAAACGGTCAGCGATTCCACGCTCGGCTGCAAGAAGTATCATCTTGTCCATCATGTCGCCGCTGCCGGCCATCACAAACCGCACGTTGGGATTGTTTTTGAGCACTTTGGCAGCTGCCTCAACGAAATATTCCGGACCTTTCTGCATGGTGATACGTCCGAGGAATGTCACCACCTTATCCTTGCTCTTATGCTCAGGCACGTTGAGTTGCTCAGGGGTTAGCGGAGTCACGGCATTGTGGACCGTTGTCACCTTCGCCGGGTCGATACCATAGTTATGGATCACGGTTTCACGGGTAAGGTTGGAGACGGTGATGATATGGTCGGCATGATACATGCCATCCTTCTCGATGCCAAACACCGTGGGGTTGGGCTTCCCGCGAGAGCGGTCGAACTCAGTGGCGTGGACATGGATCACGAGGGGCTTGCCGGAGACCATCTTGGCGTGGATGCCGGCGGGGTAGGTCAGCCAGTCGTGGGAGTGGATTATGTCGAAGTCGAGGGTGCGGGCCACCACACCGGCGCAGATCGAGTAGTTGTTGATCTCCTCAACAAGGTTGTCGGGGTAGCGCCCTGAAAATTCAAGACATCCCAGATCGTTGGTGCGCATATAGTTGAAGTCGGCATATATATGGTCGCGCAGACGGAAGTAAAGGTCGGGATCCATCACTTTGCCTATGCGCTGCTCCACATAGTCGCGGCTCACGTCGCGCCATGCGATTGGCACCTGCGACATTCCGACAATCTGTGCGAAATGCTTCTCCTCATCGCCAAATGGCTTGGGGATGACAAAGGTGATATCCATATCGCCACACTCCCACATTCCTTTGGTGAGACCGTAGCTGGCAGTGCCGAGACCGCCCAGGATGTGAGGGGGGAATTCCCACCCGAACATTAAAGCTTTCATGGATATTATATAAATACTTTTTTTGAGTGTGTCAAAATGTCTGTCACACTCTTAGTCCATTATGAATTTCTTGAGAGTGGTTAGCGTCCGGAGCACCTCGGCCACATTGGTGACATGGCTGATGGCTCCGCGGCCGGTGAAGGGCGGGTTGGCATCGTAGAGTTGCGAGAGGGAGCCGATGCAGCCGCTGGTCATCTCATCCTCGAAGCCAATGAGCATGCGGTCGATGTAGCTCACGCCGCTCATGCCGAACACCTTGAGATAGGCATCGGAGTAGAATCCCATGAGCCAGGGACGGGCGGGACCGTTGTGGAGCGCCATCTCGCGATCCTCGGGCGAGCCGAGATAGAAGGGGCGGTAGCCGTAGCTCTTGGGTGAGAGAGTGCGCAGTCCTTTGGGGGTAAGGAGCTCGCGGGTGACGATGTCAAGCACTTTCTTGCGCTGGCGGCGGTCGAGAGGTGAGTAGTCAAGACCGATGGCAATTGCCATGTTGGGACGCACTGACGGGTCAGCATAAGTACCGTTGACATAGTCGTAGAGGTAGCCATAGTCGTTGAGGAAGGTAGCGACAAATGGCTCGGCCATCTTCTGCGCCACTTCATTGAATTTTGCTTCATCAGGAGTGCCTTCCGAAAGTTTGGATGCAAAGATGAGAGCGTTGTACCAGAGAGCGTTAAACTCTACCAGCAGACCCGAGCGGGGGATGATGGGGTGCCCTCCAAACGAGGCATTCATCCACGATACCGGCTTCCGGGTGCCGTCGGTGGTCACCATGCCGTTGGCGTCGACCTTAAGCATCGGGTGCTTCTGGGAAAGGATGAAGTTGAGGATTTCGCGCACATCGGGGAGGTATTTCTCGCGCGCTGCGTCGCGGCCATAGGCCTTGGCATATTGCTGGAGAGCCCACACAGCCCACAGAGGGATGTCGGGGAGGTCAATTCCACCAATGCGCTTATTGATTTCGCCTGTTTCCATGAAGCCTTTCAGAGCCTTCAGGGCAGTGTCGGCGATCTTTTCGAAGTCTTCGCGATGGTTAATGGCGATTGTAGCTCCCGGGAGAGCCATGAAGGTGTTGCGTGCAAGAATCTTGCCCCAGGGGTATCCAGAGATGAGATACATCCCCTCTTTGCCCTTGAGGTAGCACTGCTTCACGGCGTTTTTCAGACAGTTGAAGAATGAAGTGCGGCATGTGCGCTGAGCAATTTCCTTTTCATACATCTTGGCGAGCGAGCGGGGAGATACTTCGCTCAATCCTGCCGAGAAGATAATGGATTCACCCTTCTTGATAGGTACATCGAAGTAGCCGGGCACCCAGAGGTCCTCGCTGTAGGGCACTCCGCGCTCCAGATCCTTCACATATTCAAATCCATTATACCAGTTTGGCTCATAGTGCCACTCCGGTTTGTGGCTAAACTGCATGTAGAGGGTGGGGTAGCCATTATAGAGGCAGGCCGATACACCATTGTTTATCTCCGGAATGTGGGTGTTGATCACATCGTTGGCCACACAGAGCTCGTTGGCGTCGCGGAAGGCGAGCACCGGGCGGAATCTGAGCATTGTAGGGGAGTGAGCTTCCACGAGGGTGTAGCGGATGAGGATGCGGTTTTCGTTGGAGATGAAGATTTTCTCTTTGGTGAGAATCACACCACCTACACGATAAGTGGTGCGGGGCACACTCTCGCAGTCAAATTCGCGGATGTATTTGTGACCGTTGGGATTCATGGCGCCACCGCGATAGCGGTGAAGGCCGAGATTGAAGGGGACACCATGCTGATAGACTGTCTCGTCGAGCGACGACAGCATCACATGCCAGGAGTTGTCCATCTCGGGGATGGGCACCACCAGCAGGCCATGCTGCTTGCGCGTGTTGCAGTCCACGATTGTAGTACAGTGATAGGCCCCCGACTGATTGGTGCGGAGCATCTCTTTCGGCAGAGACTGCTCCAGGTTAATCATGAGTTTTTTATCAAATTTAAGATAGCTCATTGATGAGATATGTTATAAAGTAGTTGTTTCGCTTATTGATAAGTGTCGACGTTTGGGGGAGAGAGGTTGGTATGATAAAGGTGTAGAAACGTTTTATCCCACGAATTTAATTTTTAATTCCGATAAAAACAAAAAAAGAGGCTAAAAATTTGAATTTCAGCCCAAAATCTGCTCATGGATTATGTTGCACAACATATTGGAGCGCTATTTGCAAAATTCTTTACACCGGTGGCGGATTCTCGGGAGATTTTGCCTGCAGTTTTATGATCTCTCCTCTTGGCGTAAACTGTCGATGCGTTAACGTCTTTAGGGGTGGCCTCAATTTCAAATTATCCTCCGGGTGTTGACACAAAAACACCATTTCACCTGAGGCTGTTTTCCCCTTTCGTGGGCTCAGCTCAGGTGAAATGGTGGTATGCTATATTGCAGATGCGAGGAGGCGCTTACTTAAGCGCGTCCTTTACAGCATCGTTGGGAACCATCTGTTCCTGGAAGGTGTAAGCACCGGTCTTCGCCGACTTAACGACTTTGATGACCTTGCTGTAGGTACGGCCTTCGCCTTTTTGCAGAGATGCAACGGTTTTCTTTGCCATGAGTCAGTGAATTATTTAATTTCTTTGTGAACGGTTACTTTCTTGAGGATGGGGTTGTATTTCTTCAACTCCAGACGCTCGGTAGTGTTCTTGCGGTTCTTGGTAGTGATGTAACGCGAAGTTCCGGGCATGCCTGATGCCTTATGTTCGGTGCATTCGAGGATGACCTGAACGCGATTGCCTTTTGCTTTCTTTGCCATCTTCTTATAAAATGTCTAAGTATTTGATTTCAGTTATATAACCCTTGGTGATCGCTTCCTTGATGGCAGCGTCGAGGCCTTTTTTGTTGATAGTGCGCAGGCCTGCGGCAGAAATGGTGAGTGTGATCCATGCTTGCTCCTCAACCCAGAAGAATTTCTTGTTGAAGAGATTTACATCAAACTTGCGCTTGGTGCGACGCTTCGAGTGCGAAACGTTGTTACCCACCATTGCTTTCTTGCCTGTGATCTGACAAATTTTTGACATGGCTGTTGGTTTTTATCTCTTTGATTTTTTACTAATTTTTTTGTCACAGCGGTCTGTGGCCGCCATCTCATCTCTCATATCGAGACTAAGTGCATCTTTCAAAGTCTCTTTCCAAGAATGTGCCACAAAACTCGGCTGCAAAGTTATGCATTTTTTCGTTTCTCACCAAGAAGTTTTAACTCTTTTTAGAGTTTAATGTTTATTTTCTGATTTTTTTCAGATTTTGATGAGTCAAGTTGTTGCGTATGAGCCCGGCTGCGGGGAGGTGCGGCTAAAGTTTTGGTACCGATCGTGCCTTCATCTCTTTCTCTCTCCATGCCGGAGCGGTGGCGGCGAGGGGTGTCAGCGCCCCGCCGGACTCTCAGTTCCGGCGGGGCGCTTTTGTGGTTTATTGGGCGCTCAGCGGCTGCAATCAAGTGCGACGCGTCGGTGAGCGTGTGTCGGTGAGATTATTCCTCGTATTTCTTCACAATCACTGTGGCGTTGTGACCTCCGAAGCCGAAGGAGTTGGAGAGGGCAGCGCGCACGGGGCGATTTTCAGCCTTGTTGAAGGTGAAGTTGAGCGTGTAGTCGATATTCTCGTCCTTGTCCTCCTCATCGTGGTTGATGGTGGGGGGCACGATGTCGTTTTTGCAAGCGAGGACCGAGAACATTGCCTCGAGGGCACCGGTGGCCCCGAGCAGGTGGCCGGTCATTGATTTGGTAGAGCTGATGTTGAGCTTATGAGCCTGGTCGCCAAACACCTCTACGATGGCTTTCACCTCAGAGATGTCGCCCACAGGGGTTGATGTGCCATGGACGTTGATATAGTCGATATCTTCAGGCTTCATGCCGGCATCGTCGAGAGCGTTGCGCATCGAGAGGATGGCACCGAGGCCCTCGGGATGTGTGGCAGTGAGGTGGTAGGCATCCGCGCTCATGCCGCCGCCGGCTACTTCAGCGTAGATCTTGGCGCCGCGAGCCTTGGCATGCTCGAGTTCCTCAAGGATGAGCACTACTGAACCTTCGCCCATGACGAAGCCGTCGCGCGAAGCGCTGAAGGGGCGGGAGGCGCGCTCGGGATCATCGTTGCGGGTCGAGAGGGCATGCATGGAGTTGAAGCCGCCCACGCCGGCAGGATAGATAGCGGCTTCGGCACCTCCGGTCACGAAGGCGTCAGCCTTACCGAGGCGGATGAGGTTGAAAGCGTCGATGATGGCGTTGTTGGATGATGCGCAAGCCGATACTACACCGAAGTTGGGGCCATGGAAGTTATACTCCATGGAGATATGACCCGAAGCGATGTCGGCAATCATCTTGGGTATGAAGAAGGGATTGTATTTCGGACCCTGCTCTGCGCCGTTGACAGCATAGTAGCCGGCTTCCTCTTCAAAAGTGTGGAGGCCACCGATACCTGCAGCGACGATCACACCTACACGGTCGCGGTTGAGGTTGGAAGCTTCTTCAATGCCGGAGTCGGCGACTGCCTGACGGGCTGCCACCATGGCATACTGTGCATAAAGGTCGAGCTGACGCACCTTTTTGCGGTCAAAATGATCGGCAGCATTGAAGTTCTTAACCTCACATGCAAACTGGGTTTTGAATTTTGAAGCGTCGAAGTGGGTGATGGGGGCAGCGCCGCTCTTTCCCGCTACGGCGTTGAGCCATGTGGTCTCCACGTCGTTGCCTAAGGGGGTGATGGCGCCAAGTCCTGTCACTACTACTCTCTTAAGTTCCATATTCTGTTTTGAGTTGGGGAGGGGTATATTGAGGGATGAGGATTGTTAAAGAGAAGGCTCCACCGCGCTTGTTTGTGTTGGCGTGGGGAGCCTTTGTGGCTCGGAGGTCAGACGCATGGTGCGCCCGGCTGCCGATAACTCTTAGTTCTGTGTGTTGGCTTCGATATACTCGATGGCGTTCTGCACAGTTGAGATCTTTTCAGCCTGGTCATCGGGGATAGTGATGCCAAATTCTTTCTCAAATTCCATGATGAGTTCTACGGTGTCGAGGCTGTCTGCGCCAAGATCCTTAGTGAATTCTGCGGTTTCAGTTACTTCGTTTTCGTCAACACCAAGCTTATCAACGATGATAGCTTTAACTCGTGATGCAATTTCAGACATAGTTGTTAATTTGTAAGGATTAGTAATTTCTTTCTTTTTCTGGGAGATTTGTGCAAAATCCTGGCGATTTGCGGTGCAAAGTTAATAATTATTTCATAACTTTACACTATGTAAAAGTATAAAGTTGTTGACGAGGCTAAAATATTCGGTGTTTTTGCCTAATTATTGGTCTGAATTACTGCACAAGGCAAATTTTTTATTCAGATTTTCAGGTGACTATGGAAAGTTTTCTTCTCTTTTTCCGCTGTAAATAGTCCCTTAGGCTTCTATCCGATATTGATTTCACTCCTCTTCGACGCTCTATATTATATTAAGGTGTAGACCATTTTTTGAAACAATAGACAGATGAAAGAAAACAAACTTTTTCTTGCTGCCTCACTCGCGGCGGCGATGACTTTTGCAGCATGCGAATCAGGCCACAAAAGCGATTCCAACAGTGGTATTACTGAATTTGATGTGAGCCAGACGATTGTGTCGGGCGTAAAGAACTACTGCTTAACTTCTGAGGGGGAGAAATCTTATCTCAGCCTCACAGCTTCGATACATTGGCCTGAGAAACTGGGTGATAAAAAGGTGAGGACCCTTCAGGATTCCCTTATAGCTATAGCTTTCGGCGACTCGGTGAGTCACACCCCCAGGGAGGCTGTGGAGCGATTCCTGGCCGATACTGACTTTATAGAAGCGGAGCAGCGTGAGGAGGTGAAAACGGTGCCGGAGGATTCGGTGGTATTTTTCCGCAATGTTGATGCCTCTGTGATAGATCTGACCGAAGATTATATCACCTATAAGACTTCGAAATCGGCTTATTATGGGGGCGCTCATCCGATGTCCGGAAGCTCTACATTCACCTACGATCTCGCTTCAGGGTCAGTGCTCACTGTCGGTAATATTTTCAAGCAAGGGGTGGGAAGCGAGACTATTCTGCGTGTCATAAACGAAGCGCTCGCGCGTCAGTTTGATGTCAGTGTGGGCAATCTTGAGCAGGCCGGATTTTTCTCAGATCTTATCTCGGAGATAGGTCAGCCCTACATTCTCGACAAGGTTCTCTATTTCCACTATAATCCTTACGAAATAGGTCCTTACGCGCTTGGAGAGATCGATGTGGCGGTCTATCCCGGTGAGGTCAGCGACTATCTGCGCCCCGAGATTATAAGCCTCTTCGAGGTAGGTCTCTGACCGATTGCTCTTCGCGTTGATGCTGATCGTTGGGAACGTACATGAAAAAAAGGAGGAGCTAAGAACGGATTCTTAACTCCTCCCCTCACGTTTCAACTATTTATTTATGAGAGCCTCGATGTCCGGTTTCCCAACCAAACAGGGAGGACGAGGGATGTAATATATATAATAATGTGTCTTTATGTCAGGTTCGTTAGCGTCTCATTTCTGAATCACTTACACTAATAAAACAATCCTGAGCGCCTTTTGGACACGCCCGGAACGCTAAAAGAGATTAAAAAAAGTAAAAATTACACCCCCACGGCCTTATTTCACCCTCTTTATAGGTGAAAATTGCGTTACGATTCCGAATCTGTGTTGTGGCGAGTAGCCACAAGTTAAAGAAATGGCAATAGATGTCCCTGCGTTGGAGAGAACCAATAGATCAACCCTTGTGTCTCTTATGAAATCCTCGACCAGTCGTAGAGGCGGGTGGTGAGTAGGCTGAGTTGAGTGCGTGTCACCAGGTTGCCGGGGGTGCTCAGCTCCGGGTCGGCATCAAGAAGCGCTTCGGCCGATTCGCGCGCAAGGGAGATGATCTGGCCGTCGGTAGCGAGATTGGCAATCTTGAGATCGATGGGCATCCCGCTCTGCATAGTCCCCTCTATGTCACCCGGGCCGCGCATCTTCATGTCGGCCTCAGCGATGAGGAAGCCGTCGGTGGTGGAGGTCATGAGCTCGAGGCGTCGCCGGGTGTCGCCGCTAATATTGCGTCTCGACATCAGGATGCAATAGCTCTGGTCGGCACCGCGCCCTACTCGCCCGCGCAACTGATGGAGTTGCGAAAGTCCAAACCGCTCGGCGTTTTCAATAAGCATCGTGGAGGCGTTGGGCACATTCACGCCAACTTCTATCACTGTGGTGGCCACCAGGATATTGGCTTTGCCGGAGACAAAGAGGTTCATCTGCGCCTCCTTCTCCTGGGGTTTCATGCGGCCATGTACGAAGGCCACCTGATAGTTGCTGAAGGTCTCGCGGATATGTTCATACCCCTCCTCGAGCGACTTGAGGTCGAGTTTCTCGTTCTCGCTGATGAGAGGGTAGACGATGTAGACCTGCCTCCCTTGGCGGAGCTGGCGGTCGATACCCTGATAGGTGGCAAGGCGGTTTTCTTCATATCGCAGCAGTGTCTGCACCGGTTTTCGTCCCGGAGGGAGTTCGTCGATCACTGACACAGAGAGGTCGCCATAGACGGTCATGGCGAGTGTGCGGGGGATTGGGGTTGCGGTCATCACGAGCACATGGGGTGCAACTACATTTTTGCCCCAGAGGCGCGCACGCTGCGCCACACCAAACCGATGCTGCTCATCGATCACAATGAATCCCAAATTCTTGAATCGCACATTATCCTCTATTACGGCATGAGTGCCGATGAGGATATGGAGCGATCCATCCATGAGGCGTGAGTGGATCTCCTCGCGTTCCTTCTTGCGGGTCGAGCCGGTGAGGAGTCTCACGCATACCCCCATCGGGGCGAGCAGCGAGCTGATGGTTTCAAAATGCTGTGTCGCAAGAATCTCGGTGGGAGCCATGAGACATGCCTGTTTGTCGTTGTCGAGCGCTATCAGCATGCAGAGGAGCGCAACGAGGGTCTTGCCTGACCCGACATCCCCTTGGAGCAGCCTGTTCATCTGGCGTCCCGTGGCCATGTCGGCGCGTATCTCCTTGATGACTCTTTTCTGAGCCCCGGTGAGCGGGAAGGGGAGAAATTGGGAATAGAAAGTGTTGAAATAGTGTCCGATACGAGGGAAGACAAACCCGCGGATCGACTCGCTCCTCTTGCGCGAGAAGCGCACTATGTCGAGCTGCAGATAGAATAGCTCTTCAAATTTCAGGCGGAAGCGGGCAGCCTGCAGCTGTTCGGCCGACGTCGGCAGGTGGATAGCGCGGATCGCTTCCTGAATCCCCATGAGTTTATGTCTGGCTATCACGGCGGCGGGGAGGGTCTCTGCCATGCTCTTTGTGGCATCGAGTATCATCGAGGCGGCCGTTGCAAAAGTGCGCGATGAGAAGCCGCGGTTGCGCAGCTGTTCGGTCAGCGGATAGATGCCGCGGAAGCCCCCGGAGGTGGTGAGCGACTCGGGTGTGTCAACCTCAGGATGCACCATGCTCCAATGGCCGTTGAAGTGTGTGGGTTTCCCAAAGAGAATGTAGTCCACTCCCCGGTGATATGTCTTTTCGAGTTGCTTGATGCGGTTGAACCACACTACCTCCATCGTCCCGGTGCCGTCAGAGAAAAGCCCTATCAAGCGTGTCTTCGCCCCCTCGCCAACGGTGTTGAAACTCACAAACCGTCCCTTGATTTGCAGCGAGGGCATATCATCTCCTGAAAGGTCGCGGATGCGATAGATGCTCCGGCGATCCACATATCCGGTGGGGAAATGGCGGAGCAGGTCGTAGTAGGTGCGGATGCCGAGATTCTTTTCAAGGAGTTCGGCGCGCTTCGGACCTATGCCGCGGAGATACTTTATGTCGAGACGTCGCAGGTTGTTCATCAATCAGATTCCATGAAGAAATAGCGACGCGATGGCCATGTCGCCGGGGTTGGTGACCTTGACATTGCGGCTGTCGCCGGGAGTGAGCCGAAGGTTGGAGTAGCCGGCAGCTTCCATCACCGAGGCATCGTCAGTGAAGTTGCCCCCCTGTGTGGAGGGATTACAGCCATTGTTGCCGCCCGAGGGGAGCATCCTCGCGTAGGCATCCATCAGGCGGTCAGCAGGGAAGATCTGGGGGGTCTGCACTGCACGGAAGTGGCTCCTGTCAGCTGCTTCAGAGTGTCCGTCGTGGTGAAGGAGTCGTATGGAGTCGGTGAGGGGTGTCGCCGGTATTGCGCCGTCGGCCTTGCCATCGGCCAACCCCTCGAAGAGCGAGTCGATAAGCGCGGCGGTCACGACAGGACGGGCTGCATCGTGGACTCCTATATATCTTTTTTCGCCGGGGAGTGAGCGGATAAGGTCCACAGCGTTTCTGACACTCAATGCACGTGTCGCTCCCCCTTCCACAACAGTGTGGACAATCTCGAAGCCCGCCTCCCGGCTCATCTCTTCCCATAGTGGCATCATCTCACTTGAGAGTACCACAATGAGTTCACAATCAGGCGAACAGGCTTTCAGGCGTTCAAGCGTGGTCATTAGAAGCGGGCGCCCGTTGAGATCGCAGAATTGCTTCGGCAGGGTGCCACCATAGCGACTCCCGCTCCCCGCTGCCACAACAATCATATAGTCGGCCATAATTTGTTTTGAATCGGGTGATACTGTGGTTCCGGATGATAACACCGGTATTTTATCTTATAAGAAATAATTTCAGAGACGTTTTTTTTACAATGCCTGGGTGTGGTTCAGAATTATTTCCATTTTCATGCTGTTCATAAAGACAAAATTAGCTTTAATTTTTTGAAATAACAAATGTCATGGAGCAGTCAGCTGATTGTAGAGAGGGTTGGGGGATTGTGAACGGGAGGAGGAGATTTCCCGGAGGGCGTGAAGAAGAAACAGCTGCGGCAGACAGTCCGTATGTCCGGACTATCTGCCGCAGTGGGTTTGTAGGGTTATGTAGTGTGTCTCACTCTCGTGGAAGAGGTGAGAGAGTCGCTATCAGTTGCGGGGGCCGTTGTCGCGGTGGCCGCCATTGTTGTCGCGGCGGGGTCCGCGGTCGCCACGGGGACGGTCGCCACGGGGACGGTCACCTTCACGGCGGGGACGCTCGCTGCGGGGAGCACGTTCACGCTCTACATAGCCTTCGGGTTTGGGAAGGAGTGCGCGAACCGACAGACGGAATTTTCCTGTCTTCTTGTCGATCTCTATGAGTTTCACGTCGAGTTTATCACCCTCTTTGAGGCCTGAGGCTTCCATGTTTTCCAGTCGATCCCAAGAGATCTCGGAAATGTGGAGCAGGCCGTCGCGGTTGGGCATGAATTCTACGAAGGCGCCGAAGTCGAGGATCGAGCGGACTGTACCATGATATACCTTGCCCTCTTCGGGAAGCTCTACGATGGCATTGATCATTTCGAGAGCCTTGTCGATAGCCTCTTTGCCGGGAGCGGCAACTTCGATGTAGCCACCCTCGGGGATTTCGTCGATGCTCACTGTGGCTCCGCTGGCTTCCTGAATGCCCTGAATGATCTTTCCGCCCGGGCCAATCACTGCACCGATGAGCTCCTTCGGGATGATCATGGTGACGATGCGGGGCACGTGGGGCTTGTAGTCCTCGCGGGGAGCGGGGATGGTCTCCTGGATCTTGTCGAGGATGTGCAGACGTCCCTCTTTGGCCTGGTTGAGGGCCTTTTCGAGGATTTCATAGCTCAGGCCGTCGACCTTGATGTCCATCTGGGTGGCGGTGATACCATTGCGTGTGCCTGTCACCTTGAAGTCCATGTCGCCGAGGTGGTCCTCATCGCCGAGGATGTCTGAGAGCACGGCATATTTCTGACCGTCAGAGATAAGGCCCATGGCGATACCGCTGACAGGGCGCTTCATCTTCACGCCGGCGTCGAGCAGCGAGAGGGTGCCCGCGCAGACTGTGGCCATTGACGATGATCCGTTTGACTCGAGGATGTCGCTGACGATGCGGCATACGTAGGGGAAGTCGTCGGGGAACATGCGCTTGAGGGCGCGGTGGGCAAGATTGCCGTGGCCCACTTCACGACGGCCTACACCGCGGGGTGCGCGGGCTTCGCCGGTGGAGAAGGGGGGGAAGTTGTAGTGGAGCAGGAAACGCTCGCGTCCCTGATTGAGCACATCGTCGAGTATCTTCTCGTCGAGCTTGGTGCCGAGAGTCACTGTAGCGAGGCTCTGGGTCTCGCCGCGGGTGAACACTGCCGATCCGTGGGGGCCGGGGAGATAGTCTACCTCACACCAGATGGGGCGGATCTCGTTGGTCTTGCGGCCATCGAGGCGGATACCCTCGTCGAGCACGCAGCGGCGCATGGCCTCTTTCTCTACGTCGTGATAGTAGCGCTTCACCATTGCCTCTTTCTCTTCGCGCTCCTCTTCGGGGAGGCTTTCGAGATATTCCTGGCAGATCTTGTCAAAGCTTTCCTGACGCCAGTGCTTGTCGGCACATCCCTGACGGGCTATGGCGTAGGCTTTGTCGTAGCACTTCTCGCGGACATCCTTGCGGAGATCCTCGTCGTTGGTCTCGTGGCAATATTCGCGCTTCACAGTGGAGCCTACCTCTTCGGCGAGCTCCATCTGAGCCTTGCACTGGACTTTAATTGCATCGTGGGCGGCGCGGAGGGCGGCAAGAAGGTCGGCCTCGGAGACTTCGTTCATCTCACCCTCTACCATCATGATATTGTCGTAGGTGGCGCCTACCATAAGTTCCATGTCGGCTTTCTCGAGCTGCTCGAAGGTGGGATCGATGACAAACTCACCGTCGATACGGGCCACTCTCACTTCCGAGATAGGACCATTGAAGGGTATATCGCTCACTGCAAGGGCAGCTGAAGCTGCCAGACCTGCAAGTGCGTCAGGCATATCGACACCGTCTGATGAGTACATGGTGATCTGCACTATGGTGTCGGCATGGTAATTGTCAGGGAAAAGCGGACGGAGCACACGGTCTACCAGGCGGGAAGTAAGGATCTCATAGTCGCTCGCACGACCTTCACGCTTGAGGAAGCCGCCGGGAAAACGTCCGTTGGAGGAGAATTTTTCTTTATACTCTACTTGAAGGGGCATGAAGTCGACGCCTTCGCCGGCTTCCTTTGCCGTAACTACTGTCGCAAGGAGCATTGTGTTGCCCATGCGGAGTTCTACCGCTCCATCGGCCTGCTTTGCCAGTTTGCCGGTCTCGAGTGTGATGGTGCGACCGTCAGGCAATTCGATGGTTTTTTTGATTGGATTCATAAATTTGTCAGAATTTTTTCAGCTTGATTGTAATTCGTCGTTTTTGCAGCTTATATTTGGTGTGCAAAGTTAGCAATTTTTCGCCAATAAATTGATATCTAATCCCGGTTATTTCAACCCCAAAATGGTGATTTTAGAAAAATTATCACAATCTCAAATTGTTAAAAAGTCATAAAGGCTGAGGTGTTGTCAGATTACCACACCTCATTTTTATTATAAACCATACTTATAATACCTTAATCCCGCTCTTTACTTCCAGGATTGGTGATTGTTTTTATTAGGTCTGCCGTCTGTTGGATATGTTTAAATTGCATGGCAGATGTCATTACAGATTATGCCATGCGGATGATTTCGTCTGCCAGATATATGTCGCTTCGGCATATCAGGTCGGCCGTTCCATCATCGATGATTTCAAACAACGGTGATGAGTAAAGCATATCCATAGCTTCTTCCAGCGAGATGTGTTGCTTCTCCGCAATCAGCTCTATGATGCGGGCATATTTCATGTCTCTTAATATGCGGGTCGCCTTGTCCATAGTCAAAATTGTTTATGTTCAACGAATTTCAGACACCCATCTATGGCTTTTTGTGAGATGAAGCATAGCTGGTTGTTGGGCATTTCATAAGCAAGATTTAAGGGAATGATTCACATCTGGTGTATCAAAATGCTGGTCAGATGTATGATATACTAACATAGAGCATATCCTTTCTTTTTCATAAGGTTGATAACGTCTTCTGCTACATATTCAAGACTGAACGTATGAAGGACATCGTAGGCGGCTGCCAAATAGTCTTTGATAATTCCGGCAGATTTGAGTTTTTTATAGATATTGGCGCATGACAGACCGGTCATCTGAGCCAACGCTCCAATGACACACGTAACGTAGTCTATTTGCTTTTTGGTCATATTTAATTCCTTCGGTAATTTTTTGAAATAAGTTTTACGAGGTGCTACGTCTATTCTATAATCTTTTAATAATAAGATGTCTATTAACGGAGTTTAGTATAAGGCAATTAGTCAGATCGTTGATTTTCAGTAATATTTATAGTATGCAAACATATATTGGATTCACGCAGATTTTCGCATTTCCTGACCAATATATGAGCATCTGCCGGAGGGCTTTCTTCGGCTATGCCGTAAAGTTAAACAAAGGTATATAAAAAATCGCGTTTTTTCGCTACCTTTGCGAGGAAAGAGCTGCTTTGTGCATAATTCTTTATAGTGCTTGACCAGGATGGAAAAGGTATCTAAAACCAACGCTGCCCGTCTGCTCGACAGAGCTCGCATAGATTATGAGTTGATTCCCTACAAGGTTGACCCCGACAATCTTGCCGCTGACCATGTTGCTCAGGAACTGGGCGAGGATATCAGACAGGTGTTTAAGACGCTCGTGCTTCATGGCGACCGCACGGGCCACTTTGTGTGTGTGGTGCCCGGCAATTGCGAGGTCGACCTCAAGAAGGCTGCCAAGGCTGCCGGCGCCAAGAAGGCCGAGATGATCCACGTCAAGGAGCTTCTTCCGCTCACCGGGTATATCCGTGGCGGGTGTTCGCCGGTAGGGATGAAGAAGCCGCTGCCCACTTTTTTCCACTCCACAGCGCTCGACTTCCCCTTCATCTTTGTCTCGGCCGGTCAGCGGGGGCTGCAACTGAAGGTTGCACCTGCTTCTTTGATAGATTTCTGCAAGGCTACGGTGGCCGATCTGGTGGCAGGGAAGGATGCACAGGTGGATGATATTAACGATTTTTCCTGAAAAGTATGAACACAATAGGCAAGATATTTACCTTTACCGGCTTTGGCGAAAGCCACGGCGCGGCCATAGGGGGTGTGATCGACGGTATGCCCGCAGGGGTGAAGATAGATCTTGAGGCTGTCCAGCATGAACTCGACCGCCGCAAGCCGGGGCAGTCTGCCGTCACTACCGCCCGCAAGGAGAGCGACAGAGTGGAGGTGCTTTCCGGATTATTCGAGGGTGTGACTACCGGATGCCCCATAGGGTTTATAATCCGCAATGAGAATCAGCACTCCAACGACTACGACCAACTTCGGGATGCCTTCCGCCCCTCGCATGCCGATTTTACATATACCGCCAAATATGGCCTTCGAGATCATCGCGGAGGTGGCCGTTCGAGCGCACGCGAAACTGCCACTCGTGTGGTGGCCGGAGCCTTTGCCCGGCAGGCTCTCGAACAGATGGGTGTGTCGGTCAGGGCGTGGACTTCGCAGGTGGGCGATGTCGCCCTCAGCAAGCCCTACACCCAACTCGATCTGAGCCTCGCCGAGAGCAACCCTGTGCGTTGTCCGGATGCGGTGATGGCTTCGCAGATGGAGGAGCTGATACTGAAAGTGAAGGCCGAGGGTGATACTATAGGGGGTGTGGTGAGTTGCGTCGTTTCGGGGCTCCCTGCCGGTGTCGGTGACCCGGTGTTCGGACGTCTCAGCGCACGGCTGGCCGAGGCCATGATGAGTATCAACGCTTCCAAAGGGTTTGAATACGGCATGGGTTTCGATGGTGTGGCCCGTCGCGGCAGCGAGGTGGCCGACCGCTTCAAGGTGGCCGATGATGGCCGTATCACCACCCTCACCAACCACTCCGGAGGTATCCAGGGGGGGATATCAAATGGCGAGGATATCTATTTCAGGGTGGCCTTCAAACCGGTAGCCACGCTGCTGCAGGATGTGGAGACGATAGACAAGAACGGTAACGCTGTGGTGTTGAAAGCCCGCGGCCGTCACGACCCCTGTGTGGTGCCCCGCGCAGTGCCTATTGTCGAAGCAATGGCTGCCATAGTGCTTTTAGATGCGTGTCTTATAGATCGCGCGGCCCGCTTATGAGTGGAAAGCCTTACAGAGACTATAGCGACTTCCTCGCGGAGCATTTCGATGGGAAGGTGCAGAAGATCACTGTAAATGCCGGGTTTTCATGTCCTAACCGCGACGGCACTAAAGGGTATGGCGGATGCTCCTATTGTAATAACCAGTCGTTTAACCCTGCCTATTGCGAGCCGGCTTTAAGTGTGGCCGCGCAGTTGGAGCGGGGAAAAACCTTTTTCGGCCGGAAATATCCTCAGATGAAATATTTGGCTTATTTCCAGGCCTATACCAACACTCATAGCGACGATGAAGAGCGCCTCATGCGCCTCTACGAGGAGGCGGCAGCCGTAGAGGATGTGGTTGGCATCATCATAGGGACTCGCCCTGACTGCATTTCCCCCTCCCTCCTGCAGAGGCTCGGGCGGCTCCCGGTGAAAGTTATCATGGAATATGGTGCCGAAAGCGCTTGCAATGCCACCCTCGCGAAAGTGAACCGCTGCCACACGTGGGAAGATACTGTCAGAGCTGTCGGCATGACCCTTGAGGCCGGCCTACCGTGCGGACTGCATTTCATCGTTGGCCTCCCCGGAGAGGATGAGGCACAGGTGATGCGCACGGTCGATGCCGTCAACTCACTCCCTGTCGATTCGGTGAAATTTCATCAGCTGCAGCTTATCAAGGGCACCCGTCTTGCCCGCGAAGTAGAGGAGGGGCTCTGCGAGATACCGCGATTCACGGTAGAGGAGTATGTGGCGCTCTGCACGAAGATAGTGCGCCGGCTACGCCCTGACATCGCCATCGAGCGTTTTGTTTCCCAGTCGCCACCGGAGCTGCTGATCTATCCCAAGTGGGGACTGAAAAACTACCAGTTCATCCATCTCCTCCAAAAAGCCCTGAAACAGTAATGAGTCGCGAACAGGCTTACTCATGAGAGCAGATTGCGGATTTTGTAATCGAAAGGGCTTTGGATGTTTTGAAAGAGAATAAACGTGAAGTTTGTCAAAAGTCCGTTAACATATAGCGCCTTTTTCAGATTTTATGCTCTTATTTGGTTCGTTTTTGGTTCTCGTTGTAGTAACAAATCAAAATATATTTAGAGTCATTATACTCAGAATATCAGAATATGTGACATTGCGATTATATATTTTCTTTAATCTGCTTTGGCGTCGGAAAACTATTTATCAATTGTTTAATCTCTTTCTCATACTCTGCCACTCCTATTGGTCGTTCAATTCCTTCAAACGACCACTCCACAATTGTGTCATCTTTGGAGCGGCATATGAGCAATCCAATCGTTTGATTATCCTCTTTGCCACGCAGTAAATGATCAACGGCTGAAACGTAGAAATTTAATTTTCCTGCAAATTCCGGTGTAAAAGGAACGACTTTAAGTTCACAGACTACATATCTATGACTTGGAATATGATAGAATATCAAGTCTGGATAGTATGTTGCGCCATTAGGCATTGTAAGTTGCATCTGCCGGCCGACAAATGAGAAACCTTTCCCGAGTTCAAGCAGAAAATCTGTGATATGCTTTACTAATTCATCTTCAAATTCTCGTTCAGAATAGTCGAGCGGCATCTGCAAAAACTCAAAATTATATGGACTCTTGAGCATCTGTTTGGCAAGTGAGGACTCTCCTTTAGGTAATTTCATGTCGAAATTGGTAAGAGCATTGGAATGACCGGCATAGTAATTCTTAGAGTGATAATATTCTAACTCTGAGCGACTCCATCCGTGTTCACATACCTGAGAAACATAAAATAATGCCTCGGCCAATGATTCTGCTTTCGCAGTTATGAATATATGTTGTCCCCACGGAACATTGGCAAAGAAGTAAGGCATTGTTAGATTTCCGTCTTTTGAATAGTCTCCAAAAAAGTCAACAGGTTGTTGACTTTTTACAACCCATTGCTGGTAAGTTTTATACCACCTTCGGGCTGCTTTGACATTAGAAAGAGATAAACCTGTATCTCCCGGAAATTCCGCTTGTAAATCTAATGTTATGTTTTTCAGTAACCCATCGCCATATTTTGCAGTCTTTGACATGGTACAAATATCTCTACCTAATTCCCAGTAGAAATTAAGCATCTCTCCATTGACTTTAACCACAGCCCGAACTTGCGCTCTGCGATAACGCTGCTTAAGTTCAGTGAGCCAATTTTTGTATTCAGCCGTTATATCAGACGGTTCACGATTAACAAATATTGGCTTTTGTTCCTTATGATGCTCCATATCAATTTCTTTAGCCATATTAGGTGCCTTAATAGATAGCAAATTTAGGAATTTTTGATGAAAATCAGCTTCATAAAAAATAAAAAGTTTGAATAGTGTACAAATCAAAATATTTTGATTAAATTTGCGCTGAATTGATGCGCATCGATTCCAAACATTGTTAACAAGAGACGTTATGTCTACTGCTTGTATGTGAAAAGCGTAGGAAACTTAATCACAA
>CAZUEY010000035.1:0-22394 GCA_964619395.1 uncultured Staphylococcus sp. | reverse complement strand
TATGGTCTCTGTCATCATTCCCAATTACAATCATGAGCGGTATCTGCGCGAGCGTATCGACAGTGTGCTCGGGCAGACTTATCAGGATTTCGAGGTGATAATCCTCGACGACTGCTCTCCCGACAATAGCAGGGAGATCATCGAAAGTTACCGCTCCCATCCCAAGGTGAGCCATATAGTTTACAACGAGACCAATTCGGGCTCCACTTTCCGGCAATGGCACAAGGGGTTAGAGCTGGCTCGCGGAGAGTGGATATGGATTGCGGAGTCGGACGATGTGGCCCATCCTGACTTTCTTAAGCGTATCATGGAGGCCATGGCCAACGATAAGGAGGTGGTGCTTGCTGCCTCGGGGATTACTTTTATTGACGAAAACTCCCGTCCTACGAGGTCCATCACTATCAGCGGTTCGCGCCACCCGCGCATCTACAGCTCGAAGGGATTCATACGAGAGAATATGCTCCTGGGCAATCATCTGTTCAATGCCTCATCGGCCATTTTCCGCAAGGATGTGGCAAAGTCGCTCCCCGACGACTACACTAAGATGCGCTCTTCGGGCGACTACCTCTTCTGGCTCGAGCTCGCCTCGCGCGGCAAGGTGGTGGAGATCCCTGACCGGCTGGATTATTTCCGCCAGTCGTCAGTGTCGGTGACTCCGCGTCTCTACGGCACCGGCCAAGCCTTCGACGAATCGCTCATTGTGTTTGACTGGCTCAAGGCCCACGGCTACCTCCCGGGACTCTACAGCAATATAGTGGTGGCATTCAGACTCTGGCAGATCCGTAGAGGCACCAAATTCAACTCCGAAGAGGTAAGGGAGGCATGCCGGACGAAATGGATAGCAAAAAGCCGCTCACCGAGATTTGACAACTCCCTCCTGATGGCCTACGGACTTTGGCGACGCATCCGCCGCTATCTGCGCAATCATCTATGAAACAGAAAGAAAACATAAGCAAGTTCCGGAATTGCTACGGATGCGGGGTCTGCGTCATCTCATGCCCCGTCGACATCATAAGTATTGAACTTAACAGCAAGGGGTTCTACAAACCCGTCATCCACCACCAGGATAAATGCATAGAGTGCGGAGCCTGTCTTGATGTTTGCGCCTACAATCACTCCGAGGTTGCTTCGGCACCTGCGCCAACGATGGTCAGGGCCTACGCATGCCATAGCCGCAGCCTCGATTCGCGCCTGGCATCGACCACGGGGGCTACCGGCTATGAGATAGCAGCCGAGGCTGCCGGGAGAGGTGAAAAGGTCTGCGGAGTGCGCTATAATATCCCCCTCGCAAGAGCCGAACACTTCACTACCTCTGATGGCGAAGAACTCAACCCCTCGCGTGGCACCAAGTATATCCCGAGTTTCACAGCCGACGGTCTCAAAGCCTTGGGACGCAAGGAGCCCTTTACATTCTTCGGTCTCCCCTGTCAGGTAGACTCGATGCGTCGCTATGTAAGGCGATTCAGGATTGAGGACAAGGCGACACTCGTCGACCTTCTCTGCTACGGAGTCCCCTCGCTCACCCTTTGGCACCGCTGGCTCAAGGAGTATTGCGGAGATGCGGGGAGGATCGAGAGCGTGAAGTTTCGCTCGAAGCGGTTCGGATGGCACGACTCCGCCTGCATAGAGGTTGAAGGGAGTGGCGGAAGTGTTATCCAGAAAGCCGGGTCAAGCCCCTTTTTCGGGCTGTTCTTCAGAGACAGTTGTCTCAACGACTGCTGCTACGACAAATGTAAATACAAACTGATCGCCTCGTCGGCCGATATGAGGATCGGCGACTTCTGGGGTGAGAAATATGCAGGTGACCGCGCGGGTGTCAACGTGGTCTTCACACTGACTCCCCGGGGGGAGCAACTCCTGGAGTCGCTGCGCCAACGCTGCCACATAGAGCAGGCTACTCTCGAAGAAGCGACCGCACGCCAGAAGCACACCAATGCCGCTCCCTCACCCTTCCGTCCCCTCGTCATGTGGGGACTCCGGATTGGCCTCCCGCTCGGATTGCTTGACAACATTGTGAAATACGGCCGGCTTCTTTTCAGTCCAGCAAAGCAGTTCAAAAGGATAAAAGCCAAATACTCAAAGAAATAATACCGATATCATCATCACCCCCTATAACCCCCATTAACTCCACGGAAATGGAAAAGAAAACAGTCCAGATACTTACCTTTGCCCGAGGTGACAACTATGGAGCCGTCCTCCAATCCTACGCTCTGGCCGAAGTCCTACGCCGGATGGGCTTGGACGTGCAGTTTCTGAGTCTGAGGAAAAGACGCACCTGGCGCTACGCCATAATTTCGTCGCTCACGCCACTAAAATATCGTTTCAATAGTTTCAGGCGCCGATATCTGCGCGACTTCACCCGCCCTGCGGCCACCGCCGCCGAGCTGCGCGAGGCTTCAGCGAAAGCCGCCTGCTGCATAGTAGGGAGCGATCAGGTATGGAATCCTGACATCACTTCGGTAAGGACACCGTTTTACTTTTTCTCATTTCTCCCCGAGGGGAAACCCCGCATCTCCTATGCCGCCAGTTTCGGGACCGACAAGTGGTGTTATCCTGATTTGATACCTGAAGTGACGGGGTGGCTCCGGGAGTTCAAAGCGGTCAGCGTAAGGGAGAAAGCCGGCGTTGAGATCTGCCGTGACACCTTCGGCATAGAGGCCGTCAGGGTGCTCGACCCTACGCTGCTGCTTGGCGACTTTAAGCAACTTCTGCGCAAGCCTTCCTACAGGGACTACATAGTAGGCTTCATGTTCAATCCCTCTCAAGGATACTATAACTCTCTTGAGAGGTTGCGTCAGTTGACAGGGAGGAAGGTAGTGCTGATGGATCTTCCCCGCCGTCAGATGGGTTCGGGGATGTTTCGGTTCAGCCTTTCACCCTTCTCTTCGGTAGAGGGATGGGTGACGAATGTGGCCAATGCGAGCTATGTAGTGACTGATTCGTTCCACATCACTGCTTTCTCCATCCTTTTCCACAAGGAATTCTTTTATGTGGTAAACAATCCGCGACTGCTTTCGCGAGTCACCACACTTCTCGACACTCTCGGCATCACCGGCATAGTGTTTGAAAGCCCCGAGGCCTTCGAACATTACCTGGAATCAGGAGCTTTTGCCGTCCGCCGGCCTATCGACTATGAATCTGTGGAGCGCGAGCTGACCCGCCAACGGGCCATATCGATGGATTTTCTCCGCAATGCCCTGAGCGATATCTGACAATCCTTGAAAATTTGATGAAAGAAAACATAAGTAAACTCAAAGATTGCTACGGCTGCGGTGTCTGCACGGCCGTGTGCCCTGTCCATATTATAGATCTGCAGGCGAACGCCTCGGGTTTCTATGAGCCGGTGGTCATAGACCAGGAGCGGTGCATAGAGTGTGGCCTCTGCCTGAAAGTGTGTGCTTTCGACCACGGCGAAGTGTCGCTGAGCGACCCGGATCCTCAATGCTTCGCCGGCCACAGCCTCGACCCGGTGGTGCGCCAGCGCTGCTCCTCGGGGGGTGTGGGGTTTGAGATCGGGCGCTTGCTCCTCGAGCAGGGTTATCAGGCCTGCGGTGTGCGCTACGATGTGGAGGGCCGGCGCGCCGAGCATTTCAATGCGTCAACCGCTGAGGAATTCGCCCCTTCGATAGGGAGCAAATATCTGCCGAGTTTCACTCAGGAGGCTTTTGCAGCCATCGACCGCAAGAAGCCTTGGCTTGTGAGCGGGACACCGTGCCAGATCGACTCCTTCAGGCGCTACCTGCGGTGTGCAGGGACTGAGGATCGCTTCATATTGCTCGACTTCTTCTGTCATGGAGTGCCCTCGCTACTGCTCTGGCGCGACTATCTTCACTCTGTGGAGGAGAAGACCGGAGAGGCTCGCTTCGTGGCGTGGCGCAATAAGACAACCGGGTGGCACGACTCATGGGCCATCAACATCGACCCCGCCGACGCCAAGGATGTAGATTGGCATAATTCCTACAATATCAGCGTAATGGAAAAAAAACACTTCTACCAATCCAGATGGTCGGAGGGTGATCTTTTCTATCGCTTCTTCCTGGGCAACTACTGTCTGAACAAATGCTGCTACCACAGCTGCAAGTATAAGCTCCTCAGCTCCGCAGCCGATATCCGCATAGGCGACCTCTGGGGGAAGGCTTATCGCAACGAAAACCTCGGGACGAGCGCCGTGGTAGCCTTCACTCAGCGAGGCAAGGCTCTCCTCGAGGAGCTGAAGGAGCGGGGGCGCTGCTCCCTTAGTGAGGAGCCGGCCGCTGTGGCAACCGAGAGCCAGATGGCCAAGGCTCCATCCGAGCCTATAATCTATAAGCCCCTGCTGAGGGCACTGGGCAAGAATAAACCTCTGGAGCGCACCTGGAAACGCTTCGTGGCTCCGCTGAGGGTGCTCAGGATCCCCAAGCGCGCCGTCAACTTCATCTGCTACCGGCTCGGGCGAAAACCGATATTCCATTGATTTCACACCTTAATAAATAATATATAGAAATATATAGAATGAATAAAAAAGTAGGGATCCTCTCGATGCAGAGGGTGATAAATTACGGCTCTTACCTGCAGGCATTCGCGCTTAAGCAACTGCTCCTGGAAGCCGGCGCTCAAAGCGTGGAGTTTATCGACATCCGCGAGGGTATCCATCCTCAAGGATATGAGATAAGCGGAGTGCCATACTACCGCCGGCGTCTCAAAGCTTTCCTGAGGCTTGTAGCCCAGGGGAGAGTATTTGCCAAGCAGCGCACACTGAGGTTTATGGAAGGAGTGTCGGCTTCGATCCATAACTGCTGGGATCGGCTTGGTCTCGGAGAGTTTCCATCGAAACCTGAAGTGGATCTCGCCGTGATAGGGAGCGATGAGGTGTTTCACTGCTGCCAGACAACCTGTTGGGGCTTCACACCTCAGCTCTACGGAGATATCCCCAATGCCCGCGAGGTAGTCAGCTATGCGGCCTCCTTCGGCGGCTCGACCCTTGAGGAGATCAAGCGCCTGGGCTTCGCCGACACTATAGCCGAAAATCTCGCACGTCTGCGCCATATATCAGTCCGCGACGACAACTCGCGCTCCATAGTAAAAACCCTCACCGGACGCGATGCACGCTTGGATATCGACCCGGTGCTTGCCTATGGATTCGCCGATGAGATCCGCGAGGCTCCCGAGCCCAATGAGAGCGACTATATCCTTCTCTATTCCTACCCTGACCGCATCTCCAATCCCCGCGAGGTGAAGGCAATAATCGAATTTGCGCGCTCGCGAGGCAAACGTCTGGTCTGCGCCATGTCGCGCTACGATTGGTGTGACCGCGCTATCTGTCCCTCGCCTTTCGAACTGCTCGGATGGTTCAGGAATGCGTCGATGGTGATAACAGAGACCTTCCATGGTTCGATTTTCTCCATAATCACTCACCGGCAATTTGCCACCATAGGACGCGACAGCGCCATGCCTAAGCTCCTGTCCATGCTCGAGCCCTACGGCCTGACAGATCGACTCGTAAAGAATTGCGACATCGAATCAGTGTTTGCCGGTCAGATCGACTATGCCGAGGTAGACACATGTCTGGCGGAGCAAAGGAAGCGTTCTACGGCCTATCTACGCGAAGCAATCAGCGAAATCTGACACCTTTATGAAAAAAGTAATGCTCATTTGCGAGGGGCTGAGCAATCGCGCCGGCATCGAGAGGATGACCGTGGATCTTGCCAACCTCCTTGCCTCGGACTATGATGTGACAATCGTGGTCATTGACCCCTTTGAGCGAGGGGAGTGCCCCTTCACCATCGACGGGAGGGTGGCAACAATTTCGCTTGAGAGCAGATTTGCCACGTCGCCTCTGAATTTCAACCGCGGTATCATACGCCGGCTCCGCGCCCTCTTCAAGGCAGATAAGCCGGTGGCGGTCATCACAGTGGCAACCCCGCTTGTAAGACTCACGGCCCCCGCCTGTCGGGGTCTCGGGATCCGCAACATAGCGTGGGAACATTTCAATATCTTCGCCGGCTCGAAGATGGGGACCCTCTTCAAGATGGTGGCTCCCTGGATGGTAGACTGCACCGTGGCCCTCACCGAAACTGATGCCCGCGACTACCGCCGGCTGCATGCCCCGAGGGTGGTGGCAATCCCCAATTTCACCAATATCGGTGAAAATGCCCCCTCGGAGTGCGAGAACCGGAGGATCATAGCCGTGGGGCGACATGCCCCGCAGAAGGGCTTCGACATGCTCATCAAAGCCTGGGCTAAGGTCGACGCTCCGGGGTGGACGCTCCGCATCGTAGGCTCCGGAGCCGACAAGAGCAGCAACGAAGCGCTCGCCCGCGAGCTCATCACGGAGCCGGGACGCATAGAGTTTGCGGAAGCCCATCCGGGGATAGCGCGGGAATTTCAGGAAGCTTCCTGCTTCGTGCTCTCCTCGCGCTTCGAAGGGCTCGTATTGGTGCTCATCGAGGCCAAGATGATGGGGCTGCCGAGTGTAAGCTTCGACTGCCCCAACTGTCCGCGCGAAGTGCTCAGGGATGGAGTGGATGGACTACTTGTGCCCCCGGAGGATATCGACGCTCTCGCCCAAGCCCTCACCCGGGTTCTCGCCGACCCTGACAGACTCAGGGAGATGGGGCGCGAGGCGCGCCTCGACGCCCAAAAGCGATACAGTCCCGAAGCTGTGAAAACCAGTTGGATAAACCTCATAGAAAACAGATGAGCCAAGCTCCGTTCGACCCACTCATCCCTTATTTAACATCCCGTTCATGAAAATCCTGCATTATATCGGCTCCCCTGGTATTGGCGGAGTTGCCTCAGTGGTCTACAATATATCAACCTACGCGAAGGCTCATGGCCACACTGTAGGGGTTTACTCAATGTGTATCAGAAAAGATTTCGGCGATATCAGCGACACGTTTGAGAAATCAGGTATTGATGTGATACCCTCCGACACTGACAACCGCTACAGCCCGCGCCAGCTTCGGAGACTTGTGGATATGATGGGGGACTACGATATCGTGCATATCCATCAGTTCCCTCAGCAGATGTGGGGGGCTCTTGCAGCTCTAAGGAGAAAAAGGGGTAGATCTCCAAAAATCGTTACAACCGAACACAACACGTGGAATAACCGCCGCAGCCACAAACTGTTGAAATATTGCGACCGCTGGATGTATGGAAAATATGACCGCATAGCCTGCATCTCGCCTCAGGCTACCGAGGAATTGCAGAAATGGCTTGACTCCGATAAACTCAACCGAAAAATCGAGACCATAACAAATGGGATCGACATAGAAAAATACGCAACGGCTGAAAATCGGCTCTCGGAGATTGTAGGAAGTGACACAAAGGGACGGTTCATTGTGATGGCCGCCCGCCTGGAGCACCCTAAAGATCCTGACACACTGGTGCGCGCTCTCCCAAAGCTTCCCGAGGATGTCAAAGTGATATTTCTCGGTGACGGAGAGCTGCAGACCCGAAGCGAGGAACTGGCTCGTGAACTTGGCGTGGCCGACAGAGTCTATTTCCCCGGATATGTTCCTGATATTTCCACCATCCTCAAGGGATGTGACATAGGGGTGCTATCCACAATCTGGGATGGTTTCGGACTCGTGGCAGCGGAATATATGGCGGCGGGAATACCCGCCGTAGTGTGCGATGTGCCGGGGCTTCGCGATGTGGTTGGAGATAAAGAGCTGCTCTTCCCCACCGGCGACGGCGACAGCCTCGCCGCCATCCTCAACCGCCTGCTCGAGGATAAGGAATATTATGACTCGAAAGTGGAGGCCGGTCTGGAGCGGGTGAAACTCTTCTCCAAAGATGAAATGGGCAGCAAATATCTCGAAATGTATGGCAAACTCCTCTCAGATTCGTAAATAAATCGTAACTTTAGCTCGGATTTAGAAACATCTGAAATTTGCGTCTAAACTGTACCCCAAAAAATTACAATAAAAAAACATGAAACAGATCATCACATTTTCAATTGCATTTCTCTGTATTATTTCCGTTTTCCCATCCAACGTATTTGCTCAGGAAACGACCGGTGAAGTATCACAAACCGAGGATAAAAATAATTGGGGAGGCAAATTGATAAATTCACCTTTTGGTCTTGGCCTTGATGTGCAAACCAAGTATATGTGGAGAGGTATGGAAATGACTCCGGAAGAATCAGCCCCCGTTCTCTTTCCCTCTTTGAATTATTCTTATAAAGGGTTATTCATTTATGCGATGGGGGGCTATGCAATAAACGGAAAGTATGCTGAGGTAGACTTAGGAATCAGCTATAGCCGAAAAGGCTTTACATTCGGGTTCAATGATTATTACTATCCAACCATCGACCAAAAAGAGGATAAATATTTAGGAGGGGGTAAGCACACGGGACATTGGCTGGAAGGCTGTATATCTTTTGCTCCGGAAAAGATACCCCTTGTTGCTACGGTAAGCAATTTTTTCGCCGGTGCGGATAAGTATTTAGATTCCAATGGGAGGGAAAAGCAAGCCTATTCAACTTATGTTGAACTTGGAACTTACTATGACTTCCTTGACCAGAATAGGATCGCTTTGAATGTAGGCGCTGCTCTCAATAAATCATGCTATAATAATTATGAACATGATTTTTCTGTTTGTAATTTAGAATTGAAGTATACCTATACAGTACCATTTAAGAGCGGATGGACCTTGCCTCTTAACGTAGCTTACATTTATAACCCCGTATTTAATAAATCATTCATTGATTTCACCGTCAACTTCGCATTCTGAATAATGAGTAGGCAAAATGCTATAATAATGGCAGCCGGCACGTCTTCTCGCTTTGTTCCGTTGTCATCCGAAAAGCCAAAGGCTCTTCTGGAAATCAAGGGCGAAATATTGATAGAAAGACAGATCCGTCAACTTAAGGAAGCCGGTATCAACGACATTACGATTGTAGTTGGTTATAAAGCCGAACAATTTAACTACCTGAAGGATAAGTTTAATCTTGAATTAGTCTACAATGAGGATTATTATAGATACAACAACACCTCTTCAGTAATTCGAGTCCTCGATCGTTTATCCGATACCTATATTTGTTCATCCGACAACTATTTCAAAAATAACGTGTTCTTGGAAGAACCACGTCAAAGTTATTATAGTTGTCTATATGCAAACGGTAAAACGGAGGAATACTGCCTTTCGCTTGATGAGAAGGATAATATAGTTGATGTAGGAGTTGGCGGTCGTAATTGCTGGTATATGGTCGGACACGTATTTTTCTCAAAGGACTTCAGTTCAGCCTTCAAAAAGATTTTGAGTGACGAATATTCAAAAGAAGAGACCAAGAAGATGTATTGGGAAGATGTATATATAAAATATCTTCCCAACTTACCCCTTATGAAAGCACACAAATATAAGGAGAGAGAAATCTTTGAATTTGATTCTCTTGATGAACTGCGTTCTTTTG
Organism: uncultured Staphylococcus sp.; assembly: GCA_964619395.1. Taxonomy (GTDB): domain Bacteria; phylum Bacteroidota; class Bacteroidia; order Bacteroidales; family Muribaculaceae; genus Duncaniella. The sequence goes on along the minus strand of CAZUEY010000035.1, from coordinate 13,000 downwards.
ACACAAGCTATATTGATGATACTCGTTCTACAGTCCTTAAAGATATTGCTTCAAAGCTTAATTGCACGGAGTCATCTCTTCACGGATTTAAAAACAGACCGCATTCAGATAATGAATTAGTCTTCTCATTTATGAAAGATGATGAGGAGTATCTTTATAAGGGAAATGAAGACCACATAAGTAAAATATGATTTCTGCCGTAATTCTTGCAGCCCGAAAGGAAAAAGATTCCGAAATTCCCTATCCGCTGATCCCTTATAACAGTGGAGAATGTCTTTTGGACCGCACTCTTGGAATTCTTAATGATAGTGGTATTAAGAAGATTATCATAGTAGTGGGATATCGCCATGAGTTGTTTGATAGATTCAGGGATGACAATGTGACGATTGTCTTTAATCCGGACTATGAGTTTACAGCTTCCATGGGTTCCTTAGCATTGTGTAAGGATTACATCGATGATGATTTTATTCTCATTGAGAGTGATACCTTTTTTGAAAGAAATTTAATCGAAAGATTATGTGAAATCAATGAAGGAAATTGCCTTACCATGACGGAAGAAAGTGGCTCCGGCGACGAGTGTTTTGTTGAAACCAAACGAGGGTTCGTAACTAAGATTACAAAAGATCGTCATCGAGTCTGTAACTTCGAAGGAGAAATGATCGGGGTGTCAAGGATCTCTTTTCCTACATTCACAAAACTGATGGAATCGTGGAAAAATTCTTCTAATCCCTATCTAAATTATGAGTATCTCCTTATGGATGTTACAGAGCCATTGGATAGACCATGTCTAAAATTTCCAAATTTAATCTGGGGCGATGTGGATTGTTCAGAGGATTTCAGAAAGTTAAAGAATGAACTTTGCCGCACACTTCGCCGAAAGGAAGACCCATACGATGAAGATAATCTCCGCACTCACCTCAAAACGATTTTTCCCACGAAAAATATTTTTGACGCCGAGATCATAAAGATGGGAGGCATGAGCAACAAGAATTTTAAAGTAATTCTTGGAGCTGAGAGTTTTGTTCTTCGTGTACCCGGTAATGGCTCAGAAGGAATGGTCGAACGCACAAATGAGGAATACAATGCCAAAGAGGCCTGTCGGCTTGGGATAAATCCTCCAATACGCTATTTCAACGCTTCCACCGGCATCAAACTGGCGAACTTTGTCGAGGATGCGGAAACATTAAATTCAGCTACAATTCAAAGGCATGACAATATGAGGAAAATTGCAGATATCTATAAGACACTGCATAACTCCCATATTCGCCTTAGAAATGAATTTAATATTTTTCATGAGATTGAAAAATATGACCGCCTCATAGAAAATGCAGGAGCTCAGATGTATGACGGTTGGGAAACGATTCGGCCAAAAGTCATGGCTTTAGAACCATTTCTTAACTCTCTCGGGGTCGATCTTAAGCCCTGCCATAATGATGCGCTTTACGAGAATTTCATCAAGGCTCCTGATGGCAAAATCTACCTCATCGATTGGGAATACTCCGGGATGAATGATCCGATGGCTGATTTCGCCGCGTTATTTATCGAAGCAGAATTTTCAACTGAGAATGAGGACTATATTCTCGGAAAATATTTTGGTAAAGATATACCGGAAGATGCGAGGATAAAAATCTTATGCTATCAAATCCTTTGGGATTATCTTTGGGCGCAGTGGACGGTAATAAAAGAAAAGAAGGGAGACGATTTTGGCTCCTATGGTCAAAATCGTTTCAATCGAGCAATAAAAAACTTAATTAAATTAAAAGAAAGTGGAAAAGTTAAGTAATAAAAGCAAAATTGACTGGATGATTACAATTCTTCCATTGGCAATTATCCTGTGTCTTTGCACTACATTTATGGTTTGGCCTGAAAGATCCAATATCATTCTTAGCCAGATTAGATTTTTCTTTGGAGACACGTTAGGTGCATATTATCTGATAATTGGATTAGGGATATTCTTGATATCCATTTATCTTTCATTTTCTAAATATGGAAACATAGTTCTTGGCAACAAGAATGAGAAACCCAAATATTCATTCTTCACATGGGGAGCCATGATGTTTACAGCAGGCCTGGCTGCCGACATTCTGTTCTATTCGTTCTCTGAATGGTTTATGTATGCCGTAGACCCCCGTATGACCGAATTAGGAGGCGTGTATAAATGGGCAGGCGTATTTCCTGTTTTTCACTGGAGCCTAATCCCCTGGGGGTTCTACCTGGTTCTTGCAGTGGCGTTTGGTTTTATGCTTCACGTAAGGAAACGTGAACGTCAAAAATACTCTGAAGCATGTCGCCCGATTCTTGGAAAATATACTGACGGCTGGGTTGGACGCATTATTGACTTACTGGCTGTTTTTGCGCTTATTGCCGGTACCGCAACTACTTTCTCGGTGGCAACCCCGTTAATGACAAATATCATCAACAATCTCTTCGGACTGGATATTAACCCGACATTCCTTACTATTGCAATCTTAGTTATCACCTGTTGTATATACACTTATGCCTTACTTCATGGGTTTAAAGGGATCGGTATTCTTGCAAAAATCTGTGTTTACATGTTCTTTAGTTTGCTTGCATACGTTCTCATCTTTGGAGGAGAGACAAAGTACATCATAGAGAACGGTCTGGCTTCATTAGGGACAATGTTTCAAAACTTTTTTGAACTATCGACTTACACCGATCCCCAACGCACCACATCGTTCCCACAAAACTGGACTATATATTATTGGGCATATTGGATGGTTTGGTGCGTTGCCGCTCCCTTTTTTATCGGAAACATATCAAGAGGGCGGACAATTAAAGAAACCATTATGGGAGGTTATATTTTTGGGGTAGGTTCCACAATAATCAGCTTTATAATCCTTGGTAATTATTCTATGGGACTGCAATCCAGTGGAGAGGCAGATTTTCTTACCGCCTATGCGGCCAATGGAGATGCCTATGCCACAATCATTGCTGTAATCAGGACTATCCCTTGGTCACCCTTTGTTCTCTTGCTTGTTCTCTTGACGATGTTCGCCTTTTACAGTACCTCTTTTGATTCCATAGCATTAACCGCATCTACTTATAGTTACCGTTCTCTTAAAGAAAATGAGTTACCCAATAGAAGCATTCAGTTGATGTGGTGTATTTTGCTGATTTTACTTCCTATTGCTCTTGTGTTCGCTCAAAGCTCAATGAGCAACCTCCAGACTGTTAGTATAATTGCGGCCTTCCCTATAGGTTTGATAATGATAATGATTGTTTATTCGTTGATGAAAGACGCGAATAATTATCTTCGAGATGAATGAAATGTCATTTATGCACCCCAAAAGATGTCTTGACAAGTCCAAGGGGCACGGCCTCACTAAAGATTCTTTAAAAGTTACTTGATGAAATATCTCTAAACTAATAATAGCTATGACCAAGCTACAGAAAATACTACTGATGATTTTAGAGGATATAGATCAGCTCTTGAAGGATAATAATATCCCCTATTTCCTCGATGGAGGCACCGCTCTCGGTGCTGTACGCCACAAGGGTTTCATCCCTTGGGACGATGATGTGGATATCTGTATAATGCCGGAAGACTATGACCGTTTTGTAGAGGTGTGCCGGACGAAGCTCGACAAAGAGAAGTATTCCTTTGAGGAAGGTGAAAAAGATTGGCCGGTTCCAATATCAAAAATTAAACTCAACGGCACATATATCGACGAGCCCGACGCATGGCCAGAGGAAAATAAGGGTATCTTTATCGACATTTTCTGTCCTGACTATGCCCGAAAGAGCACTCCGGGCAAATTCAGCCAGTTTTTGCTCGGTAGACTTTATGCGGCCTGTTTCTTGGCTCGGAAACCATATACAGCCGAAGGGGTAGCTAAAAAGGTTGCACTTTCACTGGCAAGAGCTATCAATAGTTCTGATAATCTCTCCCGCCGTTTGCGCAAAAGTGTCAGAGAGGCTCCAAAGTCCGGGGAACTCGCACTGACATGGGATCGCACGCGTTCTCACTGGAAAAAATATTTTTACCCGCGTGCTTTATTTGATTCGGTGGTAATGATGGAATTCGAGGGAAAGAAGTTTCCTGTCTGCAGCGGTTATCATGAATATCTGACACAACTCTATGGCGACTATATGCAGCTTCCTCCTGTGGAAAAGAGAGTGGGGCTACATGTCCTCAGCGTTGATTACGGTAAATATGATGACTTATTAAGTGAACCATCTGAAGCACAATCTGAGCTGTGAGAGATGAAATGGGCAGCAAATATCTCGAAATGTATGGCAAACTCCTCTCAGATTCGTAAATAAATCGTAACTTTAGCTCGGAATCGAAAAATCGTCTGAAAATGAAAATCGCCAATATAGAAAGTCGCAGGAAATTTGACACCACGCCCTGGTTTCAGATAGCTTTCGAATGGGAGGATATCTTTTCAAATGCTATCGGGCTAAAAATACGAACCCGGTCGAAACTCGGCTTCTATCTTCGTCAGGCTTTCCCTATGTTTTTCAAAGGGAAATCGCTGATTATTGACATGACACCATATTTCAGATTCAAATTTCCTCTCCTGAAAGCAAAAAAACAATTTGTGCCATATATCATAGACTATTTTTGCCGTCATCAGATTTTACATAAGGTTGTAAACGCCTATAAGAAATCGCCATTTGTATTGATATCTTCGCGTCAGGTCTATGACTATCTGAAGACAGAAGCGCCGGAGCTTACTGTAGAACATCTTGCCCTTTCGATACCAGACTCTCAGGCTAAAGTCTCGCAAAAGAGATTTGAGGATAAGAAATATGATGTAGTGCTTGCAGGAAGGCTTTCGCCAGTCCTGAAGGAATATCTGGATCGTTACCGGGCTGAGAATCCGCAACTCAAAGTTGTAGAGAGGGAGAAGGAGGGTCTAAGAAGTTTCTTCAAGCTCAATGGTGAGCTGGTCTGCACTCCGGATAAACGCGAGGATTACCTTGATTTGATCTCAGAGTCAAAAATATTACTGTATGCCACTTCAGGCTATGATGGCGAACACAACGCCCACGGTTTCTACTGCGTCACCCCTCGATTCATGGAGGGATTGGGCGGCGGGTGCAATATGGTGCTCCGCTACGCTGACAACTCAGACACAAGGTATTATGAGCTTGAGAAGTTCGGGCCCTCTGCCGAGACCTATGAGATTTTCAAAGAGCAGATGGATAAAGCCTTGACTGAGGCTCCTGACTTGAATTTTTATAGCGAGTTTCTTAAGAAACATTCTACCTCTGAAAGAGCAAAGGATCTGAAAGCAATCTTGGCGAAATATGAGTAAACGGTGTAAAATAGCTGTGATCGGCGCAGGGGTCAGTGGTCTGACGGTGGCTAATCTATTAAAGGACCGTGGCACCGTGACTCTCTATGAGGCTGACGACAGGCCCGGCGGGCTCATAAAGTGCGACCGCGTGGAGGGGTCGCTCTTCCACACTTGCGGTGGCCATGTGTTTAACACCAAGCGCCAGGATGTGCTCGACTTCTTCTGGAGCTTTTTCGACAGAGCCAGCGAGTTTGTAAAGGCTGATAGGAATTCGGTGGTATTCATGCCTGATAGCAAGCAAATCCCCTACCCGATAGAAAACCATGCATATCTCCTTGACGACAAAGATTTCATCCCGTTTTTGAAAGATATGACTGCGCCGAAAGTAGAGAAGGAGATTGACAATTTTCAAGATTTCCTCAAAGACAGGTTCGGCGAGACCCTCTATAGCCTGTATTTTCAGCCCTACAATCAAAAAATATGGCGTCGCGATCTCTCTAAAGTGCCCCTCACATGGTTGGAAGGAAAGCTCCCGATGCCAACGAGAGATGAAATCATTTATAATAATATCCGAAAAGTAGAGGAGAAGAAATTTGTCCACAGCACTTTTTGGTATGAAAATTATAATGGCTCTCAACATATCGCTGACAGGATGGCCTCCGGGCTCGACATCAGATATGGCTTGCATATTTCCTCCATCGCCAGAAACGGCAATAAGTGGATTGTAGAGAATGAGCCTTACGATCTGTGTATATTCTGCGGGAATATCAAGCAACTGCCTCAACTGATTGAAGTTCTTCCATCATCCGATAAGGATTGGATAGAGGCTCTGGAATATCACGGCACTACTTCTGTGTTCTGCGAGATCGACCCTAATCCATATAGTTGGATTTACCTTCCGGACAGCGAAATCAATGCTCACCGCATCATCTGTACGGGCAATTTTGCCACCTCAAACAATGCCCCGGGTAAGATGACGGCGACTATTGAATTTACTGACTACATCTCTGAAACCGACATCAAAAAGGAGCTTAAAAAGACACCTCTCGCCATCAGATATATCACTCACAAGTTCAACAAATTCACTTATCCTATTCAGGACTCTGACACCAAAGGCAAGATTCAAAGTCTCAAAAATAAACTTGCCGATAAGAATTTCTTTTTGACCGGACGATTTGCCGATTGGGGGTATTACAATATGGATGCTGCCATGGGTGCCGCAATTGACCTTGTAAAGGAGCTAAGAGAGAATGGCCTGTTGGAGGAGTGACGAAACTTAATTAAAGAGAAAAATTATTTTATGCAGATAATACTACTTTCCGGAGGATCCGGCATACGCCTTTGGCCGCTGTCAAACGATGCGCGGTCCAAGCAATTTCTCAAGTTGCTCGATGTCGAAGGCTCGCAGGAGCGGGAGTCGATGGTGCAGCGGGTGATGCGTCAGCTGCGCGAGTCAGGCATAAGCGCCGACGTAACTGTGGCCACGAGTTATTCGCAGCGCGATGCAGTGCTCTCACAGCTTGGTGAGGATGTGGCAATTGTCACTGAGCCTTCGCGCCGCAACACCTTCCCTGCCGTCTGCCTCGCATGCGACTATCTCTCGAAGGAGAAGAAGTGTGCTCCGGAAGAGGTGGTTGTCGTAATCCCCTGCGATCCCTATACCGGTCTGGGCTATTTCGAAGCCATTTCCCGAATGGCTCAGGCTATAGAGGCCGATGTTGCTCAACTGATGGTCATGGGTATCCATCCCACCTACCCTTCAGCCAAATATGCCTATATCCTACCCTCCCGGCCTGAGGGAGCCGACGGAGTGATCCCCGTCAGACGCTTTATCAATAAGCCTGATGCCTCGACGGCCGAATCTCTTATCTCGGAGGGCGCCCTATGGAACGGTGGTGTCTTCGCCTTCCGACTTGGCTACCTGACGTCTAAGGCAAATCGTTATGTCGATGCGCCATCGTTTAAAGAGATTTTTGCTCACTACGATGAATTTCCTGACATCAGCTTCGACCGCGAGATTGCCGAGAAAGCAACCGACATGGCCATGGTGGAGTTTAAAGGCGACTGGAAAGATCTCGGCACGTGGAACACTCTGACCGAGGAGCTGAAACTGACCGAATATGGCAATGTGGTCACCGACGGTACTTCGCGCAACACTCATTTATTCAACGAATTGGGCATTCCAATGCTATGCCTTGGGACTGAGAATCTTGTGGTCGCAGCCTCGCCCGATGGGATCATCATCTCCGAGAAAAGCAAGAGTGAGAATGTCAAAGCATTCGCCCGCAAACTCAAAAGCCGCCCCATGCAGGAGGAACGCCGTTGGGGCACCTACAAGGTGATCGACTTCATCGAGTTTCCCGACGGCTTCTCGGCGCTCACCAAACAATTGACGCTCAACCCCGGTAGCCACATCAGCTACCAGCGTCACAATCACCGCGACGAAGTCTGGACTTTTATCGACGGCGAGGGGGAGATAGTGATCGACGGAAAACGCTCCAAAGTAGGCCGTGGTATCACCGTAGCCATCCCCAAAACCGTGCTCCACACACTGCGGGCCACCACCCACCTCACCTTCATCGAAGTCCAGTCAGGCTCCCCCTTGATAGAGGAAGATATCGAACGCTTCGACTACGACTGGGGAGATTAAAGGACCTACTCAAGAGCAGTAATCCAAACTTGAAAAGAAAATCCGATAAAACTCATATCCATACTATGAAAGGTATTGTTCTGGCCGGAGGCTCCGGCACACGTTTGTATCCTATCACCAAGGGGGTCAGCAAGCAGCTCCTCCCTGTCTTCGACAAGCCGATGGTCTACTACCCGATCTCCACCCTTATGCTTGCCGGGATTCGCGATATCCTTATCATCTCCACTCCAACTGACCTGCCCGGCTTCAAGAGGCTGCTTGGTGATGGGTCAGACTATGGCGTGAAGTTCACCTATGCCGAGCAGCCTTCGCCCGATGGTCTGGCACAGGCGTTCATTATCGGCAAGGAGTTCATAGGGGATGATTCGGTGTGCCTTGTGCTCGGCGACAATATTTTCCATGGTGTCGGGTTCCCTGAGGTGCTTCGCCGCTCGGTAGAGACTGCTGAGCGCGAGGGGAAGGCCACGGTGTTTGGCTACTGGGTCAACGATCCGGAGCGCTATGGCGTGGCGGAGTTCGACTCTGAGGGCAATTGTCTCTCAATCGAGGAGAAGCCGGAGCATCCAAAGTCGAACTACGCTGTTGTAGGGCTATATTTCTACCCCAACAAGGTGGTGGATGTGGCTGCTCATATCAAGCCCTCTGCTCGTGGTGAACTCGAGATTACCACCGTCAACCAGGAGTTTCTCTCTGACGGCGAACTGAAGGTGCAGACTCTCCCCAGGGGCTTTGCATGGCTCGACACCGGGACCCACGACTCTCTGGCCGAGGCTTCGATCTATGTCGAGGTGCTCGAGAAGCGTCAGGGGCTCAAAATAGCGTGTCTTGAGGGTATCGCCTATACCAACGGGTGGATATCTGCCGAGCGTCTTCGCGAGGTGGCTCGCCCGATGATTAAGAATCAATATGGTCAGTACCTCATGAAGATTGCCGACGAAGCTAACCTCCAGAAATTTGATTGACATTAGACTATGAACGTTATTAAGACCGATATAGAGGGCGTGGTGATTCTTGAGCCAAGGATTTTCACTGACGCCCGGGGATATTTCTTTGAGAGCTATAATAAAGCAGCCTTCGAGGCTGAAGTGGGGCATGTGGATTTTGTCCAGGACAATGAGTCGTGCTCGTCGCGGGGTGTGATGCGCGGCCTCCACTTCCAGCGTCCTCCTCATGCCCAGGCCAAACTCGTGCGCTGCGTGCGCGGAAGCGTGCTTGATGTAGCTGTCGACATCCGCAAAGGCTCACCAACCTATGGAAGATATGCCTCGTGTCTGCTCACTGAGGAAAATCATCGCCAATTCTTCATCCCGCGTGGATTTGCACATGGCTTTGCAGTGCTCTCCGACACAGCAATATTCCAGTATAAGTGTGATAATTACTATTGCCCGGAAGCCGACGGCGGAATCTCCATCATCGATCCTGAACTCTGCATCGACTGGGGTCTCTCCCTTGAGGATGCCATTCTCTCGGACAAGGATAAGAACCATCCGCTGTTGCGCGACTTCGACTCTCCCTTCACCCTGAGTGACGACCTTTAAGGGCGAACTTCCCTGTCTGACTTCATCTGAACCTTAATAATATGAAAAGATTGAATATCCTCGTGACCGGAGCCAATGGCCAGCTCGGATCGTGTATCCGCAATGCTGCCCGGAGCAAAAGCGACAACTATATTTTCACTGACGTGGCCGAACTCGACATCACTGATGCGAAAGCCGTTGAGCGTTTTGTCAATGATAACGATGTCAACTTAATAGTCAACTGCGCCGCCTATACCAACGTCGACAAGGCTGAGAGCGATGCAGACTTTGCCGAAACGCTCAATGCCACCGCCGTAGCAAACCTTGCCAATGCGCTTAAATCAACCGATGGCACCCTCATCCACATTTCTACCGACTATGTGTTTGGCGGCTCGCATGGAAACACTCCTCGCACCGAGGCCGAGCCTGTCAACCCTACCGGCATATATGGTGTCACCAAGCTCCATGGCGAGCAGGCTATAGACCGCAGCGGTATTAAAGCCCTCATCTTCCGTACGGCATGGCTCTACTCGGAGTATGGCAAAAACTTCGTGAAAACCATGCTCTCTCTCACCGCCTCAAAGCCTGAATTGAAAGTAGTGTTCGACCAATGCGGCACCCCCACCTACGCTCAGGATCTCGCCGATGCAATCACATCAATCATCGAAAACCGCAAATTTGAAGGCAATGAGGGCATCTACCACTACTCCAACGAGGGGGTCTGCTCCTGGTACGACTTCACAAAGATGATAGCCGAGATCGCCGGCAACAATGACTGCGACATCCGTCCATGCCACTCCGACGAATTCCCCTCACCCGTGACACGGCCCTCCTACTCCGTCCTCGACAAAACAAAATTCAAACAGACCTTTGGACTTGAAATCCCCTACTGGATTGAATCGCTCAAGACCTGCATCAAAAATCTGAATAATAATGAAGCGTAACATACTTATCACCGGCGGAGCCGGCTTTATCGGATCGCACGTGGTGCGCCTATTTGTCAACAAATACCCTGATTACCATATTATTAATCTCGATAAACTAACCTATGCCGGCAATCTTGCCAACCTCAAGGATATCGAAGACAGGCCTAACTACACATTTGTGAAGGCTGATATTGCCGATCTCGACGAGATGCGCCGTATCATCAGCTCCCACCATATCAATGGCATCATTCATCTGGCTGCAGAAAGCCATGTTGACCGCTCGATAAAAGATCCCTTCACCTTTGCACGCACCAATGTCATGGGTACTCTCGCCCTCCTGCAGGCAGCCAAGGAATATTGGGAGTCTCTCCCCGAAAAATTCAATGACAAGCTCTTCTATCACATCTCAACCGATGAAGTTTACGGTGCTTTAGAGCTCACTCACCCGGAAGGCGTTAAAGCCCCCTTCACCACTAAAGCATCATCAGAGGACGACATGGCCTACGGCGAAGAATTCTTTCTCGAGACCACAAAATACAACCCCCACTCCCCCTACTCTGCTTCCAAGGCCTCGTCAGACCACTTCGTGCGCGCCTACCACGACACATACGGTATGCCTACGATAGTCACCAACTGCTCCAATAACTATGGGCCCTATCAGTTCCCTGAAAAACTCATACCCCTATTTATCAATAATATCCGCCACGGTAAGCCCCTCCCTGTCTACGGCAAAGGTGAAAATGTCCGCGACTGGCTCTTCGTCGAGGATCATGCCCGCGCCATTGACCTCATATTCCATAAAGGCAAGATAGCCGACACCTACAATATCGGTGGCTTCAACGAATGGAAAAATATCGACCTCATTAAGATCATAATACGCACCGTCGACCGTCTCCTCGGTAACCCAGAAGGCCACTCTGACAGGCTCATCACTTTCGTCACCGACCGACTTGGCCACGACATGCGCTACGCAATAGACTCCCGAAAACTTCAGGCCGAACTCGGATGGGAGCCGTCCCTTCAGTTTGAAGAGGGCATCGAAAAGACTGTCCGCTGGTATCTCGACAACCAGCAATGGATGGACTCCATCACCTCCGGCGACTACGAGCGCTACTACGACGACATGTATAAAGGTCGCTGATCACCGTCACAAAACGATGTACACACCAGACAATCTCGACACCATCTGCGCCATTTCCACGCCCCCCGGAACCGGAGGGATAGCCGTGGTTCGCATCAGCGGCAAAGAAGCCATTGAGACAGCCTCAGGCATCTGGCATGGGAAGTCTCTCTCGCAAGTCGCGAGCCACACCGCTCACCTCGGTGACATCATCGACCCTGACGACCCGGCTCATCCACTCGACACCGCCGTAGCCACAATCTTCCGCTCACCCCGATCATTCACAGGCGAAGATGTCGTAGAGCTCTCCATCCATGGCTCAAAATGGATCCAGCGCGAGCTTATAAACCTTCTCATCCGCCGTGGATGCCGAGTTGCCCGGCCGGGAGAATTCACACGCCGCGCCTTCATCAACGGTCGCCTTGACCTCGCACAAGCCGAGGCTGTGGCCGATATCATAGCCTCATCCTCGCGAAGCGCCCATCGCCTCGCCATCAGGCAGATACGCGGAGATTTCTCCCACCAGATCTCAACCCTCCGCGACCAGCTCATCGAGATCGCATCACTGCTCGAACTCGAGCTCGACTTCTCGGAAGAAGAAGTCGAGTTCGCCTCGCGCACACACCTTCTCCAGCTTGCCCGCGACCTCCACGACCGCATCAGTCGCCTCGCCTCGTCATTCTCCACTGGCGCCGTACTCAAAGATGGAGTCCCCGTAGCAATAGTCGGTGAGCCCAATGCCGGAAAATCAACTCTCCTCAACCTCCTCCTCGGCGACAACCGCGCAATAGTCAGCAACATCCCCGGCACCACACGCGACACCATCGAAGACACCGTAGAGATCCAAGGCACACTCTTCCGCTTCATCGACACAGCAGGTCTTCGTGACACCACCGACCAAATTGAATCGCTCGGCATCCAGCGATCATTACAAGCCATCTCCAAAGCCCGCATTATCCTCTGGGTCACCACCCCCGATGTCCCCTCAACACAAAACCAAAAACTCTACGACCAGATAAGCCAACACCTTCCTGAAGGCTCAACCATCATCACCGTAATCAACAAAATAGACCTCCACCCCACCCCGCTCTCCCACGTCGAGACCACTATACCGCAATCCTCCTCCCACCCCCTTCCAACCTCAGCTGACCCCGCCATCCACCCCTGCGGCGACACCCTCATCCCCATTTCAGCCACCAATCGCACCAACCTTCCGGCCTTACTGACCGCCCTCGTTACCCACTCAGGCGCCGAAGCAGCCGACAGTGCCGACATCATCGTCACAAACGCACGCCACTACCAAGCCCTCACCGACGCCCTCCAATCAACCGGCCGTGTGATCCAAGGCCTCACCGACGACCTCTCAGGCGACCTCATCGCCCAAGACCTCCGCGAAACCATCCACCACCTCTCCCTCATCACCGGTGACATCACCACCACCGACCTCCTCACCACCATCTTCCAAAAATTCTGCATCGGCAAGTAATCAGTTGATTATCAATGGTTTATATTGATAGTAATTG
>CAZUEY010000034.1:0-22990 GCA_964619395.1 uncultured Staphylococcus sp. | reverse complement strand
ATTTAGAGTCAATTATTTACAAATATTTTTTTGAAAAAACTGTCAAACTCCCGTTGAAGTTGAATGCGGGGATAGCATAGCCGCCTTTGATAGCTTTTGCAAACATCTCTTTGGTGTTTACAAGCCCTAATTCCTTATAACTTGTCATTGTGTTTTAGTTAATAGGTTGGTTTAATAAATTTTTTGGATTTCAATTATCTGCAAAGGTAACAAAAATTTCCATTTATTAGCAGTCGGCGAGACCACTTTTTTGCGGAATTTTTGTTAACTTTGAAGTCGCATTTTTTACCACCCCTTTCCTTGGGCTTTCTTGCAGCGGAAAAAATCCGCAATTTCAGTGAACGCCGGGGGGTGGCAGTATGATATTTTATTTTATAAATGAAAGAAGATAAGAAAACTATAATGTCCGTTGGACAAATTGAAATAGGTAATCCTGTAGACAGACCCGCTCCCAACCTTGACGATCTGCCTATCATAGCCATGCGCGATCTTGTGCTCTTCCCGGGGGTTACTTTCCCCATCACACTTGGTCGCGAAATCTCTGTAGCTACAGCCTCGGCTGCCTCAGAACGTCATATCCCGGTAGGAGTGTTCTGCCAGAAAGACCCCTCGGTGGAGAGTCCGACGCTTGCCGATCTCTACGATACAGGTGTAGTGGCCGATGTGCTGAAACTCTTTGACCTCCCTGACGGGACACACACTGCTATCCTCTCTGCCCGCGAGCGTATCAAGATAATAGGTGAAGGGGAGAGGAGGCAGATTCCGGCGGCACTTTCAGCCAAGGTCAAACCCCTGCGCGAAATTATGCCTAAAGATGATGACAGGGAGTTTGTCGCCATGGTCGATGATATCCGCCAAACAACCCTCAATATTCTCAATAACACCCACGAGCAAATAGGGGATCTCGCCTTCAACATCAGAAACATCGATGGAGCTCCAATGCTTATCAACATGATATGCACCCATTCTCCATTCCCCGTGGAGGTGAAGATTGAGATGCTTAAAAAGGCAGGAATAAAGACCAGAGCTCGTGTGCTTCTCGTGAATCTTGCTAAAAGTGAAGTGATGGCTGAAATAAGAGCCGAGGTTCACAATAAAGCTCGTCGCAACCTCGACGAGCAGCAGCGCAACATCTTCCTGCAACATCAGTTTGATGTGCTTCGCGATGAGCTCTATGGTGATAGCGACGACAGTCATAACCTGGAGGTAAAGGCGGAGTCGCTGGCGATGCCGGCAGAGGTTAAGAAGACCTTTGAAAAGGAACTCGAGAAGCTCCGACGGCTCAACCCGCAGAGCCCTGACTACGCAGTTCAGTACAGTTACCTCCAACTTCTGACCGATCTCCCCTGGTCGAAATTCTCAGTTGAAGAGACTGATTTTAATGTCGCAGAGTCGGTTCTTGAAGCAGACCATTATGGACTTGAGCAGGTAAAGGAACGAATCCTGGAGCAACTGGCAGTGATGATGAACACCCCGGAGGGTCGCTCTCCGATCATTTGTCTCGTAGGTGCGCCGGGCGTCGGAAAGACCTCGCTTGGCCAGTCGGTGGCAAATGCCTTGGGGAGGGCTTACCAGCGCGTGTCGCTCGGTGGTCTCCATGATGAGTCTGAGATTCGCGGCCACAGGCGTACATATATTGGTGCCATGCCGGGGCGAATTATCGATGCCATGAAGCGAGCAGGTTATTCCAATCCTGTCCTGCTATTGGACGAGATCGACAAGACGGGCTCTGACTTCAAGGGCGATCCCTCATCAGCTCTCCTCGAAGTGCTTGATCCGGAGCAAAATATCCGGTTCCATGACAATTACGTGGATGTTGACTATGACCTCTCGCATGTGCTCTTCATAGCCACAGCCAACACCCTCTCTACCATACCGCGTCCGCTCCTCGACCGAATGGAGGTGATAGATATTTCCGGCTATCTCCCTGAAGAGAAAGTCGAGATAGCCCGACGACACCTGATACCTCGACTTGCCAAGGAGCATGGAATCGAAGATGGCTCCCTCAAATTCACTGAAAAGGCTCTTAAAAAGATTATCGAAAGCTATACGAGCGAGAGTGGTGTGCGCCAGCTCGAAAAAGAGCTTGCAAAGATCGTCAGGAAAATCGTGCTTAAGAAGATGCGCGGTGGCGATTTCTCAACCTCAGTTGACCTGAAGGAGGTGAGAGAATATCTTGGTGTAGAAAAGTTCAGCCCTGAGCGCTATGAAGTTTCTGACCTCCCCGGAGTGGCCACAGGTCTTGCCTGGACTGCTGTTGGTGGTGAAATTCTCTTCATCGAGACCTCAGTCACTCACGGAAAAGGGGAGAAACTCACCATAACCGGCAACCTCGGTGATGTGATGAAAGAGTCTGCTGTCTTAGCCGCACAGGTGGTGAAATCACGCGCCGGAAAATATGGCCTTACCGAGGAGTCGTTTGAAAACTGCCAGCTTCATATCCATGTGCCGGAAGGTGCGATTCCCAAAGATGGGCCTTCTGCAGGTATAACTATGTGTGTCTCTATTCTCTCAGCTCTGACATCCACTCCGGTGAAGCCGCGTCTTGCCATGACAGGCGAGATTACACTCAGAGGCAAAGTGCTACCTGTGGGCGGTATAAAGGAGAAGATACTTGCAGCTAAGCGTGCCGGGATAACCGAGATAATCCTTTGCAGCGAAAATCGCAAAAACATTGAGGATATCAAACCGATCTATATCGAGGGACTGACATTCCACTATGTTACAACCATCGATGAGGTATTTGAAATAGCCTTGCAGAAGCGGTTTTCGGCTTTCTAAGACATGAATTTTGAAAAAAACTCTCACATTATTTGAGCTATGAAGAAAATATTTCTCCATGTCGGACTCATGATCATAGCAGCCATTGGAGTTGTCTGGCTTTCAATGGTGTGGCTCGATATCTGGACGCGCCACGATGATACAATGACAGTGCCCTCGGTCAAGTCGCTTGACTATCCCGAGGCTGCCGCACGTCTTGAAGAAAAAGGTCTTATCGCAGTTCTCTCCGACTCTGTCTATGATCGCTCAAGTCGTCCCGGAAATGTCATAGAGCAGAATCCCAAGGCCGGGACAGTGGTCAAAGAGGGTCGTGAGATATATCTCACAATCAATGCCTTCTCACCAAAAATGGTTACTCTTCCCGCCCTGACAGACATTTCAGTGCGCCAGGCCCGGTCAATTCTCGAGGGGCTTGAGGTGCACAATGTTGTTGAGAAGAGAGTGCCAAGCGAGTTTAAGGATCTGGTGATTGCAGTGAGATATAAAGGTATGCGCCTCTCGCCGGGAGCACGCGTGCCCGTTACGGCATCTATTGAACTCGAAGTGGGAGAGGGGATGCCTGATATCTCTGCTGAACCGGTCGACGAAGGCTCAAGCAGTTCCGACCAACTCGACATCTTCTCCTGACCATAATTAACTTTTGAGCCACATATATAAATTATGCAGGAGGCGAAAGAACAAGAGCAGACACTCACGCCTGAGGTAGATGAGATTGACACCTTGATTGGTGAAGATTATGAGGCAGAACCGGACGACAATGGCCTCTATGAGCATTTTCGCTTTCAAGCCGACAAGGGTCAGCAGTTGCTCAGAGTCGACAAATTTCTTGTAAGCCGTCTTGAGAAGTCGTCACGCAACCGTATCCAGCAGGCTGCAGACGCAGGTTGTATTCTTGTCAATGGTAAGGCCGTAAAGTCAAACTATAGGGTAAAACCGCTTGACATTGTGCAGGTGGTTATGGATCGCCCTCGCTATGAGCTTGAGATTATCCCTGAGGATATCCCTCTTGATATTGTATATGAGGATGATGCGTTGCTTGTGGTCAACAAGCCCGCCGGACTGGTAGTGCATCCGGGCCATGGCAACTATACAGGAACACTTGTCAACGCTCTGGCTTATCATTTCCGCAATAACCCCGAATATGATGTCAGCGATCCTCGGCTCGGTTTGGTTCACAGGATTGACAAGGACACTTCAGGGTTGCTGGTGGTGGCTAAGACACCTGATGCGAAAACTCATCTCGGAAAGCAGTTTTTCAATAAGACAACAAAGCGCGAATATAATGCACTCGTCTGGGGAGTGCCGTCTCCTTCATCCAGCCGTATTGAAGGGAATATAGGGCGAAATCCAAAGGATAGACTTCAGATGGCAGTGCTTCCTGCTGACGATCCCACAGGCAAGCATGCAGTCACTCACTACGAGACACTCGAGGATTTCGGGCATGTGGCTCTGGTGAAATGTGTGCTCGAGACGGGAAGGACTCATCAGATTCGTGTCCACATGCGTCATATTGGTCATCCTCTATTCAGTGATGCCCGCTACGGAGGCGATCAGATACTCCGCGGGGAGCGCACCGGGAGCTACAGGAAGTTTGTTGAAAACTGTTTTGAAATCTGTCCGCGCCAGGCTTTGCATGCACGTACATTGGGCTTTGTTCACCCTCTCACGGGTGAGGAAATGTTTTTCTCTGCTCCGATTCCGGCCGACATGACCGCACTTATTGAGAAGTGGCGAGGGTATTCATCTCAACGCTGACGATGCAGTTGCACTAATAATCTTAGTGTTAAATTGTTTTAACGTATTTTAACCTGAGCGACTGAATATTTAAATAATAGTTAATATGCTTGACAAGGCATCTCTCAGATAGTAAATTTGTAGTAATATTCCTTAATATGGCTAAGAAGCGACATCGTTTGATTCCATTGTTCAGCACACGTGCCACGGCGACCATCTCTGTCGCTTTGGTGCTTTTCATGTTGGGGTTAGCCTCATTTGTAGGCCTTACTGCCCACAAACTGACCAATGAGATTCGTGAAAAGATGGGGTTTGTAGTGCTTTTGGGGGAGAATGTCACTGCCTCTGATATTGCCTTGGTGCAAAACAAACTCAAAGGGATGCCTGCAGTAGCATCTACGAAATTTAATTCGCCTGAGACAGTGCTCGACAGGTGGCAGCAGCGAGTAGGTGAGGATGAAGATATCCTCCGCTTTGGAGGGGTCAATCCTTTCGTGGCTGAGATTGAGGTGTATGTGAAACCCGCTTATGCTTCTGCCGAGCGTATCAAATCGCTTGTAGCACCTATCTCCAAGTTGCCACAAGTCAGCGAAATAGCAGTCCATACTGATCTGATAGAGAATGTCAACCGTACGTTGCGCAATGTTACTTTCGGTCTCATTTTGGTGGCTGCCTCGCTCCTTATAGTATCGTTTGTGTTAATTCTCAACACAGTTCGTCTTGCAGTCTATGCTCGGAGATTCTCCATCTACACAATGAAACTCGTGGGCGCTACCTCGGGATTCATCCGCCGCCCCTTCCTTATAGCCAGTCTTCTCAATGGTTTTATAGCCGGGGTAATAGCATCGTTAGCTCTGACAGGGGTGGTATTCTATTGTCAGTATGCCGATATGACACTCCTCACAATCCTTTCGTGGGCAGATATTTTGCCTGTGCTCGGTGGCCTGATAGTCACGGGGATGCTTATATGTCTGATAGCGGCCGCAGTGGCTGCCAACCGCTATCTCAGTCTCACATACGACGAAATGTTTAAATAAATTCCTGAAAATGGCTGGAAAGATTCCAACAAAAACTCCTGTCGCAGGCGCTGAAAGCCGTCTGCAGATCGAAAGCGAAAGCAAAATGCCCCTCGGGAGGACCAACTTCATACTCATGGCTGTGGCCGGTGTCATGATAGTACTCGGATTTTGCCTTATGCTTGGAGGTGCCACTGAGAGCGATGCCTTCAACCCTGATATATTTTCAACCAGACGAATTGTGGTCGGGCCTACCATAGCCTTTATCGGTTTCCTCTTCATGGGGTTTGCCATCATGTATAATTCCAAAAAAGCTAAGTAAAAGAGTATGGATTGGTTAGACGCTCTGATACTCGGTATCATTCAAGGACTGGCTGAATATCTCCCTATAAGCAGCAGCGGCCATCTTGAGATATGTCGTGAGATTCTGGGTCTCAAGCTCGACGGTTCTGAGGCGCTTGAGTTTGACATTGTGCTCCATGTTGCCACAGTGTTGAGCACTATCGTGGTCCTGTGGAAGGAGTTTATGCCTCTGTGTAAGTCTTTTTTCACCATCTCTCTCGACAATAATTTCTTCTATGTGTGCAAGATACTTCTCTCTTGCGTCCCCATAGCTATTGTCGGTCTATTCTTCAAGGATACTGTTGAGCATTTTTTTGGCGATGGACTCCTGGTAGTGGGAATCTGCCTGTTGATAACAGCGTTGTTGCTGTCGTTTGCCTACTTTTTCCGCAATCCTGAAAGAGAGAGGGCAGAAGGTGTCAGAGGTCATGATATCACATGGCTCGATGCTTTCATCATAGGTTGTGCGCAGTCTGTTGCTGTGCTCCCCGGTCTGAGCCGTTCCGGCACCACCATAGCCACCGGTCTGCTCCTCGGTGATAAGCGCGACCGCATTGCCCAGTTCTCATTCTTCATGGTAGTCATCCCCATACTTGGCGAGGCTCTCCTGAGTGCCAAAGATCTCATGAGCGGCGAAGGTGTCAGTGGCAATATCGGTGTCTGGCCATTGGTTGTCGGTTTCCTGGCATCATTCATTGTAGGTTGCATCGCATGCAAATGGATGATATCTATAGTGAAGAAAGGGAAGCTTATATGGTTTGCTCTCTATTGCGTTTTAGCCGGTTTGCTGTGTATCTTGTGGTAAGATAATATATGTGATATGGATTTTATAACCGGAGAGACTCTATATATTGACAAACCGCTTGAGTGGACATCGTTTGATGTGGTGAAGCGTCTGCGCGGCGTCATACTCCATCGTCTGCATAAGAAAAAATTCAAGGTCGGTCATGCCGGCACACTCGATCCCCTTGCCACCGGAGTGATGATTGTGGTGACAGGGCGGTCTACAAAACTTATAGAGTCGCTTCAAGCTGGAGTTAAGGAATACCTGGCTACTCTTCAGCTCGGTTCCACAACTCCCTCGTTTGACCTTGAAACAAAGGTCGACGCCACTTATCCTACCGAACATATCACACGTCAGCTTATCGAAGACACTCTCCCGCAGTTCATGGGAGAGATTCAGCAGATACCCCCCTCATTTTCTGCTTGTAAGGTTGACGGCAAACGTGCCTACAAAATGGCGCGTAAGGGACACGAGGTGGAACTCAAGCCTAAATTGCTCGTCATCGACGAGATAGAGATTCTGGATTTCGACCCTCAGAAGATGACCCTGACACTCCGGATTGTCTGCAGTAAAGGCACTTATATACGTGCCCTCGCAAGGGATATTGGTAAAGCCCTCGGCTCAGGTGCCCATCTTATAGGCCTGAGGCGTACAAGGGTAGGGGAGGTCACTATCGAGCAGTGCCTGAGTGTGGATGATGCAGTCGAGCTCATACGCAATGCTGAGATAGAGATCCCTGACGAAGAAAATTTATAAAGAACTCATTATTTTACTCTTACATACCATATGAAACTCTCACAATTTAAGTTCCGTCTTCCTGAAGAGTTGATCGCACAGAGGCCCGGCCCTGAGCGCGATGGCTCCCGACTTATGGTCGTGAACCGTAACACAGGCGAAATCGAACATATGATTTTCAAAGATATCATTAACTATTTCGATGAAGGCGACCTCTTTGTCTATAACGACACGATGGTATTTCCGGCTCGGCTCTTTGGCAACAAGGAGAAGACAGGCGCTAAGATCGAAGTGTTTTTGCTGCGTGAACTGAGCGCTGAAAACAAGTTGTGGGATGTGCTGGTTGAACCGGCACGAAAAATCCGCATCGGAAATAAGCTCTATTTCGGTGAGGATGAGTCGATGGTAGCGGAGGTGATCGACAATACTACTTCGCGCGGCCGCACACTCAGATTTCTCTATGATGGACCCCACGAAGAGTTCAAGAAGGAACTTTATAAGCTCGGTACTACACCGCTCCCTTACTATATCAACCGCGAGCCTGATGAGGAGGATGCAGAGCGCTTCCAGACCATCTTTGCCCGAAATGAAGGGGCTGTGATAGTTCCCGGCGCCGGGTTGCATTTCTCCCGCGAATTGATGAAGCGCCTTGAAATCAAGGGTATCAACGAAGGTTTCATCACAATCCACAGCGGGTTGGGCAACTATCGCGAAATCGATGTAGAGGACCTCACAAAGCACCGCATGGACTCTGAGGAGATGCTTGCCGATGAGGATCTTGTGAAACTTGTCAACGATACGAAAGATTCAGGCCATCGCGTATGTGCGGTGGGTACGTCGGTTCTGCGCGCTATCGCAAGTTCAGTCAGCATGGGTGACCACATGAAGACCTATGCCGGATGGACCAACAAATTTATCTTCCCCCCTTACGATTTCAATGTGACCGACGCTTTGGTGTCAAATTTCCATCTCCCTTACTCCACAATGCTCATGATGGTAGCGGCTTTCGGTGGCTACGATCTCGTGATGGATGCCTACAAACTTGCCGTGAAGGAGGGATATAAGTTCGGAGTCTATGGCGATGCAATGTTGATTGTGTCCTGAGAGATTCCATTGTTAGCATATATGGCTCTTTTCAAGACCATAGCATCACAGAGCGAAGCGACTTTTCGTGAGAAGATGAGTCGCTTCCTCTCTTTTGCTCTCCCTGTCACCTCAGCCGCTGAGGCTAAAGAGTATATTGCGCTCTTTACCAATGAGTATCATGATGCCCGCCATGTCTGCTGGGCCTATATGATAGGATCTGACAGGAAAGAGTTTCTATCTTCCGACAATGGTGAACCTTCAGGAACGGCGGGAAAACCGATCCTTGGTCAGATCAATTCTTTTGGGCTCACAAACCTCGTGGTTATCGTTGTAAGGTATTTCGGAGGAATCAAACTTGGCACTTCGGGGCTTATTGCCGCCTACCGTGAGTCGGCACGCTTAGCTCTTGAGTCGGCGCAAATCATCGATGGTAGAGATATGACACTGCTGGATTTCACATTCCCTTATCTCGCCATGAACGATGTAATGAAAATCATTAAGGCCTACAATAGTGGCTCCGGGCGTGAGATCGTGAAGATTACTGCTCAAGAGTTTGATAATACTTGCATGATGACTCTGGAGCTGCCTGAAGATATTCTGTCAGAGTTTTCGACTCGACTACGAGGTGTGGCGGGCGTCTCATTGCCGTCTCGGCAATGAGGCCTTATCTTTGTCATTTACGGTATTTCCCCTCATCGGCATCGTTGAGGATAGAGAGATAGGATGAGTATCTTGACTCGGCTATACGATGCTCTTCAAGGGCCTCGCGGACAGCACATCCCGGCTCGTGAGTGTGGGTGCAGTTGCCATATTTGCAGTCATGGCTTATCTTGAAAATCTCTGGAAAATAATGACCCACTTCATTACGGTCAAATTCGAGTGTGCCAAAACCCTTCACTCCGGGAGTATCGATAATGTAACTTTCATCTTCGCCGGGGAGTGCAAACATTTCAGAGAAGGTGGTGGTGTGCATACCGGTGTCGTGGGATGAAGAGATTTCTGCCGTGGCAAGCTCAAGGCCGGGGATCAGATCGTTGATGAGGGTTGATTTCCCAACACCGGAGTTGCCTGAAAAGAGTGTGGTCTTCCGGGCGAGGGTCTCTCTGAGACGGTCGATTCCCTCTCCGGTTTTTGCCGAGAGTCGTATCACTTTGTAGCCTATCGACTCGTAGAGATAGCTGACTGCTCCAAGATACTCCATCGCATCTTCATCTTCAGCGAGCAGGTCTATCTTATTGATTACAATGACTGCCGGAATCCTATAGGCCTCAGCAGTAGCCAGAAAACGGTCTATGAATGTTGTGGAGGTGGTAGGGTGAAAAAGAGTAACCACAAGACAAACCTGGTCGATATTAGCGGCTATGATATGAGCCTGCTTCGAGAGGTTGCTGGCGCGGCGGATAATATAGTTGCGTCTGGGGAGGATGGCAGTGATATAGCGGGTCTCTCCATTGTCATCGCTAATCTCTACCCTGTCGCCCACGGCAACGGGGTTGGTGGTCCTGATCCCTTTCAGTCTGAAATTGCCCTTTATCTTGCAGTTGACCTCAGAGCCTTCATCGGTAACTACAAGATAGGAACTTCCCGTATTTTTGATAACTGTACCTTCCATTGTCTAACATTCACTTTGGATTGATTACGCTTTTGGCGAGAAATTGAGCTACCCTCTGTTCGGCTACCCCCAATTTAATTGCCATGCGGGCATCGGCTTCAGCATCTTTCGGCCGATAGCGCCTCTTATTTAACGCTGCACGGTATAGGTAGAGTTCACCATCGTCCGGCGAAAGTTTTATTGCCGCATTTATATCGTCGGATGCTTCCTGCAGACGGTCGAGCAGAAGGTAGCAGTAGGCGCGTCCCCCGATATATTCAGCATCAGGTCGCTCCTCGATTACCTTTGTATAGTAGGGGATAGCTTCCTGGTACTGCCCGGTGCCGCTAAGATAGGAAGCCCCGGCTATTGAGGTCTCGATAAGTTCCGGAAAGTTAGTGGAGAGAAACTCAAAGTCTTTGCTTGCTCCCTTGAAATCGTGACTGCGTAGCGAGAGCAGACAGTGATTGAACCTCGCTGTGACATCGAGTGAGTCGAGTGTCAATATATTGCTGAAATCATCGAGTGCCTCGGCCATTTTACCCATGTAGAGTAGAATCCTCGCGCGGTTTGTCAGGATGGTTACTGAGGCGGGAGCAAGGTGCTGAGCCTGGGTTAAGGTAGCTACTGCGAGGGAATCAAGCCCCATGTTGAATCGTATAAGCCCCAGATTGGAGAGCAGTAGTGGGTTTCCGGGGTTGTCAGGCTCGAGCGAGATCGCCTCTGTGAGCGCTTTTTCGGCCGCCTTCCACTCTCCGTCGGCAGTTGCCTTGTCAGCTTCGCCCACTTTTTTCATGTAGAGTGTCTCAAACTCCTCTCCATAGATTGCTAAAGCCGTGGGCAAAAGCGAACAAACAATTGCAAAAATTATAATCAATCTTTTCATCACTGAACTTTCAAGGCTATAACTATAGACTATTCCGAAATTCTATTACGGTATTCGCGTGGCGAGATTCCGGTCAGGTGTTTGAAATATTTTCCAAAAAAAGATTGGTTTGAAAAGTTCAGAGCCTGACTTATCTCCTGGATATTCATGCCTGTGGTGCGGAGCAGAAGTTTTGCTTCTATGATTACACGGCCGTCAATCCATTCGCCGGCGGTCTTTCCGCTTACCTCCTTCAGCACTGCCGAAAGATGTTTGGGAGTGACAAAAAGCTTGTCGGCATAGAAGTTTACGGCTCTCTCTCTCTTGAAGTTCTTCTCGATAAGTTCAATAAAATCTGTGAGCAGCTCCTCGCGTCGTGACAGGTGGGAGCTGTTTTCGGTGCGTGAAGCGTAGATGCCGAGGGTATTGTAGAAGAGCACTTCGCAGAGCGAATTAAGCACCATGTTGTTGAAGATGCGATTCTCATGTTTGATATGCCGCTGAAGCATTTCGTAAATCAGAGTCTGCGTCTCGAGCTCATCGTCGGTGATATTGATGATAGGGTTGGCATTATAGCGGATGCTGTAGGGGACGATATAGTGCATCGACGGGAGCAGTTCGTTGATGGTATCTTCGTGGACCACAATATAGAACCCTTTGAAGTCGCTACTCTCGCGACAATCGCTTATGGTGTGGCCGGGGCGGAGCACCATTATAGAGGCAGGCCCCATTTTCCTTGGAGTGACATCAATCGTGGCCGAGACTTCTCCGCTGCGACACACAACCACTATCAACCGGTCGAGACGCGACGGGAAGAGTTTGAAGGGCAATTCACTGAGTGAGTTTAACACAATGATTGGCTCGGAAGAATACTGGCTCCGCGTTTTAGTCATTTCTGCTCGTGTTGGTTTTATTTGACTGGCAACCTTGCGCGAAAGGTTGTAATTTATTGGTTGGTTAAGTCGCCATGGGCCTCAAGCAGTTTCACAGCCTCATCATAATCATCGTCGTTGACCATGAGAGTGACATCCCAAATCCCTCCCATCGGCAGAGGATAGAGTGCGCTCATAGCCTGGTTGCCTATCATTGAGGGGATGCCATGATTGCTGAGCATCCCTTGGGCGATGCTTGCGCTTACAGAATCAGGAAATTTGGCAGCTACTTTCATGCTATACAGTCTTTAGGTTAATAGTAGTGAGGCAGAGGGATCAATGAATGTTTCTGCGGTTGAGTTCGGCTTGATAGCGCCGGGCATTGGCCTGATGTGTGGCATAGTCCGCGGCGAAGTTGTGGTAGCCTGAGAAATCCTCTTTGGCACACATATACAGGTAGTCGTGGGCAGGTGCGTCGAGCACGGCATCGATTGTTGAAGCTGCTGCTACTCTGATTGGACCGGGCGGGAGACCACTATGTTTGTAAGTGTTGTAGGGGGATTCAATTGCGAGATGTTTTCCGGTGATGCGCCTGAGTGAGAAATCACCGGAAGCAAATTTCACAGTTGGGTCGGCTTGCAGTCTCATTCCTTTTTTATATCTGTTGAGATATAGACGGGCCACTTTGGGCTTCTCATCCTCCTTGGCTGTTTCCTCCTCTACGATTGACGCGATGGTAGCTACCTCCACAGGCTTTAATCCGAGGGCCTTGGCTTTTGCGCGCCGCTCGGGAGTCCAGAACTGGTTGCGGTAGTTCAGCAGTCGCTCCACGAGCTTTTCCGGGCTTGATGTCCAGTAGACTTCGTAGCTGTCAGGGATGAAGGCAGCAGGAAATTCCGGCGCCGAGAAGCCACTGTCAGGAAGCACTTCGTAGCAGGCTTTCAGGAAATCTTCAGGTGTGCACTGGAGGTCGGCCGTAATCCGCTTTGCAAGCAGCTCCATGGTGCGCTGACCTGTAAATCGGATCTCCACCGGAGTCTGACGCCCCAGTTTGATGCGTCGACTGATATTGAGAGCAGTCTGGCCGGGATCAACTCGGTAGGCACCCACGGAGTTCTCCGGGGTGCCACCCATGAGTTTCCAAGTGACATAGACGCGATTTCCCATTGCTGAGCCGAGATTGGTTTTGAGTGAATCCTTGACGGCACCCAAATTACTACCCTGAGGGATATAGACCCAGGCGCTTTTACCGTCGCGGTCAGTGAAAGGGATTATGACAAAAGCAGCAATGACACCTATTATTACCACTAACGAAACCGAAGCGATAAGGATCGCTAATGAGTGGCGATGAGTCCAAGATTCTTTTTTCTTAGACTTGCGCTTTGTTGGTTTTCTATTTCTACTTCTATTGTCGGACATGGCAGAATTGGAGAATCAAGATTCGGTCAATAATGAGAATCCTAACGAAAGTGTTTATTCGAAGTGAAAATATGAAGGCACATCCTTATCTTAGCTGGTGAAGGGCATCAATCATCTGCTGGAGTTCATCACGTACCCTCTTGAGGCCGTCGATTGCCTCAAATCGCTTTGCAACTCCGTCGCGGTTGCGTTTGATTTCCTCCTGAGCGGCATCGAGCTTCATCCCCTTGGTTTTCACAAGAAAAGCTATCATGCGGATCACCTCAATGTCGTGGGGTGTATAGAAGCGAGTCCCTCGGTCGTTTCGCTTGGGATGTATGGCCGTAAATTGGCTTTCCCAAAAGCGAAGTGTTGACATAGGAAGCCCTACGAGTTCCGAAACCTCACTTATCTTATAATATTTCTTGCTTGTATTGTCGGCCATGGTGATTACGTGTTGACTTAATACATTGGCCACATTTCCTGGAAATACATCGGTTGCACGGGGTATCTGTCAGGATTGCGGTCGTACACGTAGGATGAGAAATAACTATATGATATACGGTCGATTGCCCAATACTCGATAGTGCCATTTTGGAAATAGAGCTGGACGACAGAGTAGGAGGGATCGGTGAACTGCCAGCGGAAATTGATCACGTTCTGCATCGGAGGGAAAAGTGATGATTCGGAGTAGCTTTCATACGTACCGGTGCCGTCAGGATAGAAATCGAAGTAGACAGCCTCGTAAGCCGGTTGGCCATAGTTATCAATATAGTCCTGATCATAGCCCCATGTCTGCGAGGTAAGACATGCGTAGATCTCTCCGGGATAATCATAGTAATCGTCGTCTCTACACGAAGTCAGAGTTGTGCAGAGAGTGGCGATAGCCAATATTTGTAGCAGAAAATATTTTGATTTCATAGCTAAAGCAGAATTTGTAATTTCTAATATGGTATCCTTATATGGTAGTTCTTTGAGTCCATGATCAGGCGGTAGGTTCTTTATGAGTACTCCCCCCTTAGAGGGTTTCATCGTATTGCCATCCCTGAATGCTCCGGATTTCTAAATGCAAAAGTAGGAAAACTATTCTGAAATATACCACTAATTTGTAAATTTTACCGAAATCCTCACCAATTTTTCACCAATTTTTACCGGATTACAAATTTCACTCTTAGAGCTTATGTCTAAACTCTCACCTGCATTGTCACGGATTGAAGCCTTCTCAAACATGTCCCACACACACGTTACTAAGGGGACAGGCCTTTAATTTTTAATTGTTTTAAGAGTAATTAAGTTTGTGGCGGGGGGAAGTGAGGGAAATATTGCTTAAATTTGCATGAATATGTGATGTCGTTTAATTCCGATACGTCATGAAGAAGATTTGCACCATATTATCCATAATTTTCTCACCGCTGCTCGTGCCGACCTACGGTATGATGCTCACCGCGTTTCTGACACTTTTGCTCTTTCTGCCTACCGGTCTGCTCTGGACTGCTATAGGAATCACATTTGTGCTGACAGCTGTGCTTCCGGCATCTACGATCGCTCTGCTCTATAGGGCAGGCGTGATTTCAGACCCCGGTCTGAACAGCCGGCAGGAGCGATTCATCCCCTACGGAGTGGTGATACTCTGCTATCTGGGGTGTGCTTTCTTCTTCTATAGAGCCAGTGCACCTGTGTGGCTCCCGCTTTTTTTCTCGGGAGCAGCTCTCGCCACTCTGATAAACGTCATAGTGAATCTCCGGTGGAAGATAAGCGCTCATGCTGCAGGGATGGGAGGGCTTGTGGCTCTTCTGCTAAGGGTGGTTGTGTCTCATTACGCGCTGGTTGATATGACAGTTTGGATCTCAGTTGCCATCATCCTCTCAGGAATGGTGATGACAGCGAGAGTCTATCTTGAGCGCCACACGCTCGGTCAGGTGCTTGCGGGTTTTGCAGACGGATTTCTCTGTGTATTCCTTGTTTCGATGTTTTAATAAGCAATCATTTTAAATATTCCATAATAAAGAAATGAAACCTACAGTTAGTATTATAATGGGGAGCACCAGCGACCTTCCCATCCTCAAGAAGGCAGCCGACTTTCTCAATGCTCTTGCCGTGCCTTTTGAGATGAATGCCCTTTCGGCTCACCGCACCCCTGCTGAAGTTGAGCAGTTTGCCCGTGGAGCCAAAGACCGTGGTATAAAGGTGATTATTGCAGCAGCAGGTATGGCCGCAGCCCTCCCGGGTGTGATAGCCGCTATGACTCCGCTGCCTGTGATTGGTATCCCCATCAGTTCATCACTCAGTGGTGTTGATGCCCTCTGCTCCATAGTCCAGATGCCTCCGGGTATATCTGTAGCGACTGTAGGGATCAATGCCGGGCTCAATGCCGCTGTCATGGCCGTTCAGATCCTTTCACTCTCCGACGGTGAGCTCGCAAAGCGGTTTGACTCATACCGTTCTACTCTTTCAGAAAAGATAGTGAAGGCTAATGCCGAATTGAAAGAGGTGAAATATGACTTTAAGGTAGATTGATGAGAAAAGATTTCAACTACAAACGCCGGCCGACATCTACGGTGACAATCGGCAACGTGGAGGTTGGGGGTGATAATCCGATACGCCTCCAGTCTATGACCTCGACGAGCACCACCGATATTGATGGCTCCGTGGAGCAGGTCCGTAAAATCGTGGATGCCGGAGGTGAGATCGTGCGTCTTACGGCACAGGGTGTCCGTGAGGCTGAAAGTCTCGGTGAAATTTCGACCAGACTCCGCGAGGGTGGGGTAGATGTCCCCCTCGTGGCAGATATACATTTCAATCCTCGTGCGGCCTTTGCAGCAGCTTCGAGGGTTGAGAAAGTGAGGATCAATCCCGGCAACTTTGTTGACCCCGGACGTGTGTTTAAGAAAATAGATTATACTGATGAGGAGTATCAGGAGGAGCTCCGAAAAATCGAAGCCGGACTCCTTCCGCTGATCAAACTTTGCAAAGACCACTCCACGGCTCTGCGTATAGGAGTGAACCACGGCTCCCTCTCAGACAGGATCATGAGCCGCTATGGCGATACCCCCGCCGGGATGGTGGAGAGTGCGATGGAGTTTTTGCGCGTGTGTGTCAAGCATGACTTCCACAATGTCGTGATCTCCATCAAGGCTTCCAACGTGCTTGTGATGGTCGAGACCATGCGGCGCCTCGTAGCGGCTATGGATCAGGAGGATATGCACTTTCCGCTTCATCTCGGGGTGACTGAGGCAGGCGATGCCGAGGATGGCAGAGTAAAATCAGCCGTTGGTATCGGCACGCTGCTCGCCGAGGGGATTGGTGACACTATCAGAGTGTCGCTCAGCGAAGATCCCGAGTGTGAGATAGCCCCTGCACGTGCTATAGCTGACTATATTGAAAGTCTTAAAGGTGGCCGTCGGGTAGCGGAGGCAGAAATTCCCGATGAGGTAGATCTTTTCTCTCCATCCCGTCGCAGAAGTCTCTGGTCAGACACTGTAACAAAAGTAGTGGGCCTCGACTTCGCTCCCTCAATGCTTGATGATGCAGTGAGTATCAAGGCCGAGAGTGGGCTTGATGATTCCACTCTTTCACTCCTCAGGGAGAATCCAGAACTTGTAATAGAGCTCACTTCCGACGAACCTAATGCCATAGGGCATATCAAGTCATGGATGTACACCTTAATGGCTGAGCAGCTTGCAAATCCTGTAGTTATCCGCAGGGATTATGGTAAAATGCCGGAGGAAGAGGTGGTAATAGCCGCCTCGATAGAGTTTGGCTCGCTTCTGCTTTCAGGATTTGCCGATGCAGTCCGCCTGGAGAGCGATATTCTTTCCCGCGAGAGGCTTAATGAGTTGGCACTCACAATTCTCCAGGCCACTCGTCGCCGCATTTCAAAGACCGAATACATTTCATGTCCGGGGTGCGGGCGCACTCTCTACGACCTCCAGAGCACCCTCCGCAGCATCAAGGCCGCTACATCCCACCTCAAAGGATTGAAAATCGGTGTAATGGGGTGTATTGTCAATGGCCCGGGAGAGATGGCTGATGCTGACTATGGTTATGTAGGAGCGGCAGCCGGTAAGATAAGTCTTTATAAGGGTAAAGAGTGTGTGGAGAAGAATATTCCGGTCTCCGAAGCTATAGAGCATCTTGTAGACCTAATCAAAGCTAATGGTGATTGGACCGACCCGGTCTGAATGTAATAGCACGAGAATAAATGCTTACAGATGAGAAATTCATGCGTCGCGCTCTGTCGCTTGCCCGCAATGGCGAACTCGATGCCTCGCCCAACCCTATGGTAGGGGCTGTCATCGTCGATGCCGAGGGGAAAATAATAGGCGAAGGGTGGCACAGGAGATGCGGGGAGGGGCATGCTGAAGTTAATGCCGTAGCCTCCGTCGACAACAAATCGCTGCTTAAGGAGGCCACGATGTATGTAACTCTGGAACCATGCGCCCATTACGGCAAGACCCCGCCTTGCGCTGAAATGATAGTGAGAGAGGGCATTCCCCGTGTAGTAGTTGGGTGTCAGGATCCTTTTGCTAAAGTGGCCGGAAGGGGAATTGCCATACTCCGGGCTGCGGGCGTTGAGGTAGAGGTAGGGATGCTTGAGGATGAGTGCAAAGCCCTCAACCGCAAATTCATGACCGCACATAGTCACCACCGCCCGTTTATCACCCTGAAGTGGGCTGAAAGCGCTGACGGCTACATAGATGGACAGATTTCCACACCTCTCAGTTCTATTTATGTTCACCGTCTCCGTGCTATCCACGATGCCATATTGGTAGGGTCAGGCACCATACTGACCGACAACCCTTCGCTAACTACCCGCAAATATGCCGGAAAAGACCCCGTCAGGGTAATCCTCGACCGCCGCAGACGCATAGACCTCGGAAGCATAAAAGCCGGTGAGGGGGATGGGAAAGTGCTGGTGCTTAGCGACTATCAATCACTCGACGACGCCATGCACGAGCTCTATGACGCTGGAATAACATCACTGCTCGTTGAGGGAGGTAGTGAAGTGCTCTCCTCATTTCTCATGGATAATCTATGGGATGAGATACGTATTGAGCGATCTCCCCGAAAAATTGAGGGGAGCGTGAAAGCACCTCGACCACTCCCCGGGGATATCTTCCCTGTCGTTACAAAAATTGATAATAACGAAATCTTCCACTATTGCAGATGAAAATTATTGAAGCACGCAAGACCGACTCATCGGCCATAGCCCGAGCGATAATGATGGCTGTGGGAAGCGATATATGCAAAGATCTTGCCGGTGAGGATCATACTCTCGCTGATGTGGAGCTGCTTTTCACCCGCCTTGCCGAGAGGGAGGATACTCAGTATAGTTATCTCAATGCCCTTGTGGCTCTCGACGACGATGGAGCGCCGATAGGGGTATGTGTAGGATATGACGGAGCCGGCCTCTACGAGATGCGCGAAAGATTTTTCGCACTCGCAAAGGAGATTCTCGACAAAGATTATTCTGATGTCGACGACGAGACAGACGCTTCAGAATTTTATATCGACACGCTGGCCGTCCTTCCAAAACATCGTGGAAAAGGCGTGGCCACCGCGCTACTGAAAGCTATGGTAGAAAGAGCCCGAAAGATTGGGAAGCCGGCCGGACTGCTTGTCGACAAGCAAAACTCAACGGCTGCCGGACTCTATGACAAGGTGGGTTTTCGCAAGGTAGGTGAGAGGCCATTCTGCTATGTTTTGATGGATCATCTTCAATTTAAAAATGAAGATGCCAATTAGATGCGAGATAAATTTAATGAGATACTTTAACCGAAAAATTCAAATATTAATTTTTTTATTTACTGCGCTTCTCCCCATTGGAGCGTGGGGTTTCCCTTTGCGTGTGAGCGGTATCGACAGTCTCAACACTGCGATACTTATCCGCGACCTCCGCTTCGGGGCAGACCTTGTGGCAGAGAATATCGACCGCCCTCTGATACCTGCGTCGGTAATGAAGTCTGTCACTGTAGCGTCGATGCTCAGCCTTGCAGATCCTGAAGAGTATTTCACCACACCCGTGATAGCCATGGGTGAGATAAAGGATAGTCTTCTGAAAGGGGATCTGGTGGTCAAAACATGTGGCGACCCTACGATAGAATCGCAATATTTTCCTGCCAACAAAGGGTTTGTCGACAGCATAGTGTCCAACCTCAAGCGGATAGGAGTAAACTCTATAACCGGAAGGGTAATAATTGACGAAAGTGGTTTTCCGGATGCTACTACACCTGCAGGATGGATGGAGGAGGATCTCATCTGGCCTTACGGTGCGCGTCTGCAAGGCGCTAATTTTCGCGACAACCGCTTCAGGCTCCGACTACCTTCGCGCGAGACTGACCCCTATGTCCCCGACATTCGGTTCAACACAATTTCCCGTAAAGGGAGGGGTGTGAGCGTTGACCGCAAGGATGGTTCGGAGACCTTCACCATAAAGGGTAACCTTCGCAAAAATTTTTCAGATAACTTTGCAACTCCCTATCCTTCAAAGGTGATGCAGCATGAAATTGAAGCAAAACTAAAGCATGCCGGGATAGAGATCGCCGGTGGTGCGACGGCCCCAAAAAAGGGAATGTCTCACACCATATATGAGCATCGGTCACCTACATTTGCTGAAATAATGAGGAGTCTGATGTATCGCTCAGACAATCTGATGGCCGAAGGGATGCTCAGGGCACTGACGCCCGGTGGCACCCGCGCAGATGCCATTAACGAAGAGAAAAGGGTGTGGGTATCTGCCGGTATCAACGGCTCAGGTGTAAAAATCATCGACGGAAGTGGTCTTTCGCGTGATAATAGGCTTACAGCAAGATTCCTTGCCGATATCTATCAGGTGATGCTCCAGACCTGCGGCACTGACTATACTTCGCTTTTCCCGAGAGCCGGCTACGACGGCACTATGCGCTATTTCCTTGCCAACACCGAACTTGAAAAACGTGTGGCCATGAAGACCGGCTCGATGCGAGGAGTGCAAAGCTACGGAGGATATCTCTTTGACGAGAATGGCGAGCCTACCCATCTGATAATCTTTATAGTTAACAATTTCAGATGCGGTAGGGCAGCGCTTAAAAGTGACATCCAGCGTTTGTTGTTAGAAAAATTTGGTGTAAGTTTGCAGCGCGAATCCCAAACGGAAGTCGAGGGAGAAGACGCGGAAGAAGAGTTACAAACAGAAACAAGCCAAGAAGAAAATGAACAATGAAATGCTCAGCCTCATGAATCTCACCTATGAGATAGAGGGCTTGATGTTGTTACTTATAAATCGGGGCGATGAAGCTCCCGAAGATATGAAACAGTTGCTACGCCGGAAGGTGAGCCAGCTTGCAATGGCTTTGGGCGACGACGGTGTCCGGACTATGACAGCCCCTGCTACGTTGCCGGTATCTAATGCACCGGCCGACTCTGAGACTGCAACAGAGCCTGCAGAGCGCGAAGAAGAGGCTAATAATGAAGCTGAAATTGATAGCGAAATTGCTGCAAATGTGGCTTTTGAGGAGGAGAATGATGCTTTCGAGGCTCCGCAGGAAGCTGCAACACAGCCTTTGCCTGAAACACCCGGGTGTACTGTGACTCCGGAGGTAAAAGTGGAATTGCCGTCAGTGGCTTCCCTCCAACCCGAGAAGTGTCATCAACTGACTGTAGAGGAGAAGGTGGCCCGGGAATCAGCCTCAGATTTCAGCAAAGCATTCACCCTCAATGACAAATTTCGATTTGTTCGCGAGCTGTTCAACGGCTCTGAGAAGGAATTTGCCGAGACGCTCGATGTGGTGGCCTCAATGAGCAGCATGGATGAGGCCTCGGAATATTTCTACGACGACCTTTGCTGGGATCCCGACTCTCCTGAAGTTAAAGAGTTTATGGAGATAGTGGCACGCCACTTTTGACACAACTGCCGCTCGATAAACAGTGATTAGCGATAGTTAAGTAACGGTCAAACATTTTGAGACTATAGGTAATGATTTAACCATTAGCGGAATATGGGGAAATTGTATATAGTACCGACGCCGGTAGGAAATATGGCGGACATGACGGAGCGTGCAGTGGAAGTGCTCAGGAATTGCGACAGAATTTTCGCCGAGGACACCCGCACCTCGGGCGTGCTGCTGAAACATTTCGACATCTCCACACCCTGCTCCAGCCATCATAAATTCAACGAGCACACCACCGTGCGCCCCATAATCGAGCGTCTGCTTGCGGGCGAGACGGTTGCGCTGATCTCTGATGCCGGCACTCCCGGCATTAGCGATCCCGGCTTCCTGCTCACCCGAGAGTGTCGCCGCGAAGGAATTGAGGTAGAGACACTTCCGGGAGCAACTGCATTCGTTCCCGCACTTGTAAATTCAGGTTTGCCGACTGATAGATTCACATTTGAAGGATTCCTGCCGCAGAAGAAAGGTCGTCAGAGCCGTCTGGAGAGAATCGCTGCGGCTGATGCCACTTCGATAATCTATGAGTCGCCTCTGCGATTGACAAAGACTCTTGAGCAGCTCGCGACCGTATGTGGCGCCGACCGTCCCGCCTCCGTGTCGCGCGAGATCTCAAAGCTCCACAATCAGACTGTCAACGGCACCCTCGGCGAACTCATTGCCTACTTCAACGTAAACAATCCCAAAGGTGAGATTGTTATTGTTGTGGGAGCATTTGAGGATGACTCGCCCAAAGTTCATAAAAACAAATACAAGGATGCTGACTGAGGGTACGCTTTCAGCTCGGCTCCGAAACTATAATAAAACAGAATAATTTTTATCAGATTTATTTATGAAAAAAGTATTGACATTCGCTGTAGCAGCTGCTGCCCTCTTCACCTCATGCGACGGTGGAAAGCTCAAGGAAGCTGAATCGCAAAATGAACAACTTAAGGGGGATCTTCAGGAGACCCTCGCCACTCAGGACAGTCTCCTTGTACTCGTCAACGATATCTCAGAGGGTATGAACCAGATAAAGGATCTTGAGAGAATCATTTCTACTCCCGGTGCCCTCGGTGAATCTCCTTCCAAGAAGGAGCAGATAAAGAACGATATGATAGCTATCCGCCAGGCGCTCCAGGATCGTCGTCAACGTCTCGAGGATCTTGAGAAGAAACTTGCAGCCTCCGGTGGCGAAAATACCACCCTTAAGCGCACTATCTCAACATTGCGCGCACAGATTGCCGAACAGCAGACCGAAATCACAACACTCACCAACCAACTTGCGAGCGCCAATATCCGCATCGAGGAGCTCTCATCGGAAGTCGCAACACTCAATTCAAATGTGGATTCACTCAATACCAAGGTGATAGATGTGACAACCAAGAAGGATGCTGCCGAGGAAGCAGCCCTCGCCGCCACCAACGAACTCAACACCGTCTATGTGGCCATCGGTAGCAGTAAAGAGCTAAAGGAGAAGAAGATCCTTGAGAGTGGTTTCCTCCGCAAGACAAAAGTGATGAAAGGTGAGTTCGACATGAGCTACTTCACTGCCTCCGACAAGCGTAACCTCACCCAGATTCCTACCCACAGCAAGAAGGCTAAGGTGCTCACATCCCAGCCGGCCGACTCCTACCAGATTCTTGATCAGAATGGTCAGAAGGTCTTAAAGATTACCAATCCGGCAAAATTCTGGCAGGTTTCTAACTTCCTCGTAATAGAGGTGGACTGATACCGGTCAGATACATAGTTATCATAAAAGGAGGAGGATTCCCGGCATGGAAATCCACCTCCTTTGGCTTTGGCGATTACTGAAAGAGGCAGAGACTTTAGAGCCTGTCCCATAATATATGTTAACGCTGAGGCGGTCAGCCATTGAGCA
>CAZUEY010000033.1:12610-22993 GCA_964619395.1 uncultured Staphylococcus sp. | reverse complement strand
TCATCATCGCCTACGCTCCCTGTATCAACCACGGCATCAAGGCCGGTATGGGTCACGCTCAGGAAGAGCAGGCTAAGGCCGTAGAATGTGGTTACTGGCATCTCTGGCGCTACAATCCCGCCCTCGAGGAGCAGGCTCAGAACCCCTTCACACTCGACTCTAAGGAGCCCCAGTGGGATAAGTTCGAAGACTTCCTCAAAGGCGAGGTGCGCTACGCTTCAGTCATGAAGCAGTATCCCGCTGAAGCTGCCGAACTCTTCGCAGCCGCCAAGGCCAACGCTCAGTGGCGCTACAACAACTACCGCCGCCTTGCCAAGCAGCAGTGGGGTGTAGAGCCCGAACCTGAAGTTAAGTAATTTCACTCTTGCTTCAATCATAAACTCCCCCGGCAGAGCGTCGAGCCCTGCCGGGGTTTTTTTGCTCCCGCGCGCGAAATCTTACTGCTGATTTTCTGCTCCCGCGCGCGAAATCTTACTGCTGATTTTCTGCTCCCGCGCGCGAAATCTGACCGCTAATTGCTACCTTTGTAGGTAAATATTTAACTTTTTACTCAGCAGATGACTACCGCAGAATTTGCCCAAACCGTGCGTCAACGGCTCCCCTACACGCCAAACCCTCAGCAGGCGATGCTCATCGACGCTCTGGCGCGTTTCTGCTCATCGTCGACCCCCTCTGACTCGGTCTTTATCGTCAACGGCTATGCCGGCACCGGAAAGACCTCTCTCACCGGCGCCCTCGTCAAGGCTCTCGAAGATGCCGGACGCCCCGCAGTGCTCCTGGCTCCTACCGGGCGCGCCGCCAAAGTGTTCAGTCTCCACGCCGGCCACCCCGCTTTCACTATTCACCGTAAGATCTACCGTGGCTCCGCAGGTGCTCTCGGCCCCGGAGTGACTTTCCTGCGCGACAATCCCCACTCCAACGCCGTCTTTATTGTCGACGAGGCCTCGATGATCAGCGACAGTGACAGCGAAGGGGAGTCGCTGCGAGCAGGAGCAAGCCTGCTGGAAGACCTGCTGCAATATGTGTTCACCGGCGACAACTGCCGCCTCATACTCCTGGGCGACGTGGCTCAGCTCCCTCCGGTGGGTTCCACCCACTCGCCCGCCATGTATCCCGAGCGGTTCAAGCAGTTGGGGCTCAGAGTATCGCGTGCCGTGCTGACCGACACCGTGCGCCAGAGCCGCACCTCAGGCATACTCCGCAACGCCACATGGCTTCGCCGTGCCATGCTCCTCGACCCACTCCCTACCGCGCGGCTCATGATTCGCGGCTTCGACGATATCCGGGTGGCCACCGGCGAAGATGTCATCGACCTGCTCTCTGACTGCTATCGCGAAGACGACCCCGGCGAGACCGTGATTATCACCCGCTCCAACCGCCGTGCCACTGCCTTCAACCTCGGCATCCGCCAGCGCATCTTCGAGAGTCAGGAGATGCTCACCAAGGGTGAGCGACTGCTTATAGCCAAGAATAATTATATGTGGTCGTCGAAGGTCGAGGGGCTCGACTTCATAGCTAACGGCGATGTAGCCCTGGTGAAGGAGATCTACTCCACGGAGGATAAATACGACATGCGATTTGCCAACGTACTGCTCCATCTCCCTGACAGAGAGGTTGATGTGGAGTGCAAAATAATCCTTGATACCCTCACCGACGAGAGCGCCGGCCTCTGTCGCGAACGCCTTGAGAGCCTCGCCTGCGCCCGCATGGAGGACCCCGACCTCTACGGCGCCGACGTCCCTTGGGAGCGCCGCCTCAACCGCCTCCGCACCGACGAATATTTCAACGCCCTGCAGGTGAAATATGCCTACGCCATGACCTGCCACAAAGCCCAGGGCGCACAGTGGCGCAACGTGTTCATCGACCTCGGCGGCATTGCCCCTGACCAGCAGGGACTCGACTTCTACCGCTGGCTCTACACCGCCACTACCCGCGCCACCCACCGCCTCTACTACCTCAACCCTGGTGAAATGGCCGAAAACAACTCCTGACCCCCCAGAGGCCATCGCTATGCCGGGGGCGAACGGTGGTTTGGATGTTTGCAAAAGAATCGTTAAATTTGCATAATTATCGCATTATCCACCATCTATATGGCATCTCCCTCCGACTCAAAGGCCTCTCAGACCGAAAATCCTGAGCAGACATCAGGCAAATCCAAGGCAGACTCTCCCTCTGCTCCCGGCTCCGGAAAGTGGACCGAAATCGAGCACCTCCCCGAATGGGATGAGGAGTTTTATCATGTCTACACCGCAAAGAAGTTCGGCAAATGGGTGATGCTCAAGACGCTGCGCCCTGAGCTCAGAGGCATCCCCGAGTATGAGAAGATGCTCGAGAAGGAATTTGAGGTGCGCTACAATCTCGCCCATGCCCACATCATAATGATCAACGATTTTGAAGATGTGCCCGGCATAGGGAGATGTATAATCACCGATGATGTCTACGGCGATTCGCTCGCCAAGCTGATAAAGGATAAGCGTGTCACCGACGAGCATATTGTGAAGCTCACCAATCAGCTGCTCGATGCCCTCGACTATATCCAGATCAACCACCTCGAGCACCATCCTCTCCAGCCTTCGAGAGTGATTTTCACTGAAAATGTAGGCAATCTCAAGCTAATTGATGTAGGATTCGACCAGAAGAGCCACATCACACCCAAGGATGCCGGAGAAGATATCAAAAACTACGGTCGCCTCCTCACCGAAGCCCTCGACGCCGTCGACACCCCTCATCCCCATCTCCGGAAGGTGGCCGAGCGGTGTATGAGCGACGATCCGCGGCGCACTTACTCAGACATCAATGCCATCCGCCTCGACATCGCCGAGCGCAAATCCAATCGCCTCTACCTCGCGGTGATAGGCTTCCTGGTAGTGATGATTGTGATTCTGCTCTGGCTCAACTCCCCCTGGCGCCCGCAGCCGCTGAGCCCCCAGGAGCGCGAAGGCTCCCGCACAGAGCAAACAGCCGGCATGGCCGCTGCCAATTCATAAATTCAGTTAACTTCCGCTATGTCAGTCATCGTAAAGGCCATACAGCCCGTAAAGAGTGAACTCAAGAAATATGTAGAGTTTGGCAACTCCCTCTACAAGGATAGCCCCTACTATGTCCCTAACCTCGTGTTCGACGACATCCACACCCTTCTGCCCGAGAAGAATCCCGCCTACGACTATTGCCGCGCACAAAGCTTCATGGCCTACCGCGACGGGAAGCCCGCCGGGCGCATTACGGCCATCATCAACGATCGCCTCAACGAGAAGACCGGACGCAAGGAGGCCCGCTTCGGCTTTGTGGACTTCGTCGACGACAAGGAGGTGGTCGACTGCCTATTCTCCACTGTAGAGCAGTGGGCACGCGACCGAGGAATGACGGAAATCGTCGGCCCGCTCGGCTTCTCCGATATGGACCGCGAGGGGATGCTCGTGGCAGGCTTCGAGGAGATGGGCACCATGGCCACAATCTACAACTACCCCTACTATCCCCAACACATTGAGCGCTTAGGCTACACGAAAGATACCGACTGGATAGAATTTCGCATCACCGTCCCCGACGTGGTCCCCGAGAAGATGACCCGCGTGGCCGAGATCGTCAGGAAGAAATTCGACCTGAGAGTGCTGAAATACACCTCCGCAAAGAAAATCAAGGAGGATTACGGGCGCGCACTCTTCCACCTCATCAACGAGGCCTACGCCAACCTCTATGGCTACTGCTCCCTCTCCGAAAAGCAGATCGACTACTATATAGATATGTATCTCAACATCCTGCGCCTCGAGTATGTCAGCGTGGTGGTCGACAACAAAGGCTCACTCATAGGCGTGGGCATCTCCATCCCCTCCCTCTCTCAGGCGCTGCGCAAATCATCCGGCAAGCTCTTCCCATTTGGCTGGGCGAGAATCCTTCGCGCTATGCATGGCCACAACGATGTGGTCGACCTACTGCTCGTGGCGGTAAAACCGGAGTACCAGTCCAAGGGGGTCAACGCCCTTTTCTTTGCCGACCTCTGCAATATCTATATCAAAAACGGTGTGAAATTCGCCGAGTCAAACATTGAGCTCGAGTCCAACAAATCTGTCCAGTCGCAGTGGGACTACTTCGACAAGCGGCAGCACCGCCGCCGCCGGGCATACCGCAAAAAGCTCTGATTTCTTCTATCCTCTCCCCCTCGATCCATCCTGCCAACCTCATCCTGCCATGGACCATTCACCGCTCAAAGTTCTCCTTATGGGCGACGCTGCCTCTTTCCACCGCACTCTCGCCCGGGGGCTGCGCCATCTGGGCCATGACGTGACTGTAGCCTCCTCAGGTAGCAGTTGGCTCAACACCGAGCGCGACATCGACCTCTCGCGCCGCCTCCCCGGCAAGCTCGGGGGCCTCGAGCTGTGGGCACGGATCAATCTCGGCCTCTTTAACCGACTCAGCGGCTTCGACGTAGTCTCGATAGCCACTCAGAGCTTCCTCTCGCTCCGCCCCGGGAAAAAGCGGAGGTTTTTCGACCGCCTCAAGGGCGCAAACCGATCGATTTTCAACACCGCACTTGGCACTGACTCCATCTATGTGGAGGAGTGTCTGCGCCCTGACACCCCCCTGCGCTATAATGAATATAAGCTCTTCGGAGCCGATTCCCCCTACCTCAAGGCCAATCCCGCAGAGGCCGACACATGGCTCTCAGAGCCCCTTGCCTCGCTCGACAGGCATATCTATGGAAATGTCGACGGCGCCGTCAGCGCCCTTTGGGAGTATGACGTGACGCTTCGGCGCGCCATGCCCTCAGAGAAAGTGGCCTATGGAGGGATACCTATCGACACTGACTCCCTGCAGCCGCTATACCTGCCTGACCGTATCGACAAGGTGCGTTTCTTCCTTGGCCGATACCGCGAACGGCAGCTCGAAAAGGGCACCGACATCCTCGAGCATGCAGCCCGCGCAGTCGTGGAGCGCCATCCCGACGAGGCTGAACTCGTGATTGTGGAAAACCGCCCCTACAAGGAGTATCTCGAACTGCTGAAATCCGCCCATCTCGTGCTCGACCAGCTGTATAGCTACACCCCTGCCACCAACGCCCTCCAGGCCATGGCCTACGGGCTTTGCACCATTTCAGGAGGCGCCCCCGAATTCTACGATTTCATCGGAGAGAAGGAGCTCCGGCCGGTGTTGCATGTGGAGCCTGACTATGAATCAGCCGTCAGGGTTATGGAGCAGGCCGTGGCCGAGCGCAACCTTCTGCATATCCGCGGGCGCCAAGGTCGCGAGTTTGTGGAGCGCCACAATAATTATATCACTGTGGCTTCGCGCTTCGCCGACTTCTGGCGCGAGCGCATGGCAGCCCGCGGTCTCCGGAGTAAAAACCCACTCAGTTAACCCCTCAATCCCCTACAGATCAACCCCCAATGCTCACAATCGAGATCCTCATATCCACTCTCGGCCCCGATGGCATCAGTCGTGTGGCCTCCATGGCTCTCCCCGAACTTGAGGGTGTGAGCTATCTCGTGGCGTGGCAGCGAAGCGACGGCTCCCTGCCGCCCCCTTCGCTGACAGAGAGAGGGGATGTGAAGATATTGCGCAACCCCGGCATCGGGCTGAGTCAAAACCGCAATTTCGCCCTCGACCATGCCACGGCCGACATCGTGGTGATAGCCGACGACGACCTCCGATATCTCCCTGAAGGGATCGAGCGCCTCCGCACCCTCTTTGAGGCTGATCCCCTGCTCGACGCTCTCCTCCTGCGATATGTCGATACCCAAGGCCATTGCGAGAAGGTCTACCCCGGGGAGCCGGTGCTCCTCAGCGGGCGCTACCCCAAAGGCTACTTTGTGACATCGATGGAGATCGCCCTGCGCCGCCGCGGGCGTGCAGCGGGCATGCGCTTCTGCGAGCAGCTGGGCATAGGTGCGCCGGTATTGAAAAGCGGCGAGGAGACCCTTTTCATCCACCGCCTTATCCAAAGCGGTGGTAGAGTGCTCCTCTACCCCGCTACGCTTTGTGTCCACAGCGGCCCCACCACCGGGCTACGCCGTGTCACCGACCGCGGAGTCTACCGCGGCATGGGGGCCCTTACGTCCGTGCTCTACCCCTTCACCTTCCCCCTGAGATTCATTGTCATAGCCGCCAGAGGGAGCCGACGGGGGCAGATGAAGTTTTTCGAGGCTGTCTGCCAGTTTTTCTACGGAGCTTACTATTTCCACACCAAGGTGGCCCCCGGGCTGCGACTTCAGGAGAGGAGGAAGGATAGATGAGCAGCGCACCATCTTCACGGGGTGGCCTCTCGGCACGTGTGCTCAAGTCGCTCGGCGTGTTTGGGAGCGTGCAGCTCATCACTGTGGTGTGTGGCATCCTTAAGACAAAGTTTGTGGCCCTCTGGCTCGGCCCCGCCGGCGTGGGGCTTCTGGGCATCTTCAATGGCGCCGTGGAGATGATCACCACCTTCTCGCAACTCGGTGTGCGCCAGACTGCCGTGCGCGACATTGCGCTCAGCCGCGGCTCCTCATCGCTTGCCACCACCGTGAGTGTGGTGCGCCGCTGGGGGTGGATCCTCGGCCTCCTCGGAGCTGCCCTGATGGTAGCCGCCGCCCCGATTCTCAGCATCAACACCTTCGGCAGCTACGGACGCACTCTCAGCTTCATGCTCCTTGCCCCGGCTCTGCTGCTCTCCGGCGTAAGCTCTATCGAACAAGCTGTCATGCAGGGGCTTGACCGCCTCGGAAGCCTTGCGCGCTCCACATCGTGGTCTATGGTTGCAGGTCTCCTTCTCACCATCCCGCTCTACTACTTCCTCCGACTTTCAGGCATCATCCCCTCGATACTTGTCTACTATCTGGTGATATTTGTGGTGGTGATGATATTCCGTGTCAAGGGTCTGACGGCAAATCCCGCCCCGGGCCTGCGCACCACTCTCAAGCGTGGAGCCGGTTTCATCCGTCTCGGCTTCTATCTCACCCTCTCCGATGCCGTAGCACAGCTCCTCAGCTACGTTTTTATCGCCTTTCTGAGTAAAAATGGTGGAGATGTCATCGTGGGGTATTATCAGGCCGGCTACACCCTCATAAATCGCTATGCCGGGATGCTCCTCACGGCCATAGCTGTGGAGTATTACCCGAGGATCGCCTCTGTCAGCCGATCACCCTTCAAGCTCAATACGCTCGTGGCCCACGAGGCCTCGATACTGTTGATGATTCTGCTCCCTGTATGCCTCCTTTTCATAGCCCTGCTCCCGCTGATAGTGCGTCTGCTCTATTCAAGCGAATTTGCTGCCACCGTCCCCTTTGTCACCATCGCAGCCGTGGGGATACTGCTTCGCGGTTTCTCCTACTCGATGTCCTATGTGATACTTGCCCGAGGTGACGGCCGTATCTATATGGTCACCGAATTCATTGATGCAGTCGTAGTGCTGACCCTCAACATCGTCGCCTACCATCTTTTCGGCATTCCGGGTCTCGGGCTGAGCTACACGGTCGGTTATCTGCTTTATTTACTGGTGATAAGTGTGGTCTACACGCGCCGCTATCATTTGCGCCTCCCCCGGCGCCTGAAGGCATTCGCAGTTGCGGCCATATTGCTCACAGGAGTATGCGCCGCCGCCGCCCTCATCGTCAATCCCCTTTGGCTCCTCCTTCCGGCTCTTCCGGTCACAATCCTGAGCCTCCGCTACATCTACAGCCTCACCCGGCGCAGGGGGGCGGGCAGTCATCGCTTTATCAATCCCTGAATTTCGCTGACGATCATGCGTACATCCCCGTCGGTCACCCAGGGGCCCGAGGGGAGGCAAAGGCCTCGGTTGAAGAGGTCCTCGCTCACGCCGTTGACATAGGCTTCGGCCTGCGAGAACACCGGCTGGAGGTGCATCGGCTTCCACAGGGGGCGCGTCTCGACATTGAGCGATGCCAGGTGCAGGCGCATCTTCTCCGGAGTAAGTCCCGTCAGGTCTGGGTCAACGGTGATGGTGCTGAGCCAATAATTGCTGTCGAAATCCTCTGAGGGGTTGGCGTGATACTCTATCCCCTCGATCGGGTCGAAGAGCTCGGCGTAGAGAGCTGCCAGGTGCTTATGGTGAGCGATATGCTCCTCGAGCACCGTCATCTGTCCGCGCCCTATCGCCGCGCTGATGTTGCTCAGGCGGTAGTTGTAGCCAATCTGCTCATGCTGATAATATGGATATGGCTCGCGGGCCTGGGTAGCGAGAAACACCACCCTCTTCTTGGCCTCGAGGTCAGGGCAGACGAGCGCTCCGCCCCCCGAGGTGGTGATCATCTTATTGCCATTGAAACTCAGCACCCCATAGGCTCCCAACGTGCCGCATTTGCGACCGCGGTAGACTGAGCCGAATGCCTCGGCAGCATCCTCGAGCACAGGGATATCCCACTCGCGGGCCACTTCAAGAATCTCATCCATCTTCGCCGGCATGCCGTAGAGATGCACGGCGATTATCGCCTTAGGCTTGCGCCCGCGGGCCACACAATCCTCTATGGCGCGGCGCAACAGCTGTGGGTCCATGTTCCATGTCGCCGGCTCCGAATCTATGAATATGGGCGTAGCACCTTGATAGACGACGGGGTTGGCCGACGCTGAGAAGGTGAAACTCTGGCATAGCACGATATCGTCTCGCCCCACTCCGAGCATGACGAGCCCAAGGTGGATCGCTGCCGTCCCCGCCGAGAGGGCCGCCACCTCTTTCGTGGCGCTCTGAGGGTCGCCGGCGGTGAGAAATCTCTTGAGTTCGGCCTCAAAACCATCCACGTGGGGGCCCAGAGGCACAACCCAGTTCTCGGCGAAAGCCTCGTCGATAAAGCGCTGCTCATTGCCACTCATGTGACAGAGACACAGGTGGATTCTTTTACGTTGCTGATCCATTGGGCAGGGGAGTTAAATAGGGTAGGGAGGGAGGAGATTCAATGGTCGTCGACCTCGGAGTCGGTAGGCTCTTCGTCGCTCTCGGGGGTCTCTGCGAGCTCCACGGCGGCGCGCTCGG
Source organism: uncultured Staphylococcus sp. (assembly GCA_964619395.1). Classification (GTDB taxonomy): domain Bacteria; phylum Bacteroidota; class Bacteroidia; order Bacteroidales; family Muribaculaceae; genus Duncaniella. Next base: position 14,037 of record CAZUEY010000033.1, on the reverse strand, counting down.
CGGCCGAACGCAGGAGGGCTATCTTGGTCCACTGAGTCTCGAAGTCGAGCCCCTGGCGCTCGCGGTCGCGCACTTTGAATCCTGATGTTGGGCTGATGGAAATCTTTTCCATCGGCACATAGCGCAGAGCCTCGCGCAGAGCAGCCATAATAGCCTCCTCGCTCTCAAGGTTGGGGAGCGAACTGTCTACAAGCCCAAGAATCACACGCTTACCCACAGGGAGCCAGCGCAACGCGGCGATATCCCCCGGGCGAGAGATTTCAAAGGGGAGCAGGAAGGCATCGACATCGGCATTCTCGAGCATCATCGTCAGGTGGCGCAGGTCTCTCTCGTCCCACCAACGCGGGATGCGGGTCTCGTCGGCCGCTATGCAGAGTGTGATCTCAAGGTCAGTGGGGCGACCGTCGATCGAGCCATTGATGAGGCGCAGAAGTTTAGGAGCTATTGTGTCGGCATTGATGCCCCCTAAGAGGAGCACGCGGTCAAACTCCGGGTCGCTCAGGCGCCCCCACACACCGGTGTCGAACTGCACATGGCGGCAGCCGCGGCGATAGAGCTCTGAGAGGGTCTTGCGGTAGGCCTCTATGATGTCAGCCTCGAGGGTATCGGGGGTCTCGTAGATTTTGGAGATATCGCCGTTGGACGACATCAGGATACGCATGTAGAGCTCACCCGGCGAAGGGATTGTCTGGCGCACCTCGGCGCGCCCGGCTGTGAGCTCCTGCATGTGGGAATATTTTTCAAAAAATGGATGCTCGGGGTTGTATTCTATGCGGCCGTTGAAGCTCAGGGTGTCGCGCCGAAGGGGCTGATCCTGATAGATATATCCTTCATTGATGCGCTCGCGCTCTATGCCGTTGAGCCCTTCCCAGAAGTCGCGGTCCCAATGCTTGCGGCGGAGCTCGCCGTCGGTCACTATTTCAAGGCCGGCTTCTATCTCGCGGTCGATCAGCGAGTCGATCACGCGATCCTCCATTTCGTGGTAAGCCTCGGGGCTGAGATTGCCTCTCACCATCTCGTGGAGGCCATTTTCAAGTTCTTCAGGGGGGAGAAAACTCCCCACGATCTCAACTCGGGGCTTAGATAATGTTTGATTCATTGAGTGTCTAAGATGATTACTGCTGCAAAGTTAGCTATTAAATCTGCGGGCATGGGGAGGCCTTCCGTTAAAAATGATTAACAGGGCTTCTACCCCTCCCTCGCTGCTCCCCTCAGGTCGCCTTTAAAATCTCCGCGATATGCGACCTCAATACAGTAACTATTATTTTGAAGGACAGGCTCTAAAAATCACATCCGCAAAAAAATCATTTACGCTCCAAATTATTCCATCAGTAGGGTAGGGCGGAATGTAATTTTGCCGTCGTAATAATCAACCCTCAACCCCCTCAACCTCATCAACCCCCTCAACCTCATCAACCTCATCAACC
>CAZUEY010000033.1:0-12510 GCA_964619395.1 uncultured Staphylococcus sp. | reverse complement strand
ACCCTCAACCCCCTCAACCTCATCAACCCCCTCAACCTCATCAACCTCATCAACCTCATCAACCCCCTCACCCCCCCTCCCCCCCCCTCAACCCCCTCAACCCAACTATTATGCTACTTCAACTCACCCGCCCTGAGATGCTCAGGCTCTGGCGACAGCACCGCGGCCATCTCCCTACCTACACCGGCTCCGTCACAAGCCGAAGCGACTCGCTCGACACTGACTCCTATTTCGAAGCCGAAATGGACCTTTGGTATCGTCGGATGCTCCACGAGGCTCCCCCCGAGCTCCTGAAGGTCTCTGACCTTTCAAACCAGTTGATGTTTTTCCACGACAAAGCTGCCGATGGAGCCACTTCCATCACTCTGCCTGAGGGTGTGGTGCGCCTCGTGGAGGTGCGCCTCAACTCCTGGATGCGCCCGGCGCGAATCGTCGCCGATCCAACGGCGGCCGAGATTCTCCGCCAGCTCCACCCCTATACACGCGCTACCGCCACACGCCCCGTGGTTTTTGTCAGCGGCCGTGAAATCCGCCTCTACCCCGGCTGCTCATCCACTGACTCCCTCCGCTCCCTTAAGGTGGTGGCTTTCACCGAGGGTTTCTATGAATTTGACTCTTCACTCCTTTCCCAAATCCACCCATCATGAAAAAATCCGAAGCTATCTTCAGCGAAGCACGCCGAGCCTGGGAGGCGGGCGCCGCTTTCCGTCAACGCCGCTCCCGGCTCCTTCGCAACACCTACGGCGACCAGTGGAGCGACCCTACCCATACCGCCGACGGCCGTGTGGTCAGCGAATACGACAAAGCCGTAGAGAACGGCATGACCCCTCTCACCAACAATCTCCTCCGCTCCTTGGTGAAGACCGTCGTGGGACGCTTCCGCTACAATATCCTCAGCGAGCGTGCTGACACCCGGGGATCCTTCGCAGATTTCCGTGCGCTCAATCAGCTCGACGAACTCGACTCCCGAGCCATCGAGGAGTTTCTCATCTCAGGTTGCGCCGCCCAGCGCATTGTCTGCGAGCGCCGCTTCGGCGGCCTGGGGGTATGGATAGACAATGTCAATCCTGACCGCCTCCTGGTCAACGACTTTTCCGACCCCCGGGGGTGCGACATCCGTCTCATAGGTTGCCTCCGCGACATGAGTCTCGACGAAGTGCGCCTCCGTTTCTCCCATGGCTCCCCCCGGCGCAACGCCGAGCTTGCCCGCATCTTTGCCGACAATGATTCCGGGCAACCCGACCTCTGGACAGGCCGCACTCAGGATGTGGTCGATTTCTTCCGCCCCGCCCGCCGGGGGCTCTGCAGGGTCATCGAGGTATGGAGCTTCGATATCGACCCCTCGAAACCTGCCGCCGACCCACATTGGCACTGCCGCTTCTTCGCCCCCGGCGGCCAGCTCCTCGACGAGACCCGCTCCTATCTCCCTGACGGGACCCATCCCTTCTTCCTGCGCCTCTATCCCATGACCGCCGGGAGTGTCCACCCCTTCATCGAGGATCTCGTGGACCAGCAGAAGCATATCAACAAGCTTATAACCAACATCGACCATATCCTCGCCTCCTCAGCCAAGGGTGTGCTCCTATTCCCCACCGACTGCCTCCCCAAGGGGGTGGATATCCTCATGGCTGCCAATCTTTGGAACAAGCCCGGCGGTGTTATCCCCATCAACCCTCTCTCCACCCGCTTCCCGCAGGAGGTCACTTCCGCCGGCCACAGCGAGGGGGCAGCGAAGCTCCTCGAGAGCGAGCTCAAGATGTTTGAGTCGATTTCAGGAGTCACTTCAGCCCTCCAGGGGCGCATCGAGGGCTCCAACACTTCGGCCTCGCTCTATGAGAGCCAGGTCTACAATTCAGCCATCGCTCTGCTCGACCTCTACGAGTCGTTCAATTCTTTCCGCCGATGCCGCGACAGGGCTGCCGCCGCGATGATTAAAGAATTTTTGGATTGATGGGCAGCAATCAAGCACATATAATGTTGTAATTTTGCCAACACAAAACAACTCTATAAACCACATTCAACAACACTCAGTTTTTTATCCACCTTACTATTATGGAAACAATCATCGACACCCGCAACCGCCATTTCCTCAACGCAGCCCGCCGCATCATCGACGCAATCCCCCGCAATCGTCGGGTCGACCTCTCGGCCGTGGCCGCTAAGGTTGCATCCTCGCCGGCGCCCGCCTACTACTGCTCCTTCCTTTATGCCCTGAAGATGCTCTACGTGTATCGCAGAGGCAATATCCACCTCCGCGAAGGGCGCCGGAAGGATCTCTGGGCCGAGCTCAACGCAAAGGTCGAAGATCTCCTTGAGTTTTGCGGCGGCTCCATCGCCGAGGCTCTCTCTCTGGTGCTCGCTCGCGGATGCGCTTCGCAATTTTTCATCTCGCCGGTGACGGCAACCAACCTCCTCCGCCGATACTACGACCATCGCACGCGCACCGTCTTAGTCCCGTAACAATCAAATGAATTGGTAATCTACCAATTTTATACACCTTCTTTACCTCTACGCCCTGACAAAAAACACACATCGCCATGCAATACTTCCTTTCGACCGATGTCATAGCCGACACCATCCATGCTCTCGCGGCCATGCAGCTACTCTCCGCGCCCCCCGACGAGCCACGGACACCCTCGCCGCTCCTCGACCCCGAGCGACTCGGGCAGCTGCATCTGCTCATCCGCAACGCTTTTGCCGAGACCATTCTCGCGCTCTTCCCCTTCGTGGAGGATGCCGAGCTCGACGATGAGAATCCCTCCACTCCGCCCCCGCATCAGGAGCCGATACCGGCCGAGCCTATCCCGATGTTGAAGATCTCCCTCCGCCTGCCGGCGTCGGTTGCCGGTGGCGAGAACTTCCACGGTGTCCTTCGCCGCCGCCTTGAGTTGGCGGTGGCCAAGAGAGTGCTTGCAGCCGTAGCCACCACCCCCGGCGAGCGTGATACTGCCCTCGAAGAGTGTCAGCAAGCTGACCGGCTCATCACTTCCATGCTCACCACCCCCTTCTCCCCCTTCCTCCGCAACTGTTACTGACCCCCCTACGCCCCCGGCTCCTTCCCTTCCTTCCTTCAGCTCCTTCCCCCCTTCGCCCCCCGGCTCCTTTCCGCCTCCATCCTTAAATTTTTGTAAAAGGCCGGGGGCTTCAGCTCCCGGCGCAGCCTCCCCGGCGCCTTTCTCAATCGCCCGGGCGCCGGGAGCGTAACAATCCGTAGGCTATTCACTCTGTTAACGCATTTTTTTCGTAACTTTGCAGCCGTCAAAGAGTCTGCGTCGTTGCCGGCTTAATTTTTTAGTTCTTAAATGGATATCAAGGACCTTCCGAAGGGGGTGGCTGTCTATTGCGCCTCCTCCTCTGAGATAGATGAGAAATACATGGAAGTAGCCCGCGAGATGGGACGATCGCTCGCACTCAAAGGGTGGCCCCTGGTGTGCGGCGGCGGTGCCGGCGGCATGATGGCAGCTGCGATCGAGGGGTGTGTGCAGGCCGGAGGCATTGCCGTAGGCGTCCTTCCGGAGTTCATGATGGAGAAGGATTGGAACCATAAGCAACTCACCCACACCATAGTCACCTCCTCGATGCACACCCGCAAGCAGACCATGGCGTCGATGGCGCGTGCTGCGGTGGCACTCCCCGGCGGCATCGGTACTCTCGATGAACTCGCCGAGATAATGACCTGGCGGCAACTTGGCATTTTCCCTAATCCGGTAGTGATTGTCAACACTGACGGCTACTACGACTCCCTTCTGAAGCTCTTCCGGGAGATGACCGAGCGCCACTTCATGAGAGACGGCGCTATCCCCGCCGTCGTAGCCACATCTCCGGCACGGGCAATCACACTCATTGAAGAAGCCGTCCGATAGTCACACGCACCCCCAACTGAAACCTCGAACGATGAGCGTTAACATCTCCGATACAATACCCACCCCCTTCGCTCCCCACCACTGCAAGGAGTTTGAGGCGCCCACTTCGCGACTCGAGCAGTTGACAATGCCCGGCGGCCGCCTCCCTTACACCGAGGGGATCGAGCCGGAGCCCCGCACCATGCTCCCCGGCTACGACTCCGGAGTCCTCTGCCTGCTCATCACCGTATTCATCCTCCTCTCCTACAATTTCCGCCACTACTCCACATTCCTCAAAAACTTCATGGTCGACCTCTGGTCAGTGCGCCGCACGGAGCGCACCTTCACCGTGCGCACCCTCAGCGAGACCGGCATACAAGGCGCTATCGTGCTCGTCGCATGCCTCTGCGAGGGGATCCTCACCGACATGGGCCTCACCCTCGCCGAAGTGAAATTTCCCATCGCCTCCTTTGCGCTCATCGGACTGCTGACCCTCACCGCCGCCCTCTACTATTTCTGGCAGCTCGGAGTCTACTCGCTCGTAGGGTATGTGTTTACCGACAAACTCTCGGCGCGCCAATGGCTCAAGGGCTTCAACGCCTCACAAGCCCTTTTAGGCCTCCTGCTCGTCATCCCCGCCCTCTATGTGCTCTTCAATCCGGAGCAGGCACATTTTGCCGTCGGCATAGGTGTCGGCTGCTATATTCTCGCCAGAGCCATCTTCATATTCAAGGGTTTTAGGCTTTTTTACGACAATTTTGACTCAATACTCTATTTTATTTTGTACCTTTGCACCCTTGAAATCGTGCCCGTGGTGGTAATTTTCCGCTGTCTCAGCCTCCTAAGCCGCCTGACTTCGTAATAATTCATTCTCTTACACAAAAACAAGCGACATATAGTGAAAATCAAGAAGATATTGGTGTCACAGCCTAAGCCAAGTTCCGACAAATCTCCCTATTACGATATCGCCGAAAAGCATGGTGTGGAGATTGTGTTCCGCCCCTTCATTAAGGTTGAGGGTCTATCTGCAAAGGAGTTCCGCCAGTCGAAGATTTCCATCCCCGACTTTACGGCTATCATCTTTACAGCCCGCACTGCAATCGACCACTTCTTCAGGCTCTGCAAGGAGATGCGCATCACTATTCCTGACACTATGAAATATTTCTGCACCACAGAGTCAATCGCCCTCTACCTGCAGAAATACACCGTCTATCGCAAACGCAAAATCTTCTTCGGCCTCACCGGCAAGCTCGACTCCCTGATGCCTTACATCATAAAGCATAAGAAGGAGAAGTTTCTCTATGTCGTCTCAGATGTCCATAAGGACGACACCTCCATTCTCGATCAGGATGGTATCAACTATACAAAGGCGATAATGTATCGCACCGTATCCAACGATTTCACCCCCGACGAGAAGTTCGACTACGACATGCTCCTCTTCTTCAGCCCCTCAGGTATCGACTCCCTTACCAAAAACTTCCCCGGATTTGATCAGGGCGACATCCGCATAGGCTGCTTCGGAACCACAACCGCAAAGGCCGTCCGCGACGCCGGACTCAGACTCGACCTCGAAGCTCCCACGGCCAAATCTCCCTCCATGACCATGGCTCTCGACGAATACCTTACCGACCTCGAAGCCCCCTCCACCCAACCATAACCTCCACTCACCGACCCTTTCCGGCCGCCCTTTCCCCCTCCTCCACTCTCCGAACCCTCCCTCAATACCCCAGATCATGAAAGGACAGCGCCTCTACAAGATCGAAAAACTCCGGAGCGAGATAGCCATCGGGCAGCTATTCGATAGAGGCCGCGCCAACGCCAACTCGGTGATGGCCTTCCCACTGAGAGCTGTGTGGAGAGTAAACACCGACCGCACATCCGCGAGTTGCCCACAATTCCTCATCTCCATCCCAAAGAAGCGACTGCGCCACGCCGTCGACCGTGTGGCGATGCGCCGTCGGGTCCGCGAAGCCTACCGTCTCAACCGCTCATTGATCCCACGTGACCTCCCCATCGATATAGCCTTCATCTATATCGACGACAACCTCCGCCCCTACGCAGACATCCAGCGCTCCATCCGCAAAATCCTCACCCGCATCGCCCCCCTCCTCCCGACACCCTGACTTCCCCACCTTCCCCGTCCCCCGTTCATTCAAAGCCGCCTGCCGCCCCTCCTTGCGGTTCTCTCGCAAAGTCCCTTCCCGCACCCATGCAGTCCTTCTGCCGTCCCCCTTGCGGAAGCCGGTTTGTCGAAGGTGATGATGAGTAGCGTGTAGGTTTCCTCAACCCTCTCTATCAGCCAACCAATGCTCAGAAAGCTTTTCATACTCCCGATCCGCTTCTATCAGCTCTGCATCTCCCCAATGCTTCCCGCAGCCTGCCGCTTCGAGCCGACATGCAGCCAATACGCAGTCGAGGCCATCACGAAGCATGGTGTGGTCCGTGGAACATGGTTAGCAATCAAGCGAATAGCCCGTTGCCACCCCTGGGGAGGGAGCGGCTACGACCCTGTGCCATGAAACAAACTTTAAACGCAACTACCCCGGGAAGCCTCCCTGCTGCCCCTCTCCCTGACTGTCAGCCGGCCGGCTATGTTGATGCACATACCCACATAGAGCGAAGGGGAGCGGTGGTCTGCATCGACCCGGTAGAGCTCCTTCGCCGCCCCCTTTCACGCGCAGGGCGTCTCCTGAAACCAGGCTTGAAATACTCCGTCGGTATCCACCCCTACAATCTCCTCCATGTCACAGAGGCCTCGTTGAGGCTCCTCAGCACCCTCTCCCTCTCTCCGCAAGTTGTAGCTATCGGCGAAGCCGGTCTCGACCTCACCCCCCGCAGCTTCATCGCTCCGGACTCCATTGCGGCCCCTTCACCTCTCTCGCGGGAGGAGCTCCTTGCCTTACAGACCCGGCTGCTTTGCCTGCAGGCGCAGCTCAGCGAGGAGCTTTCAAAGCCCCTGATACTCCATATTGTCAGAGCATTTCCGGAAATTATCAGACTGAAAAAAGAGCTGAAGCCTTCGCAGCCATGGATCATCCACGGTTTCCGTGGGAAGCCTCAACTCGCCCGCGAGCTCCTCAGCCACGGCTTCTACCTCTCCTATGGGCGCAGGTTTAATCCCGAGGCATTCATGCTGACCCCTCCGGAGCGACGTCTTCGGGAGACAGACTCTATCCTCTAAGTCTCCGGCTATCCTCTTAGTCTCCGGCAATATTCAGATGGGAGTCTAAGCCACCCCACTGCCCCGCTACTTTATCTCCTCCCAGTCAGCATCGCTGACCTGAGGCTCGCGGGGCGTGTAGCCATCCTCGGCAGTGGTGGTCTCGGTGTATTCGACAGTGATTTCCACCTCCTCAAATTCCACATATTCCCCCTCCTCCTTCGAGTAGACTTTTCGCTTCTGAGGCTGAGGCTGAGGGGCTTTTTTTCCGCCCGGCTGAGGGCCCGCAAAGGCATCGCCGAAAGCCTTGCCAAACATGTCGCTGATGCGCTCGCGATATTTGCGCTGCGCATATCTGTAGACCATCGGGCGGATGAGGAGCCAAATGAGGTAAATTACAAAAATGGTGGCTATGAGTTGTAGCATAGGTCTGTAGAAGTTGCAGGAGGTGGGATGTGAGAGATTATTCCTCCTCGGTTTCGGGGTTGGTGTGCTTGCCAAGAATCGACACAAGCAGATAGAAGATGATGGTCCACGCGAAGCCCGCGATACCGCTGGTCGACACGAAGATCACCGCGGCCACTATAAGCGTGTAGCGGCGCACATTCTCGCGAAGCGAAAGGTTGGCAAATTTCAGCGAAAACATCTTTATCTCGCTGATCATCAGCCATGAAAGCAACACGATGAGCACTATCATCGCAATATCTCCGGGATAGCCGTGGTCTTTGATCCACGCAAGAGTCCCTATCCAGAAGAGGGCGTTGGCCGGGATAGGAAGGCCGATAAAGGAGGTGGTCTGCCGAGTGTCGACATTGAATTTTGCCAATCTGAGCGCTCCGGCAACCGCTATCAGGAGCGCCACAGCGCCAAGCCCTAACGGCGCACCCTCGCCAAGCATAGTGTTCATAACCAGGAAGGCCGGTGCGAGTCCGAAGCTCACAAGGTCGCTCAGAGAGTCAAGCTCTTTCCCTATGGGGGAATAGGCGTGGAGCAGACGAGCCGTCAGCCCGTCGCAGAAGTCAAACACCGAGGCCGCCGCAATGAAGATCCAGGCCCACGCCATGGCTTGAAGTCCGGCAAACTCCCGGTCGAGGTTGAAAGCGAAATACACCGCCACGCATCCCGAGAGGAGATTGAGGCAGGTGACGCAGTTAGGTATGTAGGTTTTTATCGGTTTCAATTAAGCTCTGATTTTTTTGCGGGGAAAGGTTCTTGAGAGTTTGCTGTGGGGGGTGTCAATCCTCCTCATCCTCGGCGTGGCGGCGCAGGCGCGCTATCTCGGTGATGCCACCGATGGTCTTGTCGCCGATTTTCACATAGATTTCGCTGTCGAGGGGGAGATAGATGTCGACACGGGAGCCGAATTTTATAAATCCGAGATGATTTTCAATATTGGCCCTGTCGCCGGGCTCGGCATAGGTCACGATGCGGCGCGCTACAGCACCTGCAATCTGCCTTACAAGCACCTCCTGTCCGTTTTCAGCGCGGATCAGGATGGTAGAACGCTCATTCTCGATACTTGCTTTCGGCAGGTAGGCGCTCAGGAAGCGACCTCTGTGGTGGCGCACCATCAGCACTTCGCCATCTATCGGAAACCAGTTGGCGTGGACATTGAACACCGTCATAAACACTGACAGCATCCTGACCTTGCGCTGGAGCACTTCCGGCTCGAAAACCTCCTCAAGCGCCACTACGGTGCCGTCGACACTGCTCACCACCACATTGCGGCGATCGCCGTGGAAGGCGCGCCGGGGCGAGCGGAAGAAGTTGACTATCAGCCCGTAGAGCACCGCGGAGATAATGGTGAAAGTCCAGGGGATAGCTACCGGACGGATAAACATCCACGCTGACAGATTGATGACGATCATTATCACCATCACAACTATCAGTATGTTGATACCCTCGCTATGTATCTTGACTTTCATTATCCGAATATATCTAATCTGCAAATTTAGACAATTTTTCAATTCCGTCAAACCGCCTCGCTCTAAACTTGCCCAAAGTTGAATAAATTTTGTTAATTCGGAGCCGTTTGCCGGCGCAGGTAAGGTTCATTACCCGGAGGCTCAAAATTCGGCGCGGATGCGACGGTTGATAGCGAGGAGGTTGGCCACGGTGATCAGCAGCATCAATACTAACCCCACACCGGCAACAGGCCATATCGAGGTGGGCTCTACTCCCAGCGCCGCAAGTGGGCCACGCCAGAAGTTTGACCCCACGGCCACCACTACTATAGCTCCTATAAGTACTAATGCGTTGACTGAAAGCACAATATAATGATAGACAGTCGCTACCTGCCGCGGCGAATACCCCAGCAGCAGAAGTGTGCGCGTCTTTTCGCGATTTTTCTGTAGCAGCAGATAGATGCTCAGCAGGAGAATGAAAAATGCCAACAGGCTGATAATCAACCCTACGGCCACTACTATCGAAGTGACGATCGAAAGGAAATAGGCAGTCTTGCCATTGGCCGAGCGGTCTGTGGCAGTCTCGTAGCCATGCGCGCTCAGGTAGTTTTCGGCCTCAGGGTCGCCGGGGCGTTCGAGCCTCACTATCAGGCGTGAAGGCTCCTGCGAGGGGTTCTCGGAAAATTTTGCATTGGCTGCCTCCATAAATTGGCGGGGCACCGCTATAGTGTTGAGACGCGACGAGAACCCCACGATGCGCGCATCGACCCACTCCTGCGACCCATTGCCGCTCAGCGAGAGTTTCAGCGGCACCATCCCTATCAGCTCCTCCGAGAGCTGAGGCATCCCCCTCGACGTCGCAAACCCGAAATTGTAGAGCGAGAGATACTCCTTGGAGAGCACTATGGGCACGTAGGGCGACCTCCCCGGCTCATAGTCCCACCCCTGGGGACGGATGTCGAAAAACTCATCGGGGATTGCCTCGAGAAAGAGTGCGGTGCCCATAGAGGCGCCCCCCATCTCCACCTTGGCATAGACATTGAAGTCCGCAGCTTCAAACTCCCCGACATTCTTCACCCACGGCTGTCCCGCGAGTTCCTCAATCTCTCCTCGGCTGAAGCGGGTGGCCTCGCCGGCGCTCCCGAAGAGCGCGCCCCCGCCGGGCACTCGCTTCGAGATGACGATGAAATCGTTGGTGATGAAGGAGTCGTCGGCATCCCAGACAGAGGTGACGTCGCGATAAAACTGTAAGGCTGTGAGCACTATGGTGAGCCCCACGAAACTTGCAAGTGCATAGCCGGCGATCTGTCCGGCGCTTATATTGCGCCGCAGCAGGCGCCAAAGTGTATTCTTTGCCATCATCTGCGCTCAGAGGGTTAGAAGTTGGTAGTCAGGAAATGATATCTTGTTGCCTACGGAGGTGGCGATGACGGCGGCTCCCTGGCGAGTGGCCTCTTCAGAAATCAGCGTTGCCACCACGGTGTTGTTGCGGGCGTCAAGGTGGCTGACGGGTTCGTCGAGCAGCATGAAGTCGAAGGGTTGGCAGAGCGCGCGCACTATGGCCACCCTCTGCTGCTGCCCCACAGAGAGGCGCCCCACGGGGGCATCCTTCTTGGCCTCGAGCCCCAGCCGGGCGAGCATATGGGCAATCTCGCTTTCGGAGCGGAAGCGCGTCAGGCGGTTTTTGATGTCGATATTCTCCCTGACTGTCAGTTCGGGAAACAGCCCCATCTCCTGGGGGAGCCACGCCAGCGCCCGCCGCCGCAGCTCACACCATTGGCCTATCGTCAGCGACCGCGATGTGCGCCCGTCGAAGAGTATTTCCCCTTCGAAGTCGTCGCGACTCCCATAGATAAACGAGCAGAGGCTCGACTTCCCTGTGCCGCTCTCAGCTTCGATGATATATCGGTTGCCCCGCTCAAAGGTCACCTCCTCGGCAAGCCACAGCTCCGAGAGGCTCACGGGCGGCTCGTTGCGGCTCTCGCTGAACACCGCCGGCAGCAGCCGCCGAAGTATAATTTTCTCTATCATATCAAGCCTGACATCTTGAGCAACATCTCAAATATAGGTCTATCCGTCCCGGTGAGTTCGAGAGTCATCTTCGCCCCTGAATCCTCGCACTGCATATTGGCCCGGAGCCTTACTCCGGGCTCGCTCATGGAGAAGAGAGTCGCCGCCGGAAGATCGAGGCTCAGCGCCCCGTTCTTTCCTTCGAAGAGGGGTGCCAGTTCGTTCTGATTGTCGGCACGGAAGGGGAAGTTCGACACTCCGAAGTAGCCGTCGACGTTCCCTAAATAGACGCTGCCCCCATAGTAGGGAATGTGCATCACACCATCCTTCGGCTCCGGAACAGGCATCCCCGAGCTGAAGAGCATGGTGCGGATATCGTCAAGCAGCCGGTCGATCTTCTCCTGGCTAAGATGGGCCATGGCGATGAAGCGTAAGTTTCCATCGGCGAGATCACCGGGATCGGTCGGGAAGTTCCCCTCGTAAGCTAAGGCAATCATCAATGTGCCGTCTATGGAACTCAGAAAGGGGAGCGCCATCGACCAGATCGACATCACGCTGAAGTCGCCGCTCCGGCGCACCAGTTGCCCCACTATTTCCCAGTCAAATTCAGGCGTGATACCCATAGCCGCCACAAAGTCCATATCCCCGGGGATATAGGCCAGAACAGCAGGATTGACCGGCTTGACGCCGGGGAAATTGACCGGCGTGCCATCCCCCTCCATGAGGCTTGTCTCCACCAATATCTTATTATCCTTCTCATCCATAGCCGCCACAAGCCATTGTGCTGTCTTGGCATCGGCCTCAGGCGCTTTCTTCCCAAGAACATTGTAGTTTACAGCCATGGTGACCAGATCAGCCCCCTCGAGCGCACCGCTGACACCATCCAGGCCCCCTACGCTGCTCTTCTCGGCGCTTTTGATAAACGTTTTCAGTTCCCCGGTCAGGTCGCGGGAGGGTGACGAAGCCGCCGGGGGTATCACCCACAGGGTCTTGGCGGCAAGAAGGAAGGTAGTGCCGTCAACCTTTCCGATCTTGAACCCATCTTTATCGTCACCCCACGTTATATCCTCGGCTGTAGCTTTGACAAACTCTTCCTCAGAGCTGACCGGGGTGCAGAGATACACCTTGTCGGCCTTCACCGCAACTACTATCTCATTGATGTCGCAGAGATTTTTGCCATCCAGGCGTCCGAGTAGCTCCGTGAAGCGCTCGCTGAGCAAACCGCTCATCCCGGCCGGTGTTGTAACGGTTTCACCCTCAAATTTATACCCCATCTTCTCGAGGAGCGATTTAAGCCTTACCACACTCACCTGCTCAACATCAGCAGGAATCTTCTCAAGCAGCCCGCTCTCCTTAGAGCAAGCCCCAAGCAGCAGCGCCACAGCCACCACCGCCAGAAAATTTACCAAACTTCTCATAAATTTCGCGTCTTAATAGTCAGCATTGATAGTTAGGAGTGACCTACATAAGCGGGAAATCTCACCCCCGAAGCCATCTCCCCGCAAAAATACAAATTTATTCAATAAAATAATAACTTACCTCTTAGAGCCTGTCCCATAATATATGTTAACGCTGAGGCGGTCAGCCATTGAGC
>CAZUEY010000032.1:0-23436 GCA_964619395.1 uncultured Staphylococcus sp. | reverse complement strand
TCCCTCGAGGATATGCGACCCCAGCGTTAACATTCCTTATCGAATGGGCTCTAAATGGAAAGTACTACTGTACTATGTGGTAATTGCGAGAATGTAGATGTGGAAAAAATAGCGAAAAAATAGTGTGAAATGGCTGAAAGTGACAAAATGTTGAGAAAAAGTTGAAAAAATGTTTGAAAAAGAGTTGTTTTTGTAGCAAAATGCTTAACTTTGCAGCGCAGACGATAGAAAATCACTCGCGTCAGCAAGCGCAGCAAAATGACCTCAGCCGAAAGAAAAGCGCCAAAGGTGATACCATTCACCAAGATGCATGGTATAGGCAACGATTACATATATATAAATTGTATGCATTCGGAGCCGGCCGACCTGCCGGAACTTGCCGTGGAGATGAGCGATCGGCACTTCGGAGTTGGGGGCGATGGGATAGTTCTCATCTGTCCTTCAGAAGTGGCCGACTTCAAGATGAGGATGTTTAACAACGATGGTTCGGAGGCTCGTATGTGTGGCAATGCCTCCCGCTGCATAGCCCGCTACGTCCATGACCACGGCCTCTCCTCCAAGAAGGAAATAAACCTTGAAACCCTTTCGGGCATCAAGGTTTTGTCGCTTAATATAAGCGCCGCTACCGGTGAGGTGGAGAGTGTGACGGTAGATATGGGAGAGCCTGAATTTGCCACCGGGGCTATCCCTGTGAGCTGCCAAAACGCTACCATGATAGAGCAGGAGATTATGACCACGAAAGGGCCTGTGAAGGTTACAGCCGTATCGATGGGCAATCCCCACGGAGTGGTGTTCGTAGATAGTCTTGACGATATAGATTTCGACACTCTCGGTCCTGAGCTCGAGAAGCATGAGATATGGCCTGACAGGGCTAATATTGAATTTATTGAGGTGCTCACCCCTTCTCAGATGCGCATGAGAGTATGGGAAAGGGGTACCGGAGAGACCCTTGCCTGTGGCACAGGAGCGTGTGCTTCGGCTGCTGCCGCCGCTCTGACAGGTCGCTGCGGCAGAGATGTCGTCATCCATTTGCGCGGAGGAGATCTGAGGATTGAGTGGGGTCTCGACAACCATATCCGCATGACCGGCACTGCTACCGAAGTGTTTGAGGGTAATTATTACCGACAACGTTGAGCTGTCACTAAGTCGCATAACTTTGCAACCCTCTCCTCGATCCGGAGAGCCGAAAAAATCAAATAGGATTCAATTTCGCTTCAAAAAAGGTAAAGAAAAAGATAATAACAATGTTTCACATCAACGATAACTTCACAAAACTACCGGCATCTTATCTGTTCAGCGAGGTGGCCCGCAGGGTGAAAGCCTATGAGGAGACCCACCCCGGTGTGGAAGTGATACGCATGGGGATAGGGGATGTGACCCGCCCGCTCTGCAAAGCTGTTACCGAAGCGCTCCACCGTGCGGTCGACGATGAGGCCGAAGCCACCACTTTCCATGGCTACGGACCGGAGCAGGGCTACTCTTTCCTGACTGAAAAAATAGCAGAGCAAGATTATCGTGCGCGAGGGATAGAGATATCCTCTGATGAGATATTCGTGAGCGACGGAGCTAAGAGCGACACCGGTAATATTGGCGATATACTCTCGACTGCCAACCGTGTTGCCGTCACCGACCCGGTCTATCCGGTCTATGTTGATACAAATGTGATGGCCGGACGCGCCGGTGAGCTTGGTGACGACGGCTGCTGGGACAAGATTGAGTATCTCCCTTGCACGGCTGAAAACTCATTTGTTCCGGCGCTTCCCAAGGGGAAACCGGATGTGATCTACCTTTGTTATCCAAACAATCCTACTGGTACCACCCTCACTCGTAAGCAGCTGAAAGAATGGGTGGATTATTGCTGCCGACATGGTGCCCTCCTGCTCTTCGATGCTGCCTACGAGGCCTACATCCGTCAGGAGGATGTCCCTCACTCGATCTATGAGATAGAGGGAGCGCGGGAGGTGGCGATAGAGTTCCGAAGCTTTTCAAAGACTGCAGGCTTCACAGGTATCCGCTTAGGCTACACCGTGGTGCCCAAGGAGCTGAAAGGGGTTGATAGCGAAGGGAAAGAAGTGGCGCTCAACGGACTGTGGCGTCGCCGGCAGACAACCAAATTCAATGGTGCAAGTTATCTAACCCAACGTGGCGCCGAAGCGCTCTATACCCCTGAAGGCCAAAGACAGGTGCGCGAGACCATCGACTATTATCTCGAAAACGCACGTATGCTCCGTGAGGGTCTTACGAAAGCCGGATATCAGGTGGTAGGAGGTGTAAACTCCCCCTATATTTGGCTCAAGACCCCTGAGGGGATGACTTCGTGGGAATTTTTCGACCATCTTCTCGAGCGTTACCACATAGTCGGTACCCCCGGTAGCGGTTTCGGCCCCTCGGGCGAAGGATATTTCCGCCTCACGGCTTTCAACACCCACGAAAACACCCTCCGATGTGTGGAGCGACTCACCTCTGAGTGAGCTACCATCCGGTTGGAAATTTTTCAAAAAAATCAGAATATAATATCAAAAAATATAAACCAATTAACTTCCTAACAGATTATGTCAATCAGATTTAAGGTAGTAGAAGAGGCTTCAAACCGCAAGGCAGTGCCAGTGGAAATCCCCAAGGAACGTCCGCAGGAATATTACGGTTGTAAAGTGTTTAACCGCGCAAAGATGTTTGAGTATCTCCCCCTCGACACCTACAAGGCGCTCATCAATGCTATAGACAACAAACAGCCCCTCTCGCGTAAAGTAGCCGACAGTGTGGCCGAAGGGATGAAACGCTGGGCCATCGACAATGGCGCACGTCACTACACCCACTGGTTTCAGCCCCTGACCGAGACTACCGCAGAGAAGCATGATGGCTTCGTGGAGCACGACGGCAAAGGTGGTATCGTAGAAGAATTTTCCGGCAAGCTCCTCGTGCAGCAGGAGCCCGATGCTTCCAGCTTCCCCAACGGCGGTATCCGCAACACTTTCGAGGCTCGCGGTTATTCAGCATGGGATATCTCATCGCCCGCCTTCCTGATGGACAATACCCTCTGTATTCCCACCATATTCATTTCATATACAGGTGAGTCACTTGATTACAAGACTCCTCTGCTCCGCGCTCTCTCGGCAGTTGACAAGGCGGGCACCGCAGTGGCTCGCTATTTCGACCCCGAGGTGAAGCATGTCATCTCCAACCTTGGCTGGGAACAGGAATATTTCCTTGTCGACGAGGCTCTCTATGCGGCTCGCCCTGACCTGGTGCTCACCGGTCGCACACTCATGGGTCACGAGTCAGCCAAGAATCAGCAGCTTGAGGACCACTATTTCGGTGCCATCCCCTCACGTGTCGAGGCCTTTATGCTCGATCTTGAAATCGAAGCCCACAAACTCGGTATCCCTGCTAAGACCCGTCACAACGAGGTGGCTCCCAACCAGTTTGAGCTTGCCCCCATCTTCGAGGAAACCAACCTTGCCAACGACCACAATATGTTGCTGATGTCGCTTATGGCTGAGGTGGCCCGTCGCCACAACTTCCGTGTGCTCCTCCATGAAAAGCCGTTTGCCGGCATCAATGGTTCGGGTAAGCACAACAACTGGAGTCTCGGCACTGACACCGGCACTCTCCTCTTCGCTCCCGGCAAAACCCCGAAAGAGAATCTTCAGTTCATCACCTTCGTGGCCAATGTCATGGCTGCCGTCCATCGCCACAACGCGCTGCTTAAAGCCTCGATAATGTCAGCCACAAATGCCCATCGTCTCGGTGCCAATGAGGCTCCTCCCGCTATCATCTCGATTTTTACCGGTAGCCAGCTCGCCGACATCCTCAACAAAATCAAAAATTCTGACAAGGATGAGCTTATCGAGCTCGCAGGCAAAGAGGAGTTGGATCTCGGAGTCACAGAGATACCCGAGCTGATGATTGACAATACGGATCGCAACCGCACTTCACCCTTTGCCTTCACCGGTAACCGTTTTGAATTCCGTGCCGTAGGCTCGAGCGCCAACTGTGCTTCCGCCATGATAGCCCTCAATGCTGCAGTGGCTGAACAGCTTGCCGACTTCAAGCAGAAAGTTGACTCCCGTCTGGAAGCAGGCGAAGAACTCCAGCACGCTCTTCTTGCCGAAATCAAGGCTCTGCTGCTCTACTCTGAGGCTATCCACTTCGATGGCAACGGCTACTCTGACGAATGGAAAGAAGAGGCAGCCCGCCGTGGCCTTGACTGCGAGACCAATCCCGCCCTTATCTTCGATGCCTACCTGCGACCCTCGTCGGTTGAGATGTTCCGCAAGACAGGTGTGATGAACCATGTGGAGCTCGAGGCCCGCAACGAGGTGAAGTGGGAGATGTATACCAAGAAGATTCAGATCGAGGCCCGTGTGCTCGGCGACCTTGCCATCAACCATATCATTCCTGTTGCAACACGCTATCTTTCAATTCTTCTCGACAACATGGTGAAGATCCGCCAGCTCTTCCCCGGCGAGAAGGGTGAGAAGCTTTCAGCGCAGGATGCCGTCACTGTAGAGAAAATCATGGACCACTGCTCAGTGATCAAGGAGGAAGTTGCCAATATGGTCAATGCCCGCAAGAAAGCCAACAAGATTGAGAGTGAACGTGAAAAAGCTATCGCCTACTCTCAGGATGTGGCGCCCTGCCTCGAGACCATCCGTTATCATATCGACAAGCTTGAGCTTATGGTCGACAATGAGATGTGGCCTCTGCCCAAATACCGCGAATTGCTCTTTATCCGTTGATTATTCATAGACTTCAGAGGCTGTCGCCACGATACTATTTCATATTGTGGTGACAGCCTCTAATTGCTTTGACGTGCATTCATCTCCGGAGGGTGCGCGTCATGGCCTTTAAAAAGTTGTAACAAAAAGAATTTTCAAATTAAGTTCATATTATCCTAATCTCCCGAAATGGAACCTCTCAAACATGAATGTGGTGTGGCTATGATACGTCTGCTCAAGCCACTTGCCTACTATAAAGAGAAATATGGAAGCTACACCTACGCTCTCAACCGCCTCTATCTCCTGATGGAGAAGCAACACAACCGCGGGCAGGAAGCGGCGGGCATCGGGGTGGTGAAGATGAATTCCGTGCCGGGCAATGAGTATCTCTTTCGCGAGAGGGCATTGGGAAAGGATGCCATTCAGGAGATTTTCGATACCGTAAACCATAAGATAGCCGAAGCCGAGATCAACATCCATGATGCCGGGTGGGTGGAGCGCTACGCTCCCTTCCTGGGTGAAATCTATATGGGACATCTCCGCTACTCCACCACCGGCAAGAGCGGTATTTCATACTGCCACCCCTTCCTTCGCCGCAACAATTGGCGTTCGCGTAACCTCTTGATGTGTGGCAACTTCAATATGACTAATGTCGAGGAGGTGTTTGACAAGGTTGTGGAGTGCGGACAGCACCCTCGCATCTACAGCGACACCGTGGTGCTCCTTGAGCAGCTTGGCGATGCCCTCGACAGGGAAAATCATCGTATCCACAGGCAGTATCGCGATTCTATTTCGGGCCGGAGGCTGACAGCAACGATAGAGGATAATCTTGATGTAGCTCGTGTGCTTGAATCGTGTGCCCACGACTGGGACGGTGGCTTTGTGATATGTGGCGCCACCGGCTCCGGTGATATCTTTGCCCTCCGCGACAGCCATGGTTTACGCCCCGCTTTCTATTATAAGGATGATGAGATAGTTGTCGTTGCCTCAGAGCGCCCTGTGATCCAGACAGTGTTCAACATCCCCCGCAAAGAGGTGAAGGAGCTGCTGCCCGGTGAGGCTTTGATAGTCGATAAATCAGGTCGCTTCAGAATTAAGGATATTCTCGGTCAAGGCGAAAACCGCCGTTGCTCCTTCGAGCGGATCTACTTCTCCAGAGGAAGCGACGCCGAGATCTACCGTGAGCGAAAGCAGTTGGGGCGAAACGTGGTGCCTGCCATCATGAAGAGTATAGGTGGCGACCTCGAGCGATCGGTGTTCTCCTTCATCCCCAACACAGCTGAAGTGGCTTTTATCGGCATGGTAGACCGTCTCGACAGCGAACTCAACCGGCTGAAAGAACGGGAAATACTAAGTTGTGCATCCTCCGGCAATCTCACCCCCGAGCGGCTCTCGCAGGTGATGGAGCGAAATCTCAGGATAGAAAAATTGGTGCTGAAAGATATAAAGCTCCGCACATTTATTGCTGAGGGGGAGTCGCGCAACGACCTTGCGGCACATGTCTACGATGTTACCTACGGGATTGTCCGCAACTTTGAGGACAATGTGGTGGTGATCGACGACAGTATAGTGCGCGGCACAACTCTGAAACAGTCGATCCTTAAGATGCTCGACCGTCTCCACCCCAAGAAAATAGTTGTCGTCTCCTCCTCCCCCCAGGTGCGCTACCCTGACTGCTATGGGATTGACATGTCAAGAATGAGCGAATTTATAGCCTTCCGGGCGGCGGTTGCACTCCTTAAAGAGCAGGGGAGAGGTCATCTCCTCGACGAGGTCTACCAAGCTTGCAAAGCTCAGGAAGGTCTTCTCGATATTGAATTGAAAAACTGTGTAAAGGCTGTCTATCACCCCTTTACCGACGAGGAAATCTCAAGGAAGATTGCCGAGATGCTTACTGCCGACGGCGATATCAATGCCGAGGTAGAAATCATATATCAGAGCCTCGAGGGGCTGCGTGATGCAATTCCTCACTGCCCGGGAGACTGGTATTTCTCCGGCGATTATCCCACACCGGGGGGCATTAAGTTTGTCAACCGTGCATTCATCAACTACTACGAAGGAAATATTGACAAGCGATGAAAATTCCTGTCTTTAAAACACCGGTGCTACAGTTGCTTTTGGTCGTAATTGCAACTCTTCCCCCCGCACATTCTCTTGCGGAGAGGCTTTTTGAACGCTCTGTCAGAAACTATTTTGAGACACCTTTTCAGTTGACAGATAGTTCGACAGTGATTTTTGAAGACGATGAAATCACCCAATCTGTGGAGCAGCTTGACATCGACCTGCGGGTGGCGATGCAAGGCATCGAGGAGCGACGCGGACTTGCAGCTGCATATTGGGGTGTGGAGCTTATAGGCGAAGGGGATACACTCTCACTCTCAGTGCGCCACGGCAACAGCGATTTTGGTGACATCCTCGATCGACGTCTTACTTTCGTCACCCTCAATTCTCGCCGGGGAAAGCTCGCCGAGGCTGTGTCTGAGAAATTTGCAGCCTCCTCAGGGAGTTTCAACTCTCTCCATATTTCATTTTCGCGCCAAAATCATACAATTAAGGTGACGGGAGGGGGGAGTAAACCTGAAATGCTCCTCAAGAGCGATCTCCCCTTTACGCCTGAAAAGATCACTCTCTGGAGCAAGGGGCGTATGGATGTTGCGGCTTTGGTGACTGAGAAAAGTTTTGACCCCGAGGAGCATCTCGACACCGGTTACTCCTTCGAACAGCTAAGGGAACGATTTAGTCAGTCGATTGACCCCGCCGAAGGATTTTGGCAATATCTTGACCGGGAGAACGACACGCGCTATGCGCATCCCGGAGGGCGCTACCTTCTGGCAACTGTCAAAAGCGATAGTGGCTCGGGCTACGATATCATCTATCTCGATGGTGCCATAACATTAGCCAATAAATGGAGGCCGGGCATGCTCAAGGGGAGACTGAAGCCTACCATCTTCCGCGACCACTTCGACCTGCAATGGATCGATTCGACTTTTGACTCGATTGATACCGATATTCATGCCGACATCACAGATAGTGCTATCCTTACCCTCTCATTCCCCCTTCTGAAAACCAAACTGCGATTCTCTAAAGCTACTGCCGCACTCTTGGGCAAGAATTCATCACTCAAGACTGCCTACTACGAGAAATCCCAGGCCGATCAACAGAATTGAGAGGTCGACGAGTTTCAGCTTGATATTCTTTTCGTGGAGCGCAATCACACCATAGAAGAATGATACGATCACACTCCCGCGACGTATCATAGACACAACGGCAATCATCGATCCATCCATCCTCAGACTGTAGAAATAGGCTATGTCGGCCACTGTGAGGAAGAGGGAAATAAGGGGTATGGTCCAGCGCCATCGAAGAGGGGTGCCCCCGGTAGAGCCGTGGAGTATTATACCAACCGTGATCCCCATTATAATCATCTGGTAGAAGGAGTACCATGCCTGTACCTCGAGCGGTTCGAAACGGGTGAGGAGATATTTGTCGTAGAGCGCACTCACCGCCCCCATAACAGTAGCTCCAATTGCGAGCCAAACCCATTTGTTTGACTTTATGGAGAGCCCCTCCCGACCTCCTACACGGCTTATAAAATAGAGCGACACAAATCCAAGCACTACACCAACCCATTGCAGCAGATTGAGCCTTTCGCCGAAAATCACCAGCGCCCCGACGAGCACCATCACCGGACGCGAGGCATTGATAGGCCCCTGGATTGTAAGCGGAAGGTGCTTGATGCTCGCGTAGCCTAAGAGCCACGACGACAACACGATGCCTGATTTTATCAGTATCGCACCATGTCCTTCAAGACTGTTGCCGAGGCCGTAGTTGCCGTGGACAATACCATAGATAATATAAGGGAGCATGAATAGAGATCCGAAGACCGTGTTGAGGAGCAGCACTCCCAGCACACTGTTGCGGTCCACCGACAACTTCTTCATCACATCATAGAACCCGAGACAAAGAGCCGATACTACAGCAAGAACTACCCACATATTTCAAACAATAAGGATGCTTCCTAAAAACTCATGCAAAGTTACGAAAAAATCCGCTTCCACGAGACCGTCAAATGATAATTGTCAGCGCTAAAATCCGGGGGAGTTCCTGACGAGGTTTCCTGATATGGCTTGGTGTTGCGTGGCAAAGTAATTTTGGATAATTTTTTAGCGGGGTGGGGTGGAGGAAATTTTGAGGTTGAGAATTTTTGTTTTATCTTTGTGTTATAAAAACTCAAATCATTTAGACCTATGAAATTTACAGTTCCCAGTAAGACACTTCATAATTTCACATCCTCTGTGAGCAAAGTGATAAATGCTAAGAACGCCCTCACAATTCTGAATAATTTTCTCTTTACAATAGAGGGTAGTGTGCTCACAATCACCGCTTGCGATGGCGAAAATATCCTCTGCGGCCGTATCCCTATCATGGATGTGGAAGGGGAAGGTGAGTTTTGTATCGATGCCCGCCGAATAGTGGAACTTTTAAGGGTTATGCCTGAGCAGGAGCTGCGCTTTGAGATTGACGACGAGACACTCGCAATCGAAATGACCCACCCTGCCGGCTCCTACAAGTTCATGGGGCTTCCCGGCGCTGAGTATCCTCACCTCGACAAGAGTGAGAAGAGCACTGAGTTGCTTGAGTTCAAGGTAGCCGGTTCGACACTTCTGCGCGGCCTTGAGTTCACTTCGTTTGCCGCCGGCACCGACATGCTGCGTCCGCAGATGATGGGTGTGTATTGGGATATACAGCCTGATAAACTTGTGTTTGTAGCTACCGATACCCATAAACTCGTGAGATTTGAGGATTCGAGCATAGCTCCCGGCATCGAAGGGGCCTTCATTCTGCCAAATAAGTCAACCAATGTGTTCCGCAGCGTGTTTACTCGCGACGAAGAGGTGACTGTGAAATTCGACCAGCAGACAGGTGTCACCTTCGAGACCGATACTTTCACCTTCGAGAGCCGTCTGGTGAAGGGGCGCTTCCCTGACTATAAGCGCGTAATCCCGGAAAACAATCCCTTTACCCTTACCCTCGACCGTCACTCATTCACCACAGCCGTGCGCCGGGTGAGCCTCTTTGTAGATGAAGGACACGGTCTTATCAAATTTAGCATTGAACCGGAGACTCTTACACTCAAAGCTTC
This sequence comes from uncultured Staphylococcus sp., assembly GCA_964619395.1. GTDB lineage: Bacteria > Bacteroidota > Bacteroidia > Bacteroidales > Muribaculaceae > Duncaniella. The sequence continues at coordinate 13,575 of CAZUEY010000032.1, read as the reverse complement.
TGACAATGAATATAATACCTCGGGCGTCGAGACGCTTCCGGCTGAGTTCACAGGCAGCAATATGGTGATTGGCTTCAGCTCTTCTTATCTTTCGGAACTGGCCGGAGTGCTTTGGACCGATGAGATAATCTTCAAGCTCGCCGATCCATCGCGTCCGGTTGTGATCGTGCCTACCGAGAATAAGGCTGACACCACCCTGACGATGCTGCTCATGCCTATGAATGTCAACGACTTCTAACCCTTACTGATATATCCGTCAGATGGAACTTAATCTGAAAAAACCACTGGTATTTTTCGATCTTGAGACTACCGGTGTCGATATTCTCCACGACCGCATCGTGGAGATTTCGATAATTAAAGTGATGCCCGGAGGGGGCGAAGTGGAGAAGACACGCAGGGTCAACCCTGAGATGCATATCCCTGAGGCGGCAACAGCTGTCCATGGTATCACAGATGAAGATGTGGCCTCAGAGCCCACCTTCCGTCAGATTGCCAAATCGCTTGCCGCTGAGATGACAGGGTGTGATATAGCGGGGTTCAACTCCAACCGCTTTGATGTCCCGATGCTCGACCAGGAATTTCAGCGTGCCGGAGTGAAGTTTGACTTCTCTAAGTCGCGGTTTATTGATGTGCAGACTATCTTCCACAAGAAGGAACCACGCACACTCGTTGCCGCCCATAGATTTTACTGCGGGGGCGACTTTCCCAATGCTCACAATGCCGGCGCTGACACCCGCGCTACCTATGAGGTGCTCAAGGCCCAGCTCGACCACTACTCCGATCTCCCCAATGATGTGGAGGAACTGAGTAAATTCTCAAGCCCTAACCGCAATGTCGATTTCATGGGCAGAATAATCCTTGACGACAATGATCGCCCGGTGGTCAACTTCGGGAAGTATAAGGGAAAACTTGTTGAGGATGTGTTTCGCAAGGATCCCAGTTACTACGATTGGATTCTCAAAGGCGATTTTGCTCAGAATACCAAGGACTGCTTCACACGCATTAAACTCTCCATGAAATGAGCCCACTCTCAGGAAAGCATATCATACTCGGCATCTGTGGAGGTATTGCCGCCTACAAATCCGTAAGTCTTCTGCGCCTTTTTATTAAGGCCGGAGCAGAGGTGCAGGTTGTGATTACCCCGGCTGGGAAGGAGTTTATCACTCCTGTCACTCTCTCGGCCTTGAGCCACAAACCGGTGGTAAGCGAATTTTTTACGGCCAATACCGGAGAATGGCATTCGCATGTGGATCTCGGCCTTTGGGCTGACTGCATGGTGATAGCTCCGGCCACTGCATCTTCCATTGGGAAGATGGCTCATGGGATAGCCGACAATATGCTCATTACCACCTATCTCTCAGCCAAGTCGCAAGTGTTTGTGGCTCCGGCAATGGATCTCGACATGATGGCTCATCCCTCAACTCAAGCCAATATTGCTCTTCTTCGCTCCTACGGCAACATCATCATTGAGCCGGAAAGTGGTGAACTGGCAAGCGGACTCATCGGCAAAGGACGTATGGAGGAACCGGAGGCTATATTGAGTCGTGTGGAGAGTTTCTTTGCTCAAAAGCGTGACCTCGAAGGGAAGAAAGTGCTTATCACAGCCGGCCCAACCCGCGAAAAGATCGACCCTGTAAGATATATCGGTAACTATTCCACCGGCAAGATGGGCTATGCGCTCGCCGAGGAATTTGCGTCAAGAGGTGCTGAGGTCACATTGGTGTCTGGTCCTGTGGCTGTAAAAACCTCCGATAGTAATATTAAGGTGGTGGATGTTGAGTCAGCCCGCGAGATGTATGACGCGTGCAAGAATCTTTTCCCTGTTATGGATATTGCTGTGATGTGCGCTGCCGTCGCTGACTATGCCCCGGCCGCCCCGGCTACCCATAAGCTTAAGAGAGAGCGCGACGAACTCACTGAGATTAAACTCGTCAAGAATCCCGACATAGCTCTTACTCTTGGTGAGATGAAGCGTTCTGACCAGCTCCTTGTGGGGTTTGCACTCGAAACAGACCATGAGGAGGCCAACGCTAAAGGTAAGCTTGAACGCAAACATCTCGATATGATTGTGCTCAACTCTCTCAAGGATCAAGGAGCCGGTTTTGGCACTGATACCAACAAAATCACACTTCTGAAAGCCGACGGTCACCCCCGAAGCTTCCCGCTGAAATCGAAGCGCGAGGTCGCAACCGATATTGTCAACGAAATTGTTACCCTAAAATAATATTTTTTCATCCCCCTATGAAGCGCACTCTCCTCCTATTATTGATGCTTTTGTCGTGGAGCTTCGGGCAAGTTTATGCCCAGGAGTTAAACTGCAGGGTTGAAATCAACAGCAACCAGGTGGAAGGGAGCAACAAATCGATCTTCGAACAGCTCCAGCAGGCGATTAGCGAATATATCAACACCACTCACTGGACCTCGGCACAATTTTCGCCTAATGAGAAAATCGAGTGTACACTCTTTTTCAATATAACTAAGTACGACGACTCTTCCGGTCAGATGGAGGGTACCCTCCAGATTCAAGCTGTCAGACCGGTCTACAACTCATCCTATATCACCACTCTCATCAACTTTCAGGATTCCAAAATCGATTTCACCTACAATCAGGGGGAGCCGCTGGTTTATTCCGAGACCAATATGGAGAGCCAGTTGACACAGATTCTAAACTTCTACGTCTATCTGATTCTGGCAGTTGACTTCGACTCCTTTTCTCCACGAGGTGGCGATCCTTATTTCAGCAAACTTGAGACTATCGTACATCAGGGGCAGTCTTCGGGCGAAAGCGGTTGGCGCGCATTTGAGGATACCAAAAACCGTGCTGCGGTGCTTTCCTCTTTTACCGACCCCGCCACCCGCTCTCTACGCGACCTTTACTATCAATATCATCTCCAGGGACTTGATCAGATGTCAGTAAGCCCTGACAAGGGGAGGCAGACCATCGACAAGTCGCTCGACATCCTTGCCGCTGTCCATAAGGTTGCGCCAATGTCGGTTGGGCTCTCGATGTTTAAGGATGCAAAACTCGATGAGCTTGTCAATGTCTACTCCAAGGGTACGGCTGAGGAGAGATCCCATGCCTACGATATCCTTTCAGCCATTTATCCCACTGAGCAGAAGAGGCTCGATGAGATAAAGAAGGGTGAGGTCAAATAAGATATTAGTTCGCAAAATTTCATATTTAGATAACAAAAAGAAACTCCAACGTGCTTGAGACACTCCACATATCCAACTATGCGCTTATTGACCGTATAGATATCGATTTCCATCCCGGTTTCAATGTGATAACGGGAGAGACCGGTGCCGGAAAATCCATAATCCTCGGAGCGCTCTCGCTCCTGTTGGGTGCGCGGGCTGACAGTAGGGTGGTGAGCAATCCTCAGAGTAAGAGCGTGATAGAAGCTACATTCAACGTTGGCAACTATGAATCTCTGCGTGAATATTGCCGCCGTGAGGATATAGAGTGGGATGACGAGCGCTTCATACTCCGTCGCGAGATATCACCCGGCGGCAGAAGCAGGGCGTTTGTCAATGACTCTCCCGTCCCCCTTTCTAAGCTTCGCGAGGTTAGCCTCTATCTTATAGATATTCATTCACAGAATCAGAATCAGCTCCTCGCATCGCCTGATTTCCAGCTCGACGTTATCGATACTCTGGCAGATAACGGTGAAAAACTGGCGCTTTATCGTGAGCGGTTCAACGCTCTTCGTGATGCCGTCAAGCGACTGAAGGTCGCCAAAATGAAAATCGAGAAGGCCAGGGAAGATGAAGAATATCTTCGCTATCAGCTCCAGCAGCTCGACCAGCTGAACCTCCTGCCCGGTGAGCAGGCTGATCTTGAGCGCGAGCGTGAGGTGATGTCGAATCTCACTGAAATCAAGGGGTCGCTTTCAAGAGCCTGTGGTGCGCTCGATGGCGACTCTTCAGGAGCGCTTGCCATGGTCGACATGGCAGCTTCGGCTTGCGATAACCTTGAGGAACTTCTCCAACCGGGCGACAACATCGGCGAGCGCCTCGAATCTGTCAGGATAGAGCTTGCAGATATACTTTCCACTCTCAAGAATCTCGATGAAGGACTTTCGGCCGACCCGGTTGATCTGATGAGAATTGAGGAGCGACTCTCGACTATCTACAGTCTATGCCACAAGCATCATGTGGAGAGTTCGGATGATCTGCTCGAAATAAGGGATCAGATAGTTTCTCGGCTTAACGCACTCGATAGCTCTGACTCTGTGATTGAGGAGCTTCAGAAAGAGGCCCGCAGGGCAAAGGCTCTTGCAAGGGAGACAGCCATGGAGATCTCTGAGAGCCGAAAAGCCGAGGCTCAACGCTTCAGTAGTAAACTCACCGAATTAGCCCTCCCGTTGGGGATGAAAAATCTGCGTTGCGAGATGACGGTCGAGGAGGCTGATATGAGCGCCACAGGTATCGACAAGGTAGAACTTCTTGTGGCTTTCAACAAAAATCAACCACTTATGCCTGTGGGTGCAACCGCCTCCGGAGGTGAACTCTCGAGGTTGATGCTGACGGTGAAGTCGATTATAGCTTCGCGCATGCAGCTGCCGAGTATTATTTTCGATGAGATCGATACCGGAGTTTCTGGCGATGTCGCAAACAGGATGGGCGAGATGATGCTCGCGATATCCCGCGACTTGCAGGTGACAGCCATCACCCATCTCCCCCAGGTAGCCTCGAAAGGCGATCATCAATATAAGGTATATAAAGAGGATGACGAAACTGCCACCCACACCCGCATTTCACTCCTAAACGACGATCAGAGGGTGAGATCGGTGGCTGAAATGCTCAGTGGCAGTGAAGTCGATGAAGCAGCGCTTGCTGCGGCAAGGAGTCTGCTTTCACAGAAAAAATAATCAAAAGAAATTCAAAAAAGGATAGATGGAAAAGTCGGATTATATTTATGGTCTGAGAGCGGTGATAGAGGCTATCGAGGCCGGCAAGGAGATCGATAAGATTTTTCTGGCAAAAGATGCTCATGGCGATCTGGCCTCTGAGCTGATTGCAAAAGCACGCACTGCAAGAGTGGTGATTCAGCGTGTCCCTATGGAACGCATCAACCGTATTACCCGCAAGAACCACCAGGGCGCACTGGCTATGATGTCGGCCATCACTTATCACCGGCTTGACCATCTCGTTCCGGAACTCTATGAAGGAGGAATACTTCCTTTCATCGTGATGCTTGACGGGATTACGGACGTGAGAAATTTCGGAGCGATTGCCCGTACTTGTGAATGCGCCGGCGTCGATGCGATTGTGATTCCGGAGCATGGAAGTGTGTCGGTCGGAGGCGATGCCATCAAGACTTCTGCCGGAGCTCTTCACCATATCCCTGTCTGCCGGGTATCGTCGATAGCCTGGGCTGCAAAATTTCTGCGCGAGAATGGCTACAATGTGGTAGCGGTCACTGAGAAATCTGAAATCAATTATACTGAGGGAAGTTACATCGACCCGGTAGCTATCGTGATGGGTGCTGAGGATATCGGTATCTCACCGGAGGCACTCAAACAGTGCTCCACGAGAGCCGGAATCCCCATGTTTGGAAACATTGGTTCGCTCAATGTCTCGGTGGCAGCCGGCGTGATGATTTATGAGGTTGTGCGCCAGCGTCTTGAGGCTAATCTTGAGATAATTTAGAGCCTGGTTTTGATCATGAAAATGTGGTTTCCCCATTCCTCAGAGCGCCATTGAGGTGACGAGCAGAAGTTTGGTGTCGCCGGTTGCAGTGACGCCAAATAAACGCTTGTCGCCACCCTCAGACACCTTTAGTTTCTTAGCCAATTCAGGAGCGGATAGGGGGAAATTTCGCACTGCCACATTGATTTTGGGGTAGCGTGCCCGGAAATCTTTCACACTTTTCTTGTTAAAGGGTATAACCTCCTCAATCTCAAATTGCTCACCGGGAAAATCGGCAATCCTCCAATCCTCCGGGCCAATAAACAGAGTAGTGTTGGGGTGGAGGCGCGGCAAGTTGAAGCGTTGGGAGAGAGCTGCAAAACCGCCCCCCTTCATCACAGACGGATAAGGCTCATAGAGAATCTCTCCGGGAGTGATCCCGGAACTGAGAATGATGGAACCGGCGCGATTTTCCGCCGGGAGGTAGGAAAAGGAGGGATGGCCTACCGTGATGGATTCTATGTTGTATGGAGCGTCTTGTGAGTAATCGGTGTCAGAAAGACCTGCACAGATGATAACCAGTTCTTTACACTCCTTAACCGTCCCGATAACTTTTACCGATATCACCCTCCCGAGTCTGCGGCAGAGCTCGGTGATGTCAGCCATAGGCGTGGTCTTGATGATAAGCTTGCTGCAACGGCTGAGAAGCAACTGCAGGTTCGCTTCCACATCCGGTTGGCACTCAGCGAGCGAAAAGTGACGTCCCCGGCTGTCGCGGCGCGCCGGGTCGATATAGATGGTGTCGAAACTCTCATCGCTCTCCCTGAGCCATTTCATCGAGTCAGCGTTGGCTATACGGCAGTTGGACAAGGATAGAGCGTCGATATTGTGACAGATTTTGTCGAAAGCCACGGGATCAGATTCTATCGCAGTGACATTCACTCCTCTGGCTGCAAAATGAAATGTGTCGATGCCAAGGCCGCTGGTCATGTCGAGCAGAGTGGTGCCGGGTTCTATAAGATGCGCATGTATCTCGGCCACATCATCGGAGGTCGCCATCTCCGCCAAAGCCAATGAGGGGAAAAGAAACGACTCGCACCTGAGGGTGTCGTGAAGCTTTTGCGCACACTTCTCCCTACATTCCTCCTGAAGTATCTCATCAAGCTTCTCAGGGTCGGCCTGATGCTTTAGGCGCAATGCGTTGTAGTCTGTCTTTGCCATAAGAAGGGGGGATCGACGAGGTAGTCCAGGTCACCTCACTTATTTGGGATTACCGGATTTTTGGGCTTGGTGGTCTGGAAATCCTTTATATAGTTGGGGATTGAGTAGGCGATGTCAAGAAAATCTCGTCGCGCGTAAGCCTGTTCGGCGAGGGCTATCATATCAATTGCCAGCGGGTGGATGTCGGGGATAAACTCCACGTTGGGAGCCTTGATGAGATCGCGAGCCTTGTCGCTACCGCTGCCAAACATCAGTATCTTTCTGTGGGTGTGGATAATATCGCTGTAGCTGTCGGCATCGAGGATGAGCGCCTGCTGCTCCATGATGGGTAGGAGAGAAAAATCGTAGGCTCCGGTGTAGACTTCCATACGTCGGGCATCAACCATCGGCACAAAAATCTCATCCCCTTCCAGATCACGGGTAAACATCACCTGGCAAGACATGATTTTTAGAGTATTTATGCCGATCAGGGGGATGCCGAGCGCATAGGCGAGGCCCTTAGCCTCTGAGAGCCCTATTCGGAGCCCGGTGTAGCTCCCGGGACCCATCGACACGGCAACCGCTTCAAGGCTCAGCTCCTTTTCGGCGGCAAAGTCGAGACAATATTTTATATAGTCGCTCAGAAGGGCGGCATGGTTGCGCCCGCCACCCTCTTCTTGATGGGCAAGCACCATCCCCTCGGCAGTCAGTGCCACAGAGCAATACTCACCGGAGGTGTCAATATTTAGGATTACAGCCATATATCTTGTCCGATAAATTCATTACAAAATTATATCATATTGGCGAACTCACAAAATTTTGCTGATCGGAGCCTTAGATTATCGCGATAAAATTGTATTTTTGTAGAAAAATAGCATGCCTATGTTGTACTCGATGACCGGTTATGGCAAAGCAGTAGCCGAAACTTCCGGAAAGAAAATAACTGTAGAGCTCAAGTCGCTAAACAGCAAGCAGGTAGATATGTCGACGAGAATCCCTTCGTCGCTGCGCGCCATGGAACTTGAGATGCGCAATCTCGTTGCAGGCGCTCTCGAGCGCGGCAAAATTGACTTGACAGTCAGTGTGGAGGCAATTGGTTCTGAGTCAGTTTCGGAGCTCAACCGTCAGTTAATCAAAGTGTATAAGGAGGATATCGAGGCCACATCGGCAGAGTTGGGAATCGCTCTTCCTCAGGACTGGTTTACAGTGCTGATGCGCTTCCCGGAAGTGATTAAGACCAATCAGCAAGCGGAAGAACCTGATGAGGATGAACTCAACGCCGTGCGAGAGGCTCTTGTCAAGGCTATTGACTCGCTTAAGGAATTCCGCCGCGCCGAAGGCAAGAAGTTGGAGCAATTTTTTACCGAGAGAATTGATAGCATCCGCAAATTGCTCTCTGAGGTGCCGAAATATGAAGAGGAACGCGTGGCTAAAATCAGGGTGCGCATGGAGGAGGGACTTGCAAAAATTCATGGCGTTGACTATGATCGAAGCCGCCTCGAGCAGGAGCTCTTTTTCTACATAGAAAAGCTCGATGTCAACGAGGAGAAACAGCGCTTGGCTCAGCACCTCGACTACTTTATGGAAACCCTCTCTGCTGACAATAGTCAAGGCAAGAAACTCGGATTCATTTCACAAGAGATGGGACGCGAGATCAACACTCTCGGCTCGAAGAGCAACCATGCAGACATGCAGAAGCTCGTGGTTGAGATGAAGGATCTTCTTGAGCAGATTAAGGAGCAGGTGCTCAATGTTTTGTAAATCGCTTTCATTTCTCCTAAAGAAGAGCTGCTTATGAATGGGAAAATCATAATCATATCTGCCCCCTCGGGCACCGGAAAATCCACAATAATCAACGAACTCCTTCGCCGCGGGGAGGTGGATCTGCAGTTTTCTGTGTCGGCAACCAACCGGTCGCCGCGCGGTGAGGAAAAGGATGGTGAGAATTACTACTTTCTCTCTGACGAGGAGTTTCAGCGCAAGATTTCCGAAGATGCCTTTGTGGAATTTGAGGAAGTCTATCCCGGCAGATTCTACGGCACTCTTAAGAGCGAAGTGGAGCGAGTGACCGGCGCAAACCACAATCTTATCCTCGATATCGACGTGAAGGGTGGTGTAAATGTAAAGAAACTCTATGGCTCCCGTGCACTCAGTATATTTATTAAACCGCCAAGCATCAGCGCCCTTCGCAGCCGTCTCACAGGTCGTGCCACTGACTCCCCAGAGGCTATAGAGCAGAGGATAGCAAAGGCCGACTACGAGCTGACTTTTTCAGACCAATTTGACCGCATAGTGGTCAACGATGATATCGACACGGCTGTGGAGATGGTTAGCGACTTTATAAAGGATTTTGTAGGTAAATAGCCCGGACGTACTCTCTCTCTACCTGATATCTGCGGCTGTCCCAAAACTGAATTGTAACTTTTTCATTATATAATAAATGAATATTGGAATACTCGGAGGGTCATTTAATCCTATCCATATCGGACATCTGATGTTGGCAAGCTACATGCAGCAGTTTGCCGGGTTCGATGAGGTGTGGCTAACCCTCTCACCCCTTAATCCATTTAAGGATGAGTCGAGCGAACTGATTCCGGACATCATGCGTCTTAAAATGCTCGAAATAGCCCTTAAAGATGCTAAGGGGTTGAATATATGTGATGTGGAACTCTCTATGCCTCGTCCATCATATACAATCAACACTCTCCGCTATCTTGCCAAGCGCTATCCGCGTCGAAATTTCAAGCTGATAATCGGGAGCGACAACTGGAAGGTGTTTGACAAGTGGAAGGACTCGGAGTCGATCATGTCTGACTTTGGAGTGCTGGTCTATCCTCGTCCCGGCTACCCTGTGGGTACTATCTACGACGATGGCGTCGACCTTGTGAATGCCCCGGTGGCCGATATCTCTTCGACCTTCATACGCAAAGCAATTGCACGAGGCAAGGATATGTCCTACTTCCTACCCCACGGAGTGTTTGATTTTATCAAAAAGAACGACCTTTATGGAAATAAGCCCTAACTCATTGTCATTCATTGCGCTGAGCAACGAGTTTTGCAGCGCTGTGGAGAATGTGGCGGAGTCTACGCCTTCAGAATTCGTTGACTCGATGGTGCGCCTCCTGCCCCGACTCTACATCTCTGCTTCAGATCTGAAAATCGACCCTCTCTATGCAGAAGAAGCCGCCATCGACCCTTATCTCGAGGAGGAGTACTATGATTCCATCCGCCGGCGCGTTGAAAATCTCCTTGGCCCGGAGGATATCTATCTCGAAGTCTTTGAGGAGGATATGAAATATTCCGAGACTCCTATAGGGATGAGTATTTCAGAGGGGATCGCCGACCTTTTTCAGGTGCTCTACAACTTTTTGATGAATGTCAAGGATGCACCCACCGAGTCTATCCAAATCTCGCTCGCAGCCGTGAAGGAGGACTTTGGGGAGTACTGGAGTCAGCGTCTCTGCAATCTGATGAGGCCCCTGAATCATCTTCACTTTCATCAGCGTGATGACGAAGAGTAAAATTATTACAAACGAAACTTAAATAGATTAGTAAATCATGTCGATACTGAAAGAGAATAAGCCGGTAGGTTTTTGCAGCGACCATGCCGGTTACGAAATGAAGATGGTGATCGAAGGATATTTCGAGTCAATGGGAATAGCTTACAAGGATTTCGGCACCTACTCCTCAGAGAGTTGTGACTATGCCGACTATGCCCATCCGCTTGCATTGGCCGTAGAGTCTGGCGAATGTTATCCCGGCATTGCCCTTTGTGGCTCAGGCAATGGCATTGGGATGACTCTCAATAAACATCAGGGGATACGTGCGGCTCTTTGCTGGACAGTAGAACTTGCCGAACTTGCACGCCGCCACAATGATGCCAATGTGCTGGTGCTCCCGGCTCGCTTCATCGACACGGTGACAGCTATAAATATTGTGGAGAAATTCCTTGAGACTCCCTTCGACGGTGGCCGCCACGAGGCCCGCATAGCAAAGATGCCGGTGAAGTAACATTCTGATTTATAAAGATGAAGAGGCTGCTTCTAAATTTGAGATGCAGCCTCTTCATCTTTATAACGTGGGGATATGTGATTTCTTAGTCGCCCATGGTGCGGAGGAGTTCTTCGTTGTCTGAGGTGCGTTCCATGCGTTCCTTGATGAATTCCATTGCCTCAATCGAATTGCGGTCGCTGAGGAAGCGTCGAAGGATCCACATGCGGTTGAGGGTGTCGTTGCTGAGAAGGAGATCGTCACGACGTGTGCTCGAGGCCATGATGTCGACAGCCGGGAAGATGCGTTTGTTAGAGAGTTTGCGGTCAAGCTGTAATTCCATGTTGCCGGTACCTTTAAATTCCTCAAAGATTACCTCGTCCATCTTGGAGCTTGTCTCGGTAAGAGCGGTAGCAATGATTGTGAGCGACCCTCCGTTTTCAATATTGCGGGCAGCGCCGAAGAATCGTTTAGGCTTCTGGAGGGCATTGGCATCGACACCACCGGAAAGAATTTTGCCCGACGCGGGAGCGCATGTGTTATAGGCGCGTGCCAGACGGGTGATTGAGTCGAGGAGTATCACTACATCATGACCACATTCCACCATGCGTTTTGCTTTTTCGAGCACGATAGAAGCTATCTTGACATGTCGCTCAGCCGGCTCATCGAAGGTCGAGGCAATGACCTCGGCATTAACACTACGGCTCATGTCTGTCACCTCCTCCGGGCGTTCGTCGATGAGGAGGATCATGATGTAGGTCTCAGGGTGATTCTCGGCGATGGCATTGGCTATATCCTTCAGCAGGATAGTCTTACCGGTCTTTGGGGGAGCCACGATGAGACCGCGCTGTCCTTTGCCTATAGGGGAGAACATGTCGACTACGCGGGTCGATAGATTGCCGGATCGACCGGAAGTGAGGTCAAATTTCTCATCTGGGAACAGTGGGGTGAGATGCTCAAACGACACTCTGTCGCGGATAAATTCCGGACTGCGACCATTGACGCTCTTTACGCTGCTAAGGGGGAAATATTTGTCAGTCTCACGCGGAGCACGGATCGAAGCCTCTACCACATCACCGCTGCGGAGCGCATACTGCTTGATCTGCTCCTTGCTGACGAGCACATCGTCAGGGGAGGCGAGATAGTTGTAGTCACTTGAGCGGAGGAAGCCATGACCTTCCGGCATGATTTCAAGCACCCCGGTAGTCTCGATGATACCGTCGAAGTTGTAAGGTGTGTTTTGAGTTTGTTGCCCGGACTGCTGATTCTTGTTGCGGTTTTTCTTGTTTTTCTTGCCCTGAGGCTGCTGCTTCACCATTCCGGGTTCGCCGAGCACTATTGTGGACTGTTGAGGAGCGGGGGGAGGGAGTGGACGCGCCATCTTCTCCTGCTGCGAGCGTGGGGCGAAGGTGCGACCTGAGGAGCGAGGGAAGAAGGAGCCAAACGATGAGTCGCGGTTAGGCTTCTCAATCTTCTGGCCTTCGGCCGGAGCCTGCACATCTATCTCGTCAGGGGCGGGAGCGCCGGGGCGGATAAATACGCCATGGGCTTTACGCTCGGGAGTGGCCTGGGTAGGGGTCTCCGTGTTAGCCTCGGAAGTAGCAGCTTCATCAGCGGCCGGTGTATTTTCCGTTGCCATGGGGAGCGAAATGGGGTGCTCCTGTTTCTCTGTGTCAACGACAGGTAGAGTGGGAAGCTGTTCGGCTGATGGGACAGCCTGAGCTTCAGGCTGTGGATTGCGGGGCGGACGGCCTCTGCGGCGCTTTGGTTTCTCGTCAACTGCAGGAGCCGGTAGCTCGGGCTGAGGAGCAGATGCGGTTTCTGCAGCAGGGGCAACCGGAGCGGCATCAGGTGATGCTGTCTCTTCCTGCTTTTTTTCGTTAGAGGTAGTAGGCTCGGATACCTGCTTGGGCTTGCGTCCACGGCGTTTAGGCTGAGGAGCGGCTTCAGCCGGTTCAGCTGCGGGAGTCTCAGCCGGGTCAGCAACTTTTGCCTGGGTGGCTTGAGCGGTTTTTTTAGGTTTAGGCCCACGTTTTTTTCTCTTGTCGCCCTCTGAAGGATTGGCGACATAGCCGGCTGCGGCATCCAATCCCTGTTTGTCAAGGATGTCGTAGATAAGGCCTACTTTATCATTGAGATTGATTTTCTTAATACCATTTGCTTCTGCGGCGCTGCGCAGTTGCGCATCGTCCATAGCTTCGAGATCTGAGTAACTGTACATAAAAAGAATGATGAGTTTTGTTCTCTTTTTTCAGCTATAATAAATAATGTGTAATTGAGAGCTTCTAATAATTATCAAGAAGGACTTTTACAGAAAGATCATTGATTCTCCTAATGTAATCCGATGATTTATTCTGAATTTGAGAAGAAAGGATAGTTGAAAAAATAGTTTTGAAGTGAGAAGATTACAGCACTCCGGCTACTATTGTGCAGATTCCGTGAGTGATGACAGAGTGAAAAAGGGGAGTAGTTGAAAGGATTCTGTCGCTTTGATATATGCTTCCCGGCAATGGGGATGCAATAAGCACTAAAACCTGTAAATGAGAATGAAGGAGGTGGACAGTTTGCGATGAATCAATATATCGCCGAGCCCGATGCAATCTTATTTTTAAACATGCAATTCGGTCTCAAATCCTCTGCAAAGATACTACCATTTTGATGAATTAACAAATTTTCCTCCCAAAATGTTTATAAAGTTCAGGCGAAATATAAAATCGACATCACAGGCACAAAGCAACAATCCTCGGGCGGTTT
>CAZUEY010000031.1:0-25020 GCA_964619395.1 uncultured Staphylococcus sp. | reverse complement strand
ATCGGTAACTATCTGTATATATGTGCATTACAATAAAAACTGTCAAACTCGGGAAGTTACATATTTTTCACACAAATACAAAGCAAAATGCCAAATTTCCAACTTTTTAATCATAATAACATATAAATGTGTAATTTTGCAGATAGATTAACCCTAAATATTCAACCCTACAATTATGCAACGAGAGTGGAAAACCATCAAGAAATATCAAGATATTCTCTTTGAGCAATATGGCAAGATTGCCAAAATCACAATAAACCGTCCTCAGGTCTACAACGCATTCCGCCCGCTGACAAACACCGAGATGCTCGACGCCATGGCCTACTGCCGGGAAGCCTCCGACATAGGTGTCATCATTCTGACCGGTGCCGGCGACAAGGCTTTCTGCTCCGGTGGCGATCAGAAGGTGAAAGGAATAGGAGGGTATATCGACGACAATGGTGTGCCGCGCCTGAATGTCCTTGACCTCCACAAAGCCATCCGGTCGATTCCCAAGCCGGTGATTGCTATGGTTAATGGCTATGCTATCGGTGGCGGACACGTGCTGCATGTGGTCTGCGACCTCACTATAGCGTCGGACAACGCCCGCTTCGGGCAGACAGGTCCGAAAGTTGGAAGTTTCGATGCCGGTTTCGGTTCGAGCTATCTCGCCCGCTGCGTAGGGCAGAAGAAAGCGCGTGAGATATGGTTTCTCTGCCGGCAATATACAGCAGAGGAAGCTGAGAGAATGGGGATGGTAAATAAGGTAGTTCCTTTTGAGAGACTGGAGGATGAGACTGTGGAGTGGTGCGAGACAATCCTCAGTCGCTCTCCAATGGCGATACGCATGATTAAACGCGCCCTCAACGCTGAACTCGATGGGCAGCGGGGCATGATGGAATTTGCCGGCGATGCCACGCTGATGTATTATCTGATGGCTGAAGCCCAGGAGGGAAAAAATGCTTTCCTCGAAAAGCGGGATCCCGACTTCGACCAATTTCCGAAATTCCCCGGTTGAAAGCCAACTCATTAACTGATCCACATGAAAGCGTACTGGAGCCGCTACAGACTCGATTTCCGGTTCACCGCCGTCACATCGCGAGAGTCGATGCAACATAAGGACACCTATTTCATCTGTATTTGCGATGATGATTCCTCACCTCTTCCGGGAGGGGGCATTGGTGAAGCGGCCCTTTTTAGAGGGCTAAGTTGCGATGACCTTCCTGACTATGAGCAGGTACTCCAAAATGTGTGTAGGGATATTGAAAAATATGCTGCCTCACCGGAGCTTTTAGCAGACTATCCTTCTATACGGTTTGGAGTAGAGACCGCTCTGCTCGACTACCGCTCTGGAGGAAGAGGCATCCTTTTCGACACCCCCTGGAGTCGTGGTGAGGATTCACTTACGATCAATGGTTTGATATGGATGGGTGATGCTGATTTGATGCGCAAAAGGATAGCTGAGAAACTCAAAATGGGTTTTACCTGTATCAAGATAAAAATTGGAGGTATAGATTTTGAGCAGGAGATCAGACTTCTCGATGCCCTTAGAAATGAGGCCCCGGAAGTCACTCTGCGCCTTGATGCCAACGGTGCTTTCGATGCCTCAAATGCCCTCGAGCGGCTGAATCTACTATCCCGATTTTCCATCCATTCCATTGAGCAGCCTGTAAAGGCCGGCTCATGGGAACTGATGAGAACGCTATGTCAAGAGTCTCCCATACCTATTGCTCTCGACGAAGAGCTCATAGGGCTGAACACCTTGGAGTCAAAGATCACGATGCTTGAGGAGGTGAGACCCCGATATATTGTGTTAAAGCCTTCACTCTGCGGAGGGATTTCAGGCACCAGGGAGTGGATATCCCTGGCTGGAGAACGAGGATGCGGATGGTGGATCACTTCGGCGCTCGAATCAGACATTGGCCTCTGCGCCATAGCCCAGTTTACCTCTACTTTTAATCCCACGTTGCCGCAAGGGCTCGGGACAGGCCAACTCTTCAGCAACAATATCCCGTCGACACCCCTCTCGCTCTCAGGCGAAAAGCTCTCTTTCAATCCGCAGCGAGAGAGAAAACTACCTTCTTTGACATGGAAATGACACTCACCCCCAAAGCTGAGCGGTTTGTAGAGGAATGGAACTCACCGAAACCCTACGTGGTGGCCCACACCTCCGGATCGACAGGTGTGCCGAAAGAGATCCGTCTGCTGAAAACTGACATGCTCCGCTCCGCCCGGGCCACGATCAAATTTTTCAATCTCGACTCATCTTCGCTCCTTTTTCTTCCACTTTCCCCTGACTATATTGCCGGGAAGATGCAGATTGTGCGCGCTCTTGAAGCCGGGTGTTCGCTTTTATGTGAACCGCCCTCATCATCATTGACAATCCCCAAAATTGACCGGCCAATCTCACTGCTCCCTGTTGTTCCGGCCCAGGTCACGAGCGTCCTGAAGGCTGTCGCAGAAGGGCGCATTTCCAACAATATGCACAGCGGCTTCTCTAAACGTGGCACCCGCATCTCTAATATAATAATAGGTGGTGCGCCGCTCCGTCCGGAGTTGGAGGAGGAAGTATTGGCAAGCGGCCTCAACGCCTACGCTACCTATGGGATGACAGAAACTTGCAGCCATGTGGCCCTTCGCCCTCTCGGGAGCAGCAGGTTCAAGGCAGTCCCCGGCTTCAGTTTCTCTACAGATGAACGCGGATGCCTTGCAGTCCACGCTCCGGAGATGAGTTTTGGCACCGTTACCACCAACGACCTCGTTGAACTCCATGACTCCACAACCTTCATTTGGAAAGGTCGCTATGACAACATCATCAACTCGGGTGGATTGAAAATCTCACCTGAGGAGATCGAGAAGGAGATAGCCCCACTTTTTGACCGCGGTGTTAACTTCTACGCCACCTCGCGCCACAGCCGGAAATGGGGCGAGGAGTTAGTGATAGTCTGCGACTCGTACACTCCCTCCACCGACCTCCTCCAAAGATTTCGCGACCTTCTCGGTTCAAAACGGTCTCCAAAGGCTATAATTATTGACCCGGAAATGAGATTTACAGACTCTAAAAAAATCATCCGGAGAAAATTTTGAAAAAAATTTAGCCCCTCATTTTTGCTCTTTTTCGGCCGAGTTTGCTAATTTTGTAATTTATTCGCACAAAACGCAATCCTTTGCACTCAGAGATAGAGATGAAAGAGAGATTTTACTACGGGCTATTCAACGACAGCTTCCCCCCGGTGCTCGACGGTGTCACACTCACCGTTGAGAACTATTGCAAATGGCTGGTGGATGCAGGAAAGAAGGTCTGTGTAGTGACCCCCTGGGCGCCTGATTATCCCGCTCAGCTCGACCTCCTTGATAAGGACAGCTTCCGCATCTACCGCTATCTCTCCCTCCCGATATACAATCGTCACCCCTACCGCTACGGCTATCCACGGCTCGATCCGTTCATCTGGAGAAAAATCCGGAAGACACCTTTCCGTATAGTCCACGCTCATTGCCCCTTCTCCTCAGGCAGGCTGGCGCTCTACGCGGCTAAAATCCACAAAATACCATTCATCACCACCTTCCACTCAAAATACCGCACTGATCTTGAGCGGTCGTTACCACGGTGGATTGTGAAATATCAGATGAAGAGGCTCCTTGACTTCTACAACTCAGCTACGGAAGTATGGATACCACAAGCAGCGGTCGAGGAGACCCTTCGTGAGTATGGCTACACTGGCCCGGTCAGAGTGATGGACAATGGCAACGACCTCATCGAAAAGATCCCTGACATCGCCGCCTACCGCCGCGAATCCCGCAAAATCATAGGTCTTGCCGATAGCGAGATAGGACTTCTCTTCGTGGGGCAGCACATTTTGGAAAAGGGTATCGATATCATTGTGAAATCCCTCCCCCGCCTTGGCAACCTTCCCTTCAAAATGAACTTCATAGGCACCGGCTATGCGCTTGAAGAAATGAAAGCACTCGTGGAGCGACTCGGCCTCTGTGAGAAAGTAAAATTTCACGGCGTAATCGACAACCGCGACACCCTCCGCAGATTCTATGCCGGCTCGGATCTCTTCCTCTTCCCCTCATTCTACGACAACGCACCATTAGTGGTCCGCGAGGCAGCCGCAATGCAAACCCCCTCGCTGCTGCTCGAAGGTTCTACCGCTTCTGAGCATATCACAGATGGCATCAACGGCTTCCTGACCCAACGCTCAGCCGAAGCCTACGCCGACGCCATTATCCGCCTCAGCTCCAACCCCCAGCAACTTACTGAAGCCGGGCGAGCTGCACGTAGCTCTCTCTCACGCAGTTGGAAAGAGGTGGTCGACGATGTGATCAATGTCTACGATGAAATAATCCAACGCTATGACTCCACCCGCCACTGACCCACGCCCCGCATCACCCCGGAGTGAAAGGCTGAAACTCCTCTGGAAGATCTTCCTCCCGATTCTCATCGGGCTTGCCGTCGTGGGATGGCTTTTTCACAGCGAGTTCAATCCAGAGGTTTGGCATAGCATACATTTCGACACGAGGGTGATCCTCTGCATCCTCCTCGCATGGATCTTCATGATAGGGCGCGACTTTGGGCTAAGTTGGCGTTTCAGGGCTCTCACCGACAGACAGATCACTTGGAAGCAGGCAATCCGGGTGGATATTCTATGCGAATTCACCTCATGTGTCACCCCCTCAGCCGTAGGGGGGAGTGCGTTAGGGATGATCTATCTCAACCGCGAGGGCATAGAACTTGGGAGAGCCACCACCCTGATGATGACCACCCTCTTCCTCGACGAATTTTTCTTTGTAGTCTCTCTCCCTGTCATCATGCTCTTTGTCCCCTACTCTTCGCTATTCGATTTCGGCCACGGGTCGTTTACCATGGGGCTTCAGTCAGTCTTTTGGATAGTCTATGCCGGGATATTTCTCTGGACGGCGATACTCTTTCTCGGCATTATAGTGAGCCCGCGTCACATCCGCCTGTTTCTCAACCGAGTGTTCCGTCTCCCATTCCTCCGCAAATGGGCAGATAAGGTCGATCAACTTGGGCTCAACATGGAGACTACCGGACGCGACCTCCGCAACCGGTCTATTCGCTGGTGGCTCGAGACCTTTGGAGCCACAGCCCTCTCCTGGAGTTCGCGCTATCTTGTGGTCAACGCGCTCTTCCTGGGCTTCGCGCCTCAGGCGTCACAACTCGTGGTTTTTGCCCGTCAATTCATTGTGTGGGTATGCCTTATGGTAAGCCCCACGCCCGGAAGTGCAGGCATCAGCGAATGGCTCTTCACCACCTACTATGGCGACCTTATCGGGAGCACCTCCATAGCTCTTGTCATCGCGCTCTTCTGGCGCATAATCAGCTATTATGTCTACCTCTTTGCGGGAGCATGCATCCTCCCGGGCTGGTTGTCCAAGAGCCTTTCACGAAAAAAATCATAAAAACTTCAATTTATGACAACATTTTCCTCTCGTCCCACCCTCTCCTCTTCCCCCTCCCCCCTGATCTCAGCCATCCTTACCATTGCTGCGCTCCTCTTTGTGCTCATCCCGGCTCAAGCCACCGGCAAGGTCTATATGCTCCGTCTCGACGACGAGATAGGGTCCTCGACCTGGCGCGACACCCAGGAAGCTCTACGCGAAGCGCGAGAGCAGAACGCGGAACTGCTTCTGGTCCATCTCAATACCTACGGAGGCTCCGTGGTCCATGCCGACTCTATCCGCACGGCGTTGCAGAATTTCCAAAAACCGGTAGTGGCATTCGTTGACAACAATGCAGCCTCGGCCGGTGCACTTATCGCACTTGCCTGCGATTCTGTGTTCATGCGTTCCGGCAGCTCCATGGGGGCAGTGACTGTGGTCAACGGCGACGACGGCACAGCTATGCCTGATAAATACCAATCTTATATGCGGGCTATGATGCGAGCCACAGCTGAACGCCACGGCAAAGTGGCCGACTCGCTTGGCAACCTATCTTGGCGCCGCGACCCTCTGATAGCGGAGGCGATGGTTGACACACGTGTGGTAGTCCCGGGACTGATCGACTCCCTCAGAGTGCTCACCTTCACGGCCGACGAGGCTGTGAAATGGAACTATGCCGACGGGAAGGCTGAATCCATAGGTGAGATTCTCGAAAATCTCGGCATCCCCGAGAGCGAAATCACCGAATACCAGCCCACCTGGCTCGACCACTTCATAGGATTTCTCACCAATCCGGCAGTTCAGGCTTTCCTGATCATGATAATAGTGGGTGGCATCTACCTCGAGCTCCACTCCCCGGGTAGCGGAGTTCCTATCGCAGCCTCTATCTGCGCCGCCCTACTCTATTTTCTCCCCCTTTACCTCACGGGCATCGCCTCCTCATGGATTATACTGCTCTTTGGGTTAGGTATCATATTGATAGTGATGGAAATTTTCGTAGTGCCCGGTTTTGGTGTCACCGGGATTTCGGGAATTATCTGTATCTGTGCAGCCGTGATCCTCGGGCTCATCGAGCACTACACCTTCTCGCTGTCACACCTCAATGCCGATGCGCTCTGGAGCACATCTATAATATTTCTTTCAGGACTTCTCCTCGCAGTGGGAGCCGTATGGTGGCTCACCTCACGCCACGGTCCCAAATGGTTGCGCCGTCACACTGAGCTGCTGCTCACCCAGAAGGTCGACAAAGGTTATATCGGTGTAGATATGAGTCCTCTCCGTTTTGTGGGCCATGAGGGTGTGGCTGTCACGGATATGCGACCTGCCGGGAAGATTGAAATAGACGGGGAGATACTTGATGCTGTGGCTATGCAGGGCTTCATCTATGCCGGGACTAAGGTCAAGGTGATGAAATATGAAAATGCTCAAGTCTATGTGCGCCAATTCTGACGCAGTCGTGGGCATTATCCCCGCCCGTCTCAATTCAGCACGCCTTCCGGGGAAGCCGTTGGCCGACATCTGTGGCAAGAGCATGATCTGTCATGTCTGCGAACGTGCATCAAAAGCTGTCGACCAACTTTTCGTGGCCACTGATAGCCCTGCCATAATAAAAGAGGTGGAGAGCCATGGTTTCAAGGGCATCCTCACCTCAGCCGATTGCCCTAACGGTACAGCGCGTGTAGCCGAGGCTGCCCGGATGCTCAATCTTGAGGATGCCATCATTGTGGATATTCAGGGTGATGAACCTCTTATCGAACCTTCTGATATAAATAAGGTGGTAACTCTGCTGCATACCACCCCCGAAACCGATATTGCCACACTGGCAGCGCGTTTTGATCCAACAGACGGGTTTGAGGCTCTTGCTAACCCCAATCGCGTAAAAGTAGTAACCGATGCCCGCTCTCGTGCGCTCTATTTCAGTCGCTCGGTAATACCCTTTGTCAATGGCACCCCTCGCGATTCATGGCCACAGCTGTATCCCTATCTCATCCACACCGGCCTCTATGCTTTCCGCCCGGGGCTACTACCCCAACTTGCATCCACACCAGGTCAATCGCCGTTGGAGCTCGCAGAATCGCTCGAACAGCTTCGCTGGCTTCAGATGGGATTCTCTATTTATTGTGCCATCACTGATCATCGCTCCATTCCGGTCGACACCGAACCCGATCTTGAGGCAGTAAGATTTCACATGGCCTCCCGATTAAGAAAATAGTTTGCGGCAAAACGAGTGGTGTTAAATTTCCTTAATGCAAGTTAATTTTTAGGCAGGGACTTATAAAATCCTTACATTTGTAGGAAGATTCTGATATCTCCAAGAGCCAAGTGTAGCTCCCAGAGGTCGCTTTTTCGTAACACTTTGAGGGCACTGTCCCCACAGCAGCCCGGCAGCAACGATGTAACTCTTTTTAACTTAAAATCTTATACATTTTTGAATCTAAACCATGCGTGTATGAAATTCTGCCAGAAAACACGTTATTGGCTTGCACTGCTGCTTGCCATGACATTCTCAATTTCAGTCTACGCCCAGAATATCACTGTCACCGGTACGGTGATTGATGACACGGGCGAACCGCTCCTCGGAGCCACAGTCATGCAGAAAGGCACCGCCAACGGTACTTCTACCGACATCGACGGCAACTTCTCAATCTCAGTACCCGCGAAGGCTACCCTCGTTTTCTCCTACATCGGTTACGACACCAAGGAGGTAGCAGTCAACGGCCAGAAAAAAATCGACGTCACTCTCACCACCAACGCCACCATGCTCGACGAAGTCGTAGCCATCGGTTATGGCACAGTGCGTAAGAAAGACCTCACAGGTGCTGTTTCGTCTGTATCAGGTTCTGAACTTGCCAAAGTCCCTGTGACATCAGCAGCTCAGGCTCTTCAGGGTAAAGCAGCCGGTATCAACATCGTGCAGCAGAGCGGTGCCCCCGGTGCCGGTGTCAACGTCACGATCCGCGGTGGTTCCTCTATTACCCAGTCTACCGAGCCTCTCTACATTGTCGACGGCTTCCCCATGGACAATGCCCTTTCAAGCATTGACATCAACGATATCGAGACTATCGACGTCCTCAAAGATGCCTCATCTACAGCAATCTACGGTGCCCGTGGTTCTAATGGTATCGTCGTGATCACCACAAAATCGGCAGCGGCAGGTAAGACCAAGATAGACTATAACGGTTTCGTTTCGTTCGATGTTCTCCCCAAGAAACTCGAAGTCATGGACAATGCACTCGACTATGTCAACTATCAGTATGAGTACAATGCCCTCCGCAACAGCTATTCCCTCTTCTCTCTGGTCTATGACGATAACTATGATGTGACTGATCCTTCCTTCTTCACAGGTGTCTACGACCGTATGAATTCACTTTACGGCAATTCTTATGCGCTCGACATGCAGGAGGAAGGTTTCGGTGGCACTTCAATCACTCAGAACCACAGCCTTTCACTCTCCGGAGGTAATGACAAGACCAAATATCTCGTCTCTTACAACTATACCGGCAATGATGGTCTTCTCGCCAACCACGACTTCCAGCGCAATACTGTTCGCGCCAAGATCAACTCCGAGCTTTACAAGGGTGTGACATTTGACTTCTCATCATTCTTCTTCGGCTCCTCTACTCATGGTGGAGGTAAGTTCGAGGGTCTTGACAACCTCCTCCAATACCCGATCAACGGTGGTACGATGTTCACCCGCGACGAACTTCTCAACACCCAGACTCTTGCCGACTTCCGCACCATGTCATCTCTCTATCAGGCAACCAACCAGCTCGTACAGAATAGAGCAGCGACAAGCACAAGCCGCAGTCGCCGTCTTGAGTTGAATGCAGGTGTCACTATAGAATTCCTCAAGGATTTCAAATGGCGCACAGCCGGAAACTATGTGACCAAATGGGGTAAATCTACCTCTTTCGCCGGCCCGGAGAGCACAGGTTATCTTACTGATCCGAAAAACACCGGTATGACCGGTTCCATCGGCACTTCCGAGAGCTACAGTTGGCAGATCGCTAACACTCTCACTTACATGAAAACCTTCAATGAGAAACACGACCTCACCGCCATGCTCGGCCAGGAATACAACTATTCTGAAAGTGAGGGGACGAGTCTTTCTTTGAAGAAATTCCCTTACCCCAACCATGGCCTTGATTACATCAAGTCCGCTGAGGTTAGTGACAAATCTACAAGCCATTCACGCAGCAACATGCTATCTTTCTTCGCCCGCGTGTCCTACACCTTCGACAATCGCTACCTGCTCACTGCTACAATGCGTGCCGACGGTAGCTCGAAATTTGCCAAGGGTAATAAATGGGGTTACTTCCCCTCTGCTTCAGCCGCTTGGCGTATCTCGCAGGAAAAGTTCTTCCTGGATAGCCGTATTTCAAGCGTGGTCAACAACCTCAAACTGCGTGTCGGCTACGGTGTGACAGGTAACAATAATATCAGTAACAATCAATATGCTACTGAAGTATCTATGGGTGTTTACCCGATGGACAATAACGAGCAGAACGCCACATACGTTTTCGGATCTGCGAAAGGCAATCCAAAACTTAAATGGGAGACCCTTAACGCTACCAATATCGGTCTTGATCTCGGAATGATCAACAACCGCATAAATCTCGGCGTGGACTGGTATAATAACCAGATCTCCGACATGCTTATGTCAATCAAGATACCTACTACCACCGGTTTCAGTTCGCAATTGCAGAATTTCGGCAGTATGCGTAACCGTGGTTGGGAGTTCTCCCTCAACACTGTCAATATCACCACCCGTGATTTCCAGTGGACCACTTCTCTTAACCTCTCTTTCAACCGCTCGAAAGTTATAAAGATCGATCCTAACCCTTATCCCTTCAGTGCAGGTGAATCACTCTCCGGCCAGGTTACTTACTATGCTACAACCGGTCAGCCGCTCGGTGACATGTACGGTTACAAATATATCGGCATCTATACCACCGACGACTTCATCGACAACGGCGATGGCACATACACCCTTAAAGACGGTGTTGTAAAACCATTCAGTGGTAATCCACAGCCTGGTGACATGAAATTTGCTGCTGACAACGACGATCCTGACAATCCTCAGTTTACAAAGAAGATGGTCAAGATAGGTAATGGTGCTCCCCTTTGCACAGGTGGTTTCGGCAACCAGTTTACCTTCAAGGGATTTGACCTTAACATATTCATGAATTTCTCGCTCGGCAACGATATCTACAACGCTACGGCGCAGTCACTTTCTCCCTACGCTCCTTTCCAGAATACGCTTAAGAAATTCGCTGACAATCACTATGTGCTAATTGACCCCGCAACCGGACTTCAGGCCACTTCACTCGAGCGTCTCAAGGAACTCAATCCTGACGAAAATTCACGTCTGTGGTCGCTCACCGAGGCCAACTCATCGAATATCATTTACCCCTCATCCTATTTTGTAGAGAAAGGTTCTTATCTCCGCATCTCCCAGTTGACCCTCGGATATACTTTCCCGCAGAAATGGATGAAGGCTGCACGCATCAGCAAATGCCGACTCTATTTCACTGCCAACAACCTCTGCACTTTCACAAGCTATTCCGGATATGATCCCAGCGTCTCTTCGAAAAACAACGCTGCCGTGTCTACTTCCCCCGGATTCGACTCTAAGGCTTATCCCGCTTCACGTAGCTATGTTGTTGGTCTAAATCTCTCGTTCTAAACGGTCTCCCCACTTTAACGACAATTAAAATGAAAAAAACAATATTCAATAAAGTGCGTAATTACATATCGGTTTTAGCACTTGTCGTAAGCGGCTCCGTGCTTCTTTCCTCATGTGAAGATACGCTCGATCTTCCCTCCTATACTACTGACGACACCGATTTCGTTTTCAGCAACATTAATTATGTTGATATGATGGTGCAAGGTGTCTATGGAGGTATTGTTCACGAAGAGTTCTATCGTCAGGCCAATACCGGCGAGATGACTACTATTGCCGCCGAAGATGCTTTTGAAGGCAATAAACATTATCTTTCCAACTACGGCTATGACCCGACCGCTCTCTACACTTTCGGTTCCACATATTCCGAGGCATACAAGAAAATCGAAGTCTGCAATCTTATCATCAGCAACCTCAACGGCAATCAGACTCCGAAAGGCAAAGCCCTCATGGCTGAAGTTAAGGCCCTTCGCGGTTTCCTCTATTTCTGCCTTATCCGTCTTTTCGGCGATGTCCCCTATATCGAACCCGGATCTGACGAGCTCTATCCCAAACGTGTAAGCCGCGATATTATCTACGACAATATCATCAATGATATGGTAGCTACTATCGACGACCTCCCCTGGCAAAGCGAAGCCGGATGGACTGAACGCCTAACCCGCAATTCAGCTAAAGGCATCCTCGCTCGTATCTGCCTCCATGCTGCCGGCTATTCTCTGAGATGGGATCTTGAGACAAATGCTGAATCATCACTTCACATGGGGCTCCGAGACGACCAAGCCCGTATCCGTGAGATCTATCAGATCGCTGACAAAGCTCTTGAAGATGTGATTGCAAAAGGTGAGAATCATCTTATCCAGTCTACAAGCGACATGTCGGGCTTCCAGAACGTTTTCTACAATTTCTGCCAGCGCAACTTCGGTGCCATTTCTGAAGAGATGATGTTCTCGATCGCACGTCTCGGTGAGAATGTCGGTAACACTACCCTCGGTGTTTACGTTGGTCAGCCCGGTGGCAGCCAATTTGCCATCTATGGTCAGCGTAAGGCTCTGCAGTGCAAACTCCCCACCTACTATCTCACATTTGATCCTGCCGACACTCGTCGTGACGTAACTTGCTGTAACTATACTCCCCGCGCGCTCGGGGCGACAACTGATGCAGAAATTGCCAACGCCGGCACTACTTATTCATCCGTAGGCTCGGGCAAATACCGCATCCAGTGGCAGGTTGAGCCCAATGCAGCCGCAAAGCGCAATGTCAACATACCTCTTCTCAGATATTCTGATGTACTCCTTATGTATGCCGAGACACAGAATTATCTGAATAACGGACCTACTGATGCTGCGCGTTCAGCCTTGCAGCAGGTACGCGACCGTGCAGGTATCGGCTTCATGCCTATCCCCTCCGGCAAGGATGCGTTCCTCGATGCAATCCTTCAGGAACGTATGTGGGAGCTCTCCGACGAATTTGTTCTCCGCACTGACTTGGTTCGCCTCAATCTCCTTGACCGCGAAGTAAGAAAAGCACAGCAGAACATCAAGTATCTCTCGAAACGTGAAGGTCAGTATGCCAATATCGCTACTTACCGTCTTTATAAGTTCACTAAAGATGAAAACAAATATGGTACCACATTCCTTACTCTCGACTTCATCGACATCACCGATCCTGCCGAGATAGCAATTGTAGGGGTTTCCTCTATCCCTTCCGGTGCAAAGCGTGAGGAATTCAACCAAAGCCTTCAGCAGATTGCCGCAGCTCACGGTAAAGATGGTACAGCTTCATGGTATGTGGTAAATATGTTCCAGCCATTTGACAATACATGGAACAGAAATTCCCGTATCGCAGGTGGCTTCAAGGCCGGCAACGACAACAACGCTATCCTGATGGGTATGACGATTGCCACCAAGCCTACCGGCTATGCTGAAAACAAAAATAAATATCCTGACTGGATTGACGGCAAATATGGTCTTTACTTCGGCTATGTACACAATAAGACCGAGTTGAGTCCTTTCTCAAATCAGACAGCAGGCCATCCGCTCGTTGACAATCCTAACCTCACACAGCTCCCCGGCTATCCCGGCTACACTGCCGGCGGGGGCTCATCTAACTAAAAAACACGTCGGGCGGAGCAATAATCCGCTCCGCCCGACGTTATTATAAGTAATAGTTTCAACACCTAATATTTTTTAACTTATTCATTCACATGAAAAAATCTTTACTCTTTGCAGCTGCCGTAGCTACCGCTTTCGCAGCAAACGCTGATGTCTTCAACTATGGCTTTGGCTATACTGACAATACTCAGTTCCCCTTCCTCAGTCAGCTTAACGACGAAAATTCGGATTACTATTTCCCCGGCAACTACGACCTCGTAGACAAGTATGGTATTGCACTCCCCAACACCATCGGTATGAAAGTCCTCAATACACCCGAAGGTGCTGACAAGGGTGTCCTTGACCTCGGTCTTGGTATCTCTATGCTCGACGGCCAGATCTACAAAGTCTCTCCCGACGCTACAATCTTCGACGAAGACGCTGTAATCGAAGATATGCCCGAAGAAAACTGGAAATATCCTTTCATCTCTTGGGGTCCTCAGGGTGTGACCCGTACCATCTTCATGCCCGGCTGGGGTACAGAAGATGCTTGGGCCGACGCTAACTACAATGCTGCTGTTGAAGCAGACTGGATCCCTACCAAGAATGGTGTTCAGTTCACTCGTCTCGGCACTCAGGGTATCGTTTCCCGTCAGGACACTTATTTCCAGTATCCCGCCGTTACAGGTAATGTTACCGTTACCGTTTGGGCCGGTACAAACCTCGGTGGCACAGCCAACCCCGACAATGTACTCAAAGTTATTGTAACTCCCGTAATCGACGGTGTAGCCGATCCCGATCAGGCTGTTGAACTTTCTCAGGAAAGCCCTGCTGACAAGCGTTACTACAAGCTCGAACCCGTCAAATTCGACGCTACCGGTAAGGAACTTGCTATCCGTGTAGGTTGCAACGGTGCCCAGCTCAACCTTATGTATGTATCTATCGAAGGTGATGCTGTTGACAATAATAATGGTGGCATCGCCGATATCATCGCTGACCAGACTGTAGAGTCACCCGCTTACAATCTCCTCGGTATTCAGGTTGACGAAAACTACAAAGGTATCGTCATCAAGAACGGCAAAAAATTCGTTCAGAAATAATTTGATCCCTTTCTAAACCATAACGGCGCGATATATCCCCTACCCTTTCGGGTGGATGTGATATATCGCGTCCTTTCTCCTTAATTAACCTACTTAGTATTTTTTAACCGACCATGAAAATTTTTAAGAAACTCGCTTTGGCAGCATGCTCCCTGGCCCTTGCGGCCGGTGCCTCGGCAGCCGATAACCAACTGCTCGCCTTCCCCGGCGCAGAAGGTTTCGGACGCTACACTCAGGGCGCACGCTCAGTGGCCAATCCGGAGATTTATCATGTGACAAATCTCGACGATAGCGGGAAAGGCTCGTTCCGCGACGCTGTCTCCGCTTCGGGTCGCATCATCGTCTTTGATGTTGCCGGTACAATCACTATCAAATCGCCGCTCGTTGTGAAGGGTGGCAACACTATTCTCGGTCAGACTGCTCCCGGCGAAGGGGTGCAAATCTATGGCGACCGCGTGTCTTTCTCCGGTGCCAACGACCTTATCGTCCGCTATATCCGTTTCCGCATGGGCGACCCCGGCACTTCCGGTGCCGATGCCTGCGGTGTGGCTAATGGTAAGGATATGATTTTCGACCACCTCTCAGTGCTCTGGGGTAAGGACGAAAACTTCTCTGTCAGCTGGGACAACAAAAACTACCGTCCCGCCAACATCACCATCCAGAACTCCATCATCGGCCAGGGTCTGCAGTCTCACTCCTGCGGTGGCCTTATCCAGACCATAGGTGGTGTCACTCTCTATCGCAACCTCTACATCGAAAACAAAACCCGTAACCCCAAAGTGAAGGGTCTCAACCAGTATGTAAACAATGTTGTCTACAACTGGGGCAATGGTGGTTGCTACATCATGAGCGACTCTGAAGGTGACTCCTGGGCCGACATCGAAAACAACTATTTCATGCGTGGCCCCTGGAACAGCGCCACAGATCCCTTTGTGCGTGGTATCCAGTCATTCCGCTACTATGGAGCCGGCAACTACTACGACGATAACACAAATGGTGTTATCGACGGCCACGAAATGACTGTCGACGAGATGAAGGGTGCTCAGGACGGTACTGCCCCCTACTCCACCTGGTTCAGCTCGCTCGAGGCTCTCAACGCCAATATCACAGAGTACAATGCCACTGCTTCAGAACAAATCCAGCTTATACCTGAGATTTCCAACAAGATGACAGCTGCCGAGGCTCTCGACTGGATTTCTAAGAATGTGGGTCCCTCACTCCCTGCTTACGACGAAGTAGACCAGTATCTTATCGACGAGCTCCTCACTTGGGGTAAAGATGGTACAAAAAATGGTATCACAAGCGTCAAGCAGCTCCCCCACAAGGGCACAGGTGTTATCTCCGGCGGTGTGAAGCCCCTCGACTCTGACAACGACGGTATTCCTGACGCCTGGGAGATTGCCAATGGCCTCAACCCTAACGATGCTACAGATGCCGTGAAACTCAATGCCAACGGCTACACTAATATCGAGGCTTACTCCCACACCATCAACGAGCCTTATCCCTACATCAAGAAACCTATCAATCTCGCTGTCACCAATCAGGGCAAGGAGACTCTCACTCTCTCTTGGGATCTCAACAAGAACACTGAAAATGGCTTCGAAATTGAAGTTGCTACTGATGGCAAGACCTTCTCAAAGGTAGCTACAGCTGCCGCAGGCGCTACTTCCGCTACTATCGAGGGTCTTACTCCTATGACTCAATACACCGTGCGTCTCCGCTCTACTAATGCCGACGGCATCGCTTCCGACTATGCCGAGGTTGCCACTGAGACTATCGGCGACCCCTCCGCTCCCGCTCCTTCCACCAACCCCTTCCCCGCTGTAGGCTCTAAAGAAGGTATTGCCAACGGCATCACTTTCACTTGGGAAGACAACGTGAAGGCCTACGGTGGCACTGTCACTTACGCTCTCTATCTCGGCACAGAGTCCGACAATCTCGAGCTGAAAGCTGAAGGACTCACCAAGACCGAGTGGACTACCAAGGATCTCGAAGCCAACAAGACATACTACTGGCGCATTGATGCCAAAAACTCTATCGGCACCACTACCGGTACTGTCTGGAACTTCTCCACAACTGCCGGCGGCGTACTCTTCTATGCCGACTTCTACACTCAGCCCGCTGAATACGGTGCTAAATATGCTTCTATCACCGGCAACACCAATATCATGAACGCAGCCAACACCACTGCTACTTTCAATGGCATGGTTATCGGCACGACAGAGACCAATGGTAAGCGTGTCATTGCAATGAATGGAGCCAACAACTCTTCTGACCTCTCGGCCGACTATGGTCCCGCTTCTGAGGAAGACCGTGGCGCTTCTGACCGCTGTGTGCAGTTCTATGCCGGTGGCTATGTAGAAACTCCTGAAGTGCAGGGTCCCTGTGTAGTGACTCTCTTCGTCGGCAACCCTGACAAGGCATCGAAGACTACAAAACTTGTCACAATTGCAGGTGGCACAGAGACTTCTACTGACCTCGTGGCCGGTGCCGCTAAGAAGATCTATAAGTTCACTTCTACCTACACCAACGCTGGTGCCGTGAAGTTCCGCTTCGATGCTAACGGCAAGAAGATCAATATCAATGATATCATCATCGAGCGCTATGTGGCTCCCGAAGGCGAGCAGCCTCTCGAACTCACTGCGGGCTCTCTTGTCAACGATGTTGACTATACTGATGGCTCTGTCACACTCACCTTCAACCAGGAAGTAAAATATGATGGCGGTGCTGCTATCTCAGGCACTCATCAGTTTGAGGATATCACCATCGGCGCTTCAGGCACCAAACTCAACATTGCCTACGAGGCTCTCGATGCTAATTCATCCTACACTATCAGCTTCACCGACGGCATGCTCACTAATGTGGCCGGCGACCGCTCTTTCGTTGGCGACATCCAGATCAATACCGGCGACTTCGCTGCAGCCAAGCAGTCAGGCGAAACTCACTGGGGCAAGGCTATTGCTACCCTCCCCGCCAATTTCGCTCCTTTCAACGAAACCGCTCCCTTCGAGACTGTCGGCTCTCTCGTGCAGACTCAGCAGAACGACTATCCCCATTGGGTGCAGGTGGGTGGTGGCGACAATGCCGGCGAAATCTCTGCCGACAACGTTACCTTCCGCTCCGCTTCAAGCAGCGACAAGGTGATGACCTACTTCGAAGGCCCTGCCAAGAAGATCTATGTCAAGATCACTGCTGATGATGGAACCACCGGCCGCGTCAAGATTCAGGAAACCCGCAATCCCGACGTCAAAAACGCTCCTACCTGGCGTACAATCCGCGTCATTACTCAGAATGATCTCCCCTTCGAAGGCGAACTCGAGCTTAACCCCGATGCTTGCTTCGTGAAGATCACTCCCGCCTCTGTAAGTGGCGCTATTAAGCTCGAAGGCTTCCGCATCTCTGATGCTGACGGCAACTTCGGCGATGATTACACCTTCGATGGTATCGCTGACGTGATTGCTGATGGCGATGATGCAGACGCTCCCGTCTACAATCTCCTCGGTATCCGCGTCGACGCTTCCTACAAAGGCATCGTCATCCGCAACGGTAAGAAATATATCCAGCGATAATCCTACCCCGCAGATCACTCGCCCGAAAGATTTGCAACCCGGTAATAAAACCATCGGAACTACTGCAACCGGGCGATGATCCCCTCGGGATACTATGAAAATAGCGAAGCGTACCTCTCCGGTACGCTTCCTTTTTTATGAACGGTGAGTTCAGAATAAAAATTCCCGAAAACCACCGAAAACCACCATTCCCCCCGCAATACCGCTCCTCCGGACGCACGGGCCGTGCGTCCCTCCAATACGGAAAATCAACCATCCGCATTGTTGGCCCCCCGAAAGTCGCGACATTGTAGGGACGCACGGCTCGTGCATCCGGAACCGCCGGCAATTGTAAACCGACAACGTGCACCGGCTGAGCCGCTGTTATCGCGGCAATGACTCGCTTAAACAGCAAATCACCCCTCCAAACCAAGGTTTGGAGGGGTGATCATGTTGTCTTACCTGGATTCGAACCAAGACAGGCAGAACCAAAAACTGCAGTGCTACCATTACACCATAAGACAATCCTCTTGTGCCCAAAGGCAATCGCTATTACCTCTAAGGCTCTGCAAAGGTAAAAAGATTTCGGGAAATGACAAAATTTCCCGAAATCTTATTTCATTTTCGATTTTCGATTTACGATTTACGATTAAGCTTAGATTCAGACTCCCGACTCAACTCATGTTTGATTCCGACTCCCCTGCTTTATCTTGTTATCTCAGGATTACATTGCCGAGTCTTCTGTCAAGGGGGAGAGCTGAGGGGGCACTTAGTCGAGCTTGAGAACAGCGAGGAAAGCTTTCTGCGGCACTTCAACCGAGCCGATCTGCTTCATGCGCTTCTTACCCTTCTTCTGCTTCTCGAGCAATTTGCGTTTACGCGAGATATCACCGCCGTAGCATTTTGCTGTCACATCCTTGCGCACTGCCTTGATGGTTTCGCGCGCTATAATCTTCGCTCCGATTGCTGCCTGGATTGCGATGTCGAACTGCTGGCGGGGTATCAGCTCCTTGAGTTTCTCACACATGCGGCGTCCGAAGGTAACGGCATTATCGACATGGGTGAGGGTGGAAAGCGCATCGACGCTCTCGCCATTGAGCAGAATATCGAGCTTCACGAGTTTCGACTCGCGGAAGTCGTGAATATGATAGTCAAATGATGCATACCCCTTCGAAATGCTCTTCAGTTTATCGTAGAAGTCAATCACGATTTCACCCAACGGCATGTCAAACGTCAGTTCCATGCGGTTGCCCGAGATATACTCCTGCTTCACAAGCTCTCCACGCTTAGCAAGACATAGTGTCATTATGGGGCCGATATAGTCAGCTGCCGTGATGATCGAAGCCCGGATGTAGGGTTCCTCGATATGGTCGATGAGCGTAGCGTCAGGCAGCCCCGAGGGATTATGGACCTCGGTCATATTGCCATGCTTGTCGTAGACACGATACGACACGTTAGGCACCGTGGTGATGACATCCATGTCGAATTCGCGCCCGAGTCGCTCCTGAATGATCTCCATGTGAAGCAACCCCAGAAATCCGCAGCGGAAGCCGAAACCGAGAGCCATTGACGACTCCGGCTGGAATGTGAGCGACGCGTCGTTGAGCTGCAACTTTTCAAGCGAGGAGCGAAGATTTTCAAAATCCTCTGTCTCTATAGGATAGACTCCGGCAAACACCATAGGCTTCACCTCTTCGAAGCCATCGATGGCCTCACTACAAGGTGTGTTGACATGAGTGATGGTGTCGCCAACCTTCACCTCCCTTGAAGTCTTGATACCTGAGATGATATACCCCACATTACCCGCCGACAGCTCCTGACAGGGCTGCATGTCGAGCTTCAGGACTCCTATCTCATCGGCGTTATACTCCTTACCGGTAGCCACAAACTTCACAAAATCGTTTTTGCGAATCGTGCCGTTGACGATTTTGAAATAAGCGATGATACCTCTGAAAGGATTGAAGACTGAGTCGAAGATTAGAGCCTGGAGAGGCGCTTGAGGGTCACCCTTCGGAGCAGGCACTCTCTCTATTATGGCTTTGAGAATCTCAGGAACACCGATACCGGTCTTTCCGCTCGCCCGGATTATCTCTGAGGGGTCGCAGCCAAGGAGATCCACTATCTGATCCTCTACCTCTTCCGGCTTCGCGCTATCGAGGTCTACCTTGTTGATCACAGGGATAATCTCAAGATTGTTGTCGATGGCCATATAAAGATTGGAGATCGTCTGAGCCTGAATACCTTGCGAGGCATCTACTATAAGCAGAGCCCCTTCGCAGGCCGCGATCGACCGCGATACCTCATAGGAGAAGTCAACATGTCCAGGAGTGTCGATGAGGTTGAGGATATACTCCTCTCCATCGAGTCTGTAGTTCATCTGAATAGCATGGCTCTTGATGGTGATACCACGCTCGCGCTCAAGATCCATGTCGTCAAGCACCTGGGCCTGAAGATCCTTACCTCCCACGGTGTCAGTATATTCGAGCAGGCGGTCGGCCAGAGTGCTCTTTCCGTGGTCTATATGAGCTATTATGCAAAAGTTTCTGATATTCTTCATAACTACTGCAAAGTTACGCATTTTACACTCTATTGCCAAACATGTCGTCCCTAAACAACAATGCCAACCATAAACAATTACATGACTGAGAACTTTTTTCACACTCCGGATGTTATAACACAAGACGACAGATACACGCTCTGTCACGGCTCAAAATTTTGAATTGACAATTAACTAATAACTCTTACAAAATGAAAAAATTAGCATTATTCGGTATGGCTCTCTTTGCAGCCCTTGGTTTCTCTTCATGCTGCAACAAATCCTGCGACAATAGCGACAA
The DNA here is from genome assembly GCA_964619395.1 of uncultured Staphylococcus sp. GTDB lineage: Bacteria > Bacteroidota > Bacteroidia > Bacteroidales > Muribaculaceae > Duncaniella. The sequence continues at coordinate 4,380 of CAZUEY010000031.1, read as the reverse complement.
GGCAGCTTCCGCCGACAAGAGTGGCGACAAGGAAGTACTTTATTCCGGTATTCTCCCCGCAGCTGACGCTCAGGGTACTGTCTACACCCTCAAACTCGAATTCGACGCCGACAACAACTTTACCGATGGCGACTACACTCTTGTTGAGACAACCCTCGCATCTGACTCCGTAGCAGCTTCAGGCCTTAAAGATCTCACCGCTTCCTACACAAAGGGCGACTTCACTAAGGCTTCAAAAGAGGTTGACGGTGCGACAGTAGAATACATCCAGCTTAAGCCGGATGCAAAAGATGCCCTCGGCACCCCCTCAGCAGCTTCCCTTTATTTCATCGTTAATCCTGATGAGTCGCTCACTATGGTAAGCGCTGACCTTCAGAAGGCTGTCGACCCCGCCCTTAACTACACTCTGACGGTAAAATAATCATTCTTTAAAACAACACGGGGCTAACTGCATAAGCTCCGGAACTATATCGGATGCATCCTGCGGCTTGATTCTGGCCTATGGATGCATCTAAATTTTTTGCCTGATAAGAGTTAGAACCGGGGCGTAAGAGCTATCACATAAAGAAGAAGAGCGTTGGTCGACGTGTGAAGTGAGACAAAATAAATAAAGATAGACAAACGAAAATGGAGCGGGAGGAATTTTTCTTGGTACTTTTCTGAATTTTCCAATTTGAAAAATGACCGTAGAGATGCGAGATAACTTTCTCTATGGTCTCCAATTGGCCTCCAATTTTTCAAAAAATTCAGATTTTTTTTGCTCGTTTCAAAATTATGCCTTACCTTTGCAGCGCAAAACCGATATGGTGAGCATAGCTCAGTTGGTTAGAGCGTCGGATTGTGGTTCCGAAGGTCGTGGGTTCGACCCCCACTGTTCACCCAAAGTAAGCAAAAGAGTCTGCTTTTTTAAGTAGACTCTTTTTGCTTTTTCGTCTTTGCTTTGACACCTTAATTCTTATCATCTACAGGAAATCGCGGAAGCATCCGCCTATCACCATGAAACTCCATCTTCATCTTGCTCTCCTTGCAATGCTATGCTTAGCTCTGCCATCATTTGCCTCCGAATCAAACGCCCCTGAAGGTTGGGCAACCTGCGCCACTACGACCACAGCCGGCGACTACGATCTCTCGGGTGGCGGCGACGGTTCGCTTATAGTGCTTCGTTCAGACGGGAGCGATATGAGAAATAAAATCCATGATGCCATCCTCAACCATGATGTCGTAGTGTTCGACGGTAAGTATGGTGATTTCGTCCTCTCAGCCTCGGTTTCCTTTTCAGGACTGACGAACCGCACCCTCATAGGCATCAATGGCGCGAAGTTTCGCACCGTATACACCGTGCCCAAAGAGGTTCACGAACTTCTTGATGCAATTGACGCTAAAACCCTCAACAGTAAGGTTCCGGATTTCCCCGGGGGGAATCTATCCAATGGATCTTTCGTGGCTGAATATGGTGAGCTCACTATCCGACAGACACTTATCGATTACTATGGAGACCCCAAAGAGACCTACCGCAACTCAGGAGTGTTTATTTTTAATGGTTGCTCCAACATTATCATCCGCAACCTCGACTTTCAAGGTCCCGGCGCAATAGATCTTGGAGCCGCCGACCTCATCACTCTCATAACCTGCGATCACATCTGGGTGGATCACTGCCGATTCACAGATGGAATGGATGGCAATCTTGATGTGGGCTTCAACTCTGATTTCATCACCCTCTCAGACTGCCATTTCGGCTACTCCGAGCTATCCTACAACCATCCCCTCAGCAACCTTACATCAGGTACCGAACTCACCGATGGCTCGCCACAGAAATGCAACGTAAGCTGGATACGCTGTTTCTGGGACGAAGGCTGCTCCGGAAGAATGCCCTACACCGCCCTTGGCATCCACCATATCCTTAACTGCTTCTGGGAATGCACGAAGGGGACATGTATTGATGCACATAATCTTTCTAAAATCAGACTCGAAAAATCATATTTCCGCTCCAATGTCCGCACTCCATTAGCAGTACGTGACAACAACGTGGTCTTCGATGTCATTGATTGCATTTCTGAAAGCCAGTCGCTTCAGCGAAGCAATAGCACTGTCACTGTCCCCTACAGCTACGACTCGTGGTCTGTCTGGAACGTTGCTTCAAAAATCAAAAAAACAGCAGGACCCACCCTCACCGAGCCCTTTACCCGTGAGCTTTCAGTCTCTCCATCCGTAATTGATTTCGGCAACATATATGCCGACTGTGAGGTTGCAACCCGTTTTACAGTCTCTGCCTTTGGCGAAGGGACGCCGGCCAAAATCACCCTCACAGCCCCGGAGGGAATTCTTCTGTCCAAATCTCTCGATGGCGAATACTCGCAGTCGATTGCGATTGAGGCCGACGACGACATCCTGCTTCAATCCGACATCTACCTCAAAGCAACCTTCACGCATCCCGGCAATGCAGATTTAAAAATTGAGGCTACAACATCCTTAGGTGCCTCATTCTCCATCCCGGTGTCGGCCGACGTCACTGCCCTGTCGGGCGAAAAGATAGAAGCTACTCTCCTCTGGCCTTTCGACAAGGGTGCATCAGGGAGTGTTGAAGCCGTGAAATCTCAAGACGATCTATTCACCACCGCCTCTTTCAGCTTAGGGGATCACATCTATATCCACTCAGCGAGAAATATCGATGAAAAAACTTTCACCCTCTTCAACCCTTCTGATGCTATCAAAGAAATTCTCGACAAGGAGTGTTCCATCACCTTTACGATTGACACCTCCGACGATTACATCTTCGTACCTAAAACGCTGAAATTCGACGCATCGCGCATGAATACAGACATGTGTCATATCAACGTCGAGTGTAGCCGCGACGAAGGCACGCCTGTCACCCTGATCGCCTCTTATCAGCCTGCACGCAACAACGCAACCCCTGCGTTCTCCGAGGTTGAGCTACCTCTTACAAATGCCGGTGTAGGAAAGCGGTTGCAAGTCACAATCTACCTTTATAATATCTTGGCTAATAAACAGCTCGCCCTAAGCAATCTTCGCATTGAGGGTGATGTATATGCAGTCCGTTCCGCCCTTCCGATAATCACCAGGGATGAAACAGGCTCTGAAACCTATTTCGACCTCATGGGGCGTGTGGTTGCCAATCCGGTCGTTGGCACTATCTACATCCACCGCAACGCTTCCGGGAAAACACGCCTCGAGGTTTTCCGCAACTGAGAATCTCTTTTATCTTTACGTCGGAAGGAATCGTCACCAATAGTTAGTCATCCCGGCGCTCAATTGCAGAGCAATGTCTATAGCACCGACATCCGGCGAATTTACAGATAGCGGTCAGAGGTGACTGCAAGGTGATTGTCAAAAGTGAGCACACGGGGAACTCCCGTCGGGATCTCTTCGTTGACTATCTCTTCAGGTGTCTTGCCGAGCAGCTCCATTATAAGTGCACGCAGTGAGTTACCATGAGCAGCCACAAATACCGTATCGTAGAGTGAGATCGCAGGCATTATAAGTTCCTCCAGACAAGCATTGACTCTCACCACTGTATCTTTCAACGACTCTGTCAGTGGGAGCGATGAAGCGGGAAGGTTTGCATAACGCAGGTCATGCCCGGGATAGCGCTCATCGTCAATCGTAAGAGCCGGAGGAGCCACGTCGTAACTGCGTCGCCATATATGCACCTGCTCATCGCCATATTTCTTAGCCGTTTCTGCCTTGTTAAGCCCCTGAAGCGCACCATAATGGCGTTCGTTGAGGTGCCAATCTTTCACAACAGGCAGCCATAGGCGATCCATCTCCGAGAGGGAGAGATGAAGTGTTTCTATCGCCCTTCGGAGGTAAGATGTGAAGCAGTAGCGGGGTTCAATTCCAGCTTCCTTAATCAGTTTTCCGGCATTGAGAGCCTCACGGCGCCCTTCATCTGAAAGATCTACATCAGTCCAACCGGTAAATCTGTTCTCCAAATTCCACTGACTCTGTCCGTGGCGAAGTAATATTAGTTGTTTCATCTGTTTCACCATTTAATCATTAGCTTTAAACCCTTGCAACCAAGGTTATAGATACATAAATAACGAAATTATGCCACTTGAGGTTCATCCCATCCCCCTCCCCATCGGCACATCGCTCCAACATCTCCTCCACCTTTCGCTACTCATTTCAAGAGAAATCAAGGTGCAGAAGCACAAAATTCGTAAACACTATTTAACATACACACCCGGTCATGAGTCGAATTGTTAACAGCAGTTAAATATGCGCGAAATATTTGCATGGTAAAAAATAACTACCTACCTTTGCAACGCAAAACGGGAAAGACACCGTAAAAGCGAACATTAAAACAGTTGCGAAAATAGCTCAGTTGGTAGAGCACAACCTTGCCAAGGTTGGGGTCGCGGG
>CAZUEY010000030.1:0-25409 GCA_964619395.1 uncultured Staphylococcus sp. | reverse complement strand
TTTAGAGTCAATTATTTACAAATATTTTTTTGAAAAAACTGTCAAACTCCCGCGCACGAGCCGTGCGTCCCTACTTTGTGGCAGCGTGCGTCCCTACATTGGGGCAGCATGCGTCCGGTGGAGCAGCAAATGCGTTGCGGCGATGAAAACCCAGCTGTTTCGGCCTTTTGAGAAGTAAGAATGGATTTAGTAGTTTAAGTATTAGTATGTAGCTGAGTACCGAAAGCATTGTTAGTCTCCTGCGTTTTTTTGCAAAAATTTCGTAAATTTGTCCCCGAAATAAAAACTTGTTCTTACCATGAAAAGACTTTTGTCCATCATACTGCTTACAATTTTGGGGCTTAGCGCCACCAAAGCGCAAATCATGAACCCGGTGAAATGGAGCGCCACAACCGAAATGACCGGCGATGCCGAAGGGCGAATAGTAATGACAGCCAATATCGGCTCAGGGTGGCACATCTACTCCAACGATGTTGACCCGTCGGTGGGCCCTCAGCCTCTCACCATTAGCTATCCCAAGCTCGATGGGGTGGAATTGGTTGGGAAACTGACCCCCTCAAAGGCCCCTCACAGGGAACATGATGAGATGTTTGACGCCGACGTGTCATGGTGGTCGCAGAGCGTAACTCTGACCCAGCAGTTCAAGGCCACCGCCCCCGCTTTCAAAATCGACCTGATGATTCTCTATTCGGCCTGCAACGACCAGAACTGTATCCCCCCTGCCCGCTCGGAATTTTCGCTCAGCGGCACTGCCAAGATAAGCGCCAAAGCAGCCGAGAAAAGTGAGAAAGATGGAGCCGAGGGTGCTACCGACCCGGAAGCAACCTCTGAGACAGACAACGCCGCCGTGGCTGACTCTCTGACTGCGGCAACCGACACTGTGGCAACCGGCGCCACCATCACTGCAGCAGAACTTTGGGCGCCGGTTGATTTCACCGATGCAACCGACAGCGATGACCTCACCGGCGGTTCGCTATGGTATATATTCTTCACCTGCTTCCTCGGAGGCCTTGTGGCACTCTTCACCCCCTGCGTATGGCCAATGATACCGATGACAGTAAGTTTCTTCCTCAAGAAAGGGAAAGAACGCCGCAAAAGTGTGGCCGACGCCTGTATCTACGGGCTTTCGATCATAGTGATTTATGTGGCGCTCGGCCTGCTGATAACCGGCATATTCGGAGCAAGTTCGCTCAACGCCCTCTCGACTTCGGCAGTGTGCAATATCATCTTCTTCCTGCTGCTGGTAGTGTTTGCAATCTCATTTTTCGGAGCTTTTGACATTCAGCTACCTGCCTCTTGGGCAAACAAGATGGATGCCACGGCTGAGCGCACCACCGGACTGCTCTCTATCTTCTTCATGGCCTTCACCCTGACCCTCGTATCCTTCTCATGCACAGGTCCTATCATCGGAACCCTGCTGGTGGAGGCCGCCTCGATGGGCAATCTTTGGGGACCTGCTATCGGGATGCTCGGCTTCTCTACAGCATTGGCTCTCCCCTTTATGCTCTTCGCCATGTTCCCGACCATGCTAAAAGCCGCGCCTAACTCCGGTGGGTGGATGAACACACTCAAGGTGGTGCTTGGCTTCGTGGAACTTGCACTTTCACTGAAATTCCTCTCCGTAGCAGACCTTGCCTACGGCTGGCATATCCTTGACAGAGAGGCCTTCTTAGCGCTCTGGATCGTGATTTTCCTCCTGCTCGGCCTTTATCTGTTGGGAAAATTCAACTTCGCTCACTATGGGCCGGCCGACAGTTCGGTAGGCGTGGGACGCTTCTTCCTGGCTGTGGCATCGCTCTCATTTTCAGTCTATCTCATCCCGGGTCTATGGGGAGCGCCCCTCAAGGGGGTCAGTGCCTTCGTGCCACCCCTCTTCACCCAGGATTTCAACCTCTATGGCAATGGCTTCAAGGAGTATGACGACTTCGAGGAGGGGATGAAAGCAGCTGCAGAGCAGGGACGCCCCGTGTTGATAGACTTCTCAGGCTATGGCTGCGTAAACTGCCGCAAGATGGAGGGTGCAGTGCTCGATGAAGCCAATATCAAAGCTATGATCGAGGATAATTTCACTGTGATAAAACTGATGGTCGATGACAAAACGCCACTGGCAGAACCGATGATGGTTGAGGAATATGGCAAACAGGTGAAACTCTACACCCTCGGCGACAAATGGAGCTATCTGCAGCGGTCGAAATTCAACGCCAACGCCCAGCCCTACTATGTTGTGGTTGGCGACAAGGGGCAGCTCCTCTCAGGCCCTTATTCCTACAACGAAAATGTGGTGGCTTTCTCCGAATTCCTCGAGCGAGGTATCAAGAATTTCAAATAACACCACCACTACCGTCCATGTCGAAAACCACTGTAAAAAAGGCACTTGCCGAGTTTGACAAGACAGAACTCACCGGGCTGCTTATGGATCTTTATGGCAGGAGCAAGGATGTGAAGGAGGCGCTCGACTTCTTCGCCGACCCTGACATGGAGAAGAAACTGGAGCAATACAAGACTCTGCTGCAGAAGGAGGCGATGCGCTATACCCGTCATGCCCACCATCCGCGCCTTTCGAAGATCAGACCGCTGATCCGGAGGTTTGACAAGCTGCTCGATCCCGGGGCAGAAGCGGTGGCGGAACTGATGTACTTTGTGTTTGACATCTTCGCCCGCATCTGTGAGGATCGTCAGCCTGACTCGATGTATTTCACTTTTACGCGGTGGGCTATGGATTTCACTGAGTACCTCGCGAAACATGACCTGCTCGCAGACTTCATGCCACGCATCCGCAAATCAGCCGGCTATCTCAAACCTCGCGGTGTGATGAAAATACCAAACCACGCACGCACCGATCTCGAAAATATCCTCCGCCCATTGGGTTATGAGCTTTGAGTCGGCCCGGGTAGATTATTACATGTTTGTATAAGTCAATACAGGTCTGTGGAGAGATAGCGTTCACCGGTGTCAGGGAGGAGCACAACCACGTTTTTGCCCCGATTTTCAGGTTTGCGGGCAATCATTGAGGCTACCGAGAGAGCTGCACCCGACGATATTCCCGCCAATATACCCTCGGAGGCGGCAAGAGCGCGGGCAGCCTTAAAAGCCTCTTCAGTAGTGACAGTGATTACCCCATCGACCACAGCGGAATTATATGTTTCAGGGACAAAACCTGCGCCTATCCCCTGAATCTTATGCGGGCCCGGCTTCGAACCGCTAAGCACTGCCGAGTCGGCAGGCTCTACAGCAATGATGCAGACCGAGGGATTCTTCTCCTTAAGATAGCGACCGATACCGCTGACAGTACCACCCGTTCCCACACCTGCAACAAAGAAATCTACTTTGCCGTCGAGGGCATCCCAGATTTCGGGGCCTGTGGTGCGATAATGGGCCTCGGGGTTTGCCTGATTTACAAACTGTCCGGGAATAATGGCGCCCGGAGTGGTGTCGCGGAGACGTTCAGCTTCAGCGATAGCCCCTTTCATACCTAAAGCACCGGGGGTAAGAACCACTTCCGCGCCATAGGCTGCTGCCAGTTTACGACGTTCCACACTCATAGTATCAGGCATAGTGAGTATCACTTTATATCCACGGGCTGCTCCCACGAGTGCGAGACCTATGCCGGTATTGCCGCTGGTAGGTTCAATGATTGTGGCACCCGGCTTCAGCACTCCCTCCTTCTCAGCGGTAAGAATCATATTGAGTGCAATGCGGTCTTTGACCGAACCGCCGGGGTTGAAGGCTTCGACCTTGGCATATATTGTGGCCTCGGCGTGAATTTGGCGATCGAAGGCTGAGAGGCGTACCAGAGGAGTGTTACCAATAGTGTCAAGGATAGAATCGGCTATCTTTTTCATGATTCAGGGGTTTAAGATGTGTAAGCTAAAAATTATAATGTTTGCTGAATATAATCAACACCTCTATAACAAGAAAAGGAGGCGGGGAGTTCAAAATGAACCCATTCTCAGAGCTTACCCTCATCGGCAAAGGAGTAGAAGTCGGAACGGGCTATAATAACATGGTCGAGCACCTTTATCTGCAGATATTTGGCTCCCTCCTTGATAGTGTTGGTGAGCCGGATATCCTCCGGAGAGGGCATGGCGTTACCCGAGGGGTGGTTATGAACTAAAATGATTCCTTCTGCCAAGCAGTCAATGGAGCGCTTGAGCAGCAGTTTGACATCGACCACTGTCGCTGCAGTGCCACCCTGCGATATGCAGCGGATATACTTCACCTTGTTGGCGCGCGAAAGCATCAGTACCCAAAACTCCTCATAATCAAGGTCCTCAAGCTTTGGCTGCATGAGAGAGAGCACATCGTGACTCGAGCGTATCTGAGGTTGCTCCATAGAAGCTTGCTGCTCCCTGTTGCGACGCCCGAGTTCGAAGGCAGCGGCGAGACAGACCGCCTTGGCCCTCCCTACCCCTTTGTATTTTGCCATCAACTCCTCCATACTCAGGGAGGCAACATAGTTGAGACGGTTGTCGCAGTCGCGGAGAATATTGCGTGCGAGATCCACCACCGACATGCCGGGGAGTCCACCACCGAAAATCAGGGCTATAAGTTCTGCATCACTGAGAGCACGAATACCGTGGGTCAAAGCCTTCTCGCGGGGACGATCGTCGTCGCTGAGATCGCGTATGCGGGTGGCAGGGAAGGGTTGATTAAGATTCTCTTCAGATTCCATGGCATAAGAGTATTGGGTTGTAGGAACTAACAACAGGATACCGGTGAAATAGACAACAGCAAGATGCGCTGCAATTTATGGAGTTATTTCCCTTTGCGCAGGCGGATTTCTTCGTTCTCATCGCGGCCCCGGCCAAGTAGTATCTTCAGGAACCAGGCCTTGATGAACCCACATCCGTAACCGCAGATCTGTATGGCACACGCCGGGAGGGCAAGAAGAGCCACTTTAAGTGAGCGGGTGGTGAGAAGCGCTGAGGTGAATATTGCAACAAAATAGAGCCCGATCGGCAGCAGGAACCAGGGGGAGAGGAAGATGCCAAGCAACAGGAGGATGAGACCGGCGATCACGGCAATAGCCGGAAGAGTGTGGACAAGTTTCAACGAGCCGGGATAAAGCAACTTCAAGGTGATTCTCGACATACCGAACACGTAGACCTGGCGGAGAAATTTGGCAAAGTCCACCCTACGCTTATGGTAGACGAATGCCGGACGGATCAGGCCGATGGAAAAACCTGCCTCGCGGATACGGGTCGACATGTCGATATCCTCGGAAAACATTTCACGGAAACCACCCACGCGCTCGTAGACACGACGCGAAAAACCGGTGTTGAAAGTGCGGGGGACAAATTTCTCCATGCTCACCTTTCCACCACGGATACCTCCGGTGGTGAGGAAAGAAGTCATGGCGAAATTTATAGCCTTCTGGGTAGGAGTGAAAGAGTCGTGGGCTGCGTCGGGACCTCCAAAACAGTCGAGGGGGGTCGCATCGAGTTCCTGTGTGAGCACCCGGAAATAATCCGGTGGGATGACACAGTCGCTATCGAAGAATATGAAATAGTCACCCTTAGCCCTCTCGATACCATAATTCCGGGCAATGGAGCGTCCCTCATTGGGCTTGAAATAATAGCTTGCGGTTATACCCTCCGCTCCCTCCACTACCTCTCGGCACGGCTCCGTGGAACCATCCTCCACTATCACCAACTCAAAATTTTTGAGAGTCTGCTTCCGAAGGCTCTCTACGAGGTCGCGCACCTCATCGACACGGTTGTAGACAGGTACTATAACAGAAAAGCGGGGTGAATCCATCAGTCCATGCGGTTTTTATAGTCTTCATAATCAAAATGGCGCAGGAGGGTGACATCTCCTGCCGAGTCGCAAAGCACCATGTCAGGATGGGCAATACCATTGAACATTGTGGTCTTCACGGTGGTGTAGTGGTTCATATCCTCGAGGGTGAGGATATCCCCCTCCTTCAGAGGTTTCTCGAAATACCAGTCGCCTACATAGTCGCCGCTGAGACAGGAATTGCCACCGAGCCGATATTTGGGCAACCCCTCGCGAGGCGTTGTGCTCTCGGAGATGGCGGGTTGATATGGCATCTCGAGACAGTCAGGCATATGACAAGCGAAACTTGCATCGATAATGGCGGTCTTGACACCTTGATTGTCGACAACGTCGAGCACCTGCACAACGAGGTCGCCTGTGCGCCACATCCATGCACTCCCGGGCTCAAGAATTACCTTCAGCCATGGATAGCGGGCGCGGAACTCCTTGAGGATGCCTACCAGATGATCCACATCGTAGCCCTCGCGCGTCATAAGATGCCCTCCGCCAAAATTCACCCATTTAATTTGTGGTAGATATTCACCAAACTGAGCCTCGAAGGCTTGGAGCACCTTCTCAAGGTCATAGCTCGAGCTCTCGCACAGGGCATGGAAATGCAGTCCCTCAAGCCCTTTCGGGAGGCCTGCGGGAGCGAGCATAGACGCTGTGACCCCGAATCGCGAGCCCGGGAGGGAGGGATTGTAGATCTCAGTGTCGATCACCGAACAGTGGGGGTTGACGCGCAACCCGGGAGAGACCCCGGCCTCCAACGCCTTCTGTCCATAGCGCTCCCACTGAGCGAGTGAGTTGAAGGTTATATGAGAGGCCCGGCTTAGAAACTCGCCGATTGTATTATCGGTGTAGACCGGGCAGTAGACGTGAGCCTCACCGCCAAGCTGTTCATTGCCAAGGCGCAGTTCATTGAGCGAGCTTGCGGTAAAGTCTCGGTTATACTCTCTGAGGATATGGAATGTGCGCCAGAGGGCATTGGCCTTAAAGGCCATTATGATATTGACTCCCGCACGGCGCTCCACATCTGTGATAAGACTGAAGTTGCGGCGCAGACGGTCTTCGTAGACTATATAATAAGGTGTATTTAGCTGATCCTTTTTCATGTGTCAGTGGGCTATGATGGCGAAACGTGCAAACTTAAGCATTAGAATCCTTTCACCGCTGGAGTCGAATTCAACAGTGATGCGCACATCAGGAGTAGTGTCGGATATGGCTTTTACCGTTCCAAGGCCGAATTTCAGGTGTTCGATGCGAGTCCCAACCCTAAGTTCCGCAGCGGTGTGGGTTGTGTGGGCCGAACCTGAAGCGCCCGAGGTGGGAGCGGAGGAGGTGGGCGCGGAAATGTGAGGCGCAAAGGAGCCTACGGCAGGTGAAGACCCGGAGCGCGGAGTCTGCCTGCGAACGCTGTTGAGGCTACGGGCCGTGTCTCGGAGCGATGCGTGGTAGTTGATTGTGGGACGTACCTGTGGAGTGTCGGTAGTGAGGCGATCGTTGGTGTCGAGACGTATATAGCGGGTGTCGAGGTCCCCTAAAAAACGCGAGGGGCGGCAGGCTGCTGTCTGACCGTTGCGGAAGCGCGACCCGGCATAACTTATGAGGCAGAAATTGCGAGCACGAGTGATGGCAACATACATCAGACGGCGCTCCTCCTCGATCTGCTGGGGGGAATCCTTAGCCATAGCGGAGGGGAAAAGATCCTCCTCGGCACCTACAATAAAAACATTATTGAATTCTAGCCCTTTAGCAGCATGAACGGTCATAAGCGTGACTCGCTCCTCATCGGCATTTGAATCGGAGTCCTGATCGGTAGCAAGCGAAACTTCGGCCATGAAATCGCCCAGACTCACATCCTCATTACCCTCCTCTATGCGATTGTCAACAAACTCCTTTGCTCCATGGAGCAACTCCTGAAGGTTCTCCTGCTTGGAAAGATTCTCAGGGGTATTTTCAGTGAGGAGCATGGTGAAGAGCCCTGTGCGGTCGATGATGGCACGTGCCAAAGTATAGGCATCCTTGCCGGAATCGTTCAAGGCCACAAATTCGGATATGAGCGAAGCGAAGCCATTGAGTTTGGAGGCAGTCCCGGAGTTGATTTTCAGTGGGTAATCGGCTTGGTTCTTCACTACCGACCAGATGCTGACGCCGGCATCAATGGCCGCACGGACAAGCTTGTTGACCGTGGTATCCCCTATGCCGCGAGCCGGAAAATTGATGATGCGTTTTAGGGCCTCATCATCGTCAGGGTTAAGAGCAAGGCGGAAATAAGCGGTAGCATCCTTCACCTCCTTGCGCTGGTAGAATGACAGACCGCCATAGATACGGTAAGGGATATTGCGCTTGCGAAGAGCCTCCTCCAGCACGCGGCTCTGGGCATTAGTGCGATAGAGGATTGCAAACTCCTCGGCGGAGTCGCCGGTGCGCATCTTCTGCTGCGAAAGCCGGGAAGCAACCTGATATGCCTCCTCGAAATCGCTATAGCACTTCACGATCTCCACCGGGTCGCCGGTAGCGTTTTCAGAGTAGACACTTTTGGGTATCTGCTCCTTGTTCTTATCGATAAGCGAGCCGGCAGCGTTAATGATATTGCGGGTAGAGCGGTAATTGCGCTCAAGCTTGAAGGTCGAGAGGTTGGAATAGGTCTTCCGCAGGTCGAGGATATTACGGATATTTGCTCCGCGAAACGAGTAGATGCTCTGGGCATCATCGCCCACCACACACAGTCGACCGCTCCTGTCGGTTAGTTGCGTAACGATGACATGCTGAGCGAAGTTTGTGTCCTGATACTCATCGACAAGGATATAGCGGAAAAACTCGCGATAATGGTTGAGGATATCGGGATTGTCGCGCAGCAGAGTGTTTGTATAGTAGAGAAGATCATCAAAATCCATTGCGCCGGCCACGACACAGCGGTCACGGTAGGCACGGTAGACAGCGTAGAGTTCTCCACGGTGGGCACGCCGGTCAGCCTCCATGATATCAGCGCTCCGGGCATAGGCTTCAGGAGAGACGAGAGCATTTTTGGCTGTTGAGATAGCCGAGAGCACTGTAGAGGCCTTATAGATCTTGTCGTCGAGCTGCATATCCTTTATGATAGCTTTCACAAGACTCTTGGAGTCAGAAGAGTCGTAGATAGTGAAATTGCTCTTATAGCCAATGCGGTCGGCATGTGTGCGTAGGATACGTGCAAAAATTGAGTGGAAAGTGCCCATCCAGAGTTTTGAAGCAGTAGCTGAACCGACCAAAGCCTCGATACGTTCGCGCATCTCACGCGCCGCCTTGTTTGTGAAGGTAAGAGCGAGTATGCGCCAGGGTTCGTATCCGAGCCTGAGAAGATGGACTATCTTGTAGGTAAGCACACGAGTCTTTCCGGACCCTGCTCCGGCAATGACAAGCTGCGGGCCGTCGCAGTATTCCACGGCGGCTCGCTGCTGATCGTTGAGCTGATCTAAATATGATTCACCTGCTGACAAACTCATAGGTGTTGAAGTCTATGGTTTTTAGAGATAGGCACTATTTATCCTTGAAATTGGCAATGGGGGGATGATAGTGGCAATGGGGGAAGGAAAAGCCATGCCGACTCACTTGACAAGGAGTCTGTCGCCGGTTTCGTCAGCGATAGAACGATAATACTTCTCGTCGTAGCCGGGCCAGAGTGGAGACACGGGCATACCCTCGGGGGTACGCTCAAATTGCCCGTTTTTCTCCCGCTTAACATTGCCATCCAAGAACTTGACAAATAGGTAGTCGCCAAGATCCTGATATCGCTTCAGGTAGCGGCGCGAGGCTATTGAGGAGTGGTCGTTGAGGAGTGAGCGGGCTGCATCGGGATCGAGAGAGGGCACCTCCCGGACAAACACGAGCACCTCGCGCTCAAGGGTATCCTCCTCAGCCTTCTGCACTTTACGTATGTCATCGATCATCTTATTATATTGATGATATGCCTGATTGGCAACATAGTTGTTGACCCAGAAGGCGGCATCCCGGGAGAGTGTGAGAAGATCGCCATTGCCTACAGCAAACTCGTAGGGGATGGTGGTGATGCAGTTGTACATGGGGATGTAGACGCAAGTATTTGCATCGTCTACACCAAACCAGAGGATGCCGCGCATCTGCTCGGGATAAGCGGAGTTCATCTGCGAAACGAAGGAGAAACCGGTCTGCTGAGTAGCTATTGCGCGCTCGTTGAGATACTCCTTGCCGTCGACCTTGAAAGTCATAGGACGCCAGCGATAGGGCACCTTGTATGGGCCTGCTCCAATATCTTGCGTCATATCCATAGGTGTGCCCTCATAGTGATCGCGCATCATCCACTTCATATCATTGAGGCTCACCTTGCGGTCAGGCTTCACCCACAAAGGCATCGGCTCCCCCTTGCACTCCATAGCCCAGGGGAGATAGGCGTCCATCCCGTCGGCAAAGCGATTGAAATAGCTCCACACCCGGGCATCGCATCCCCGGCAGGTAGCGGCATCGTTCTCACCATAGGCTGCTGAGAAACTGAAATCCTCATCCTTGCCATCGAAATACCCCATCTTGCGGGCAAACTTGATAACATCGTTAGAATAAAGAGTATTTTCCTTATCTTTCAAAGGGAATTTGTGGATACGTGGCTGGTTGGCATGGCCTGAGATGCAATCGTCGGGGATACGGCGAGCCACCCACACAGCACCTTTCTCCTTACCGCCCTTGCCGATAAGTTCGAGGATCCAAGCCTCGTCAGCATTAGCGATTGAAAATGATTCTCCACTCGAGTGGTAGCCATATTTATCCACGAGGTCAGTCATGATTTTTATGGCCTCGCGAGGAGTACGCGCCCTTTCAAGTGTGACATATATAAGTGAGCCATAATCCATTATGCCGGTAGTATCCTCCAACTCCTGACGCCCACCCCAGGTGCTCTCAGAGATGGTGAGGCCATGCTCGTTCATATTACCGATGGTTGTATAGGTGACAGGCACCTGAGGAATCTCGCCGAGATACTTGCCCGTGTCCCACTCAAAAATCTTGCGCATTTCGCCCGGTTGATGAGTCCCGCCGGGGGTGTTGTAAAGTTCGCCATAAAGTGTATGGCTGTCAGCTGCATAGGTAACAAATACCGAGCCGTCGGCAGTGGCGTTTTTGCCGGCAATGAGGCTCGTGCAAGCGAGTGCGTCCAGCGGGAGGAGCGCCACGAGCGCGAGCATGATTTTGGAAAATTTATTCATTTAGAGAGTTTCAAAAGTTACTTATGCAAATTTAAGCAGAATTACGCATATATGCAAGCACACCAATCCTACTACATATATCAACTTCCTCCGTTACCCCCGCTTCCTCCGGACTATGTTAGCGCCACTATCAATCATTTAATAATTCATAAATAGTAAAATATTAACGCATAACAAGTAAATTTTTAGGCCGATATGGCACATATTCTAAAATATTGTGTAAATTTGCAACGAATAGACACTAATAATTAACTATTTATTCATATTCAACATCAATTCATCTCCATTATGAAGAAGTATCTTGCAGAAATGATCGGCACCATGGTGCTCGTTCTTATGGGCTGCGGTAGTGCGATCTTCGCAGGCATCGGCCTCGGCACTACAGGCTACGGTGTCACCACCCTTGGTGTCGCTATGGCATTCGGTCTCTCAGTTGTAGCAATGGCCTACACAATTGGCAATATCTCAGGTTGCCACATCAACCCCGCCATCACTCTCGGCGTTTGGGCTAATGGCCGCATGAGCGGTAAGGAAGCAGGCTGCTACATGCTCTTCCAGTGCATCGGCGCTATCATCGGCTCCTTCATCCTCTGGGTGCTCGTCCACACCGGCAATGAGGCAGGCATCAATGCTGTGTTCAACAGCACTACCACTACAGGCGCCAACTCATTCCTTGAAGGAAATGTGATCCCGGCCTTTATCGCTGAGACCATCTTCACCTTCATCTTCGTGCTCGTTGTGCTCGGCACCACTGACAGCAAGAAGGGTGCAGGCAACTTTGCCGGTCTCGCCATCGGTCTTACCCTTGTGCTTGTCCACATCGCATGTATTCCTATCACCGGCACATCCGTTAACCCCGCCCGCTCTATCGGTCCGGCTATCTTCGCCGCTATCGAAGGCAACTGTGGTCCTATCTCTCAGATCTGGCTCTTCATTGTAGCCCCCTTCCTTGGTGCGCTCCTCGCATCTCACGGCTGGAAGTGCCTCAGCAATGAAAAGTAATAAGATATGAATCTCAACGGACGTCGCGAAAGTTCCAATGTCAGCGACCGGCGCGGCTCACGCGGTGGTGGCAAAATCGCCGGGGGCGGCATTATAGCAATAATCGCCGCCGCAGTGATAGCATGGATCTCCGGGGGCAATCCCCTTGAGGTGCTGATGTCAAACGCCGGCTCTTTCATGGGCACCGAACAGACCTCGGAGACCTACACGCCTACCGAAGAGGAGGAGGAACTTGCAGCCTTTTCGCGCAAAATCCTTGCCGGCACCGAGGATGTCTGGACCAAACTCTTCGCCCAGATGGGCAGAGAGTATGAGGCTCCCACCCTTGTGTTCTTCACCGACGCTGTGCAGAGCGGATGCGGCAACGCCACCGCCTCTGTGGGGCCTTTCTACTGCTCGGCCGATCAGTCGCTCTACATCGACCTCTCGTTCTTCCGCGATATGCGCAAGACCCTTGGTGCCGACGGCGACTTCGCCTATGCCTATGTGATAGCCCACGAGGTAGGCCACCATGTGCAACATCTTCTCGGAACACTCGACCAGGCTCATTCTGCCATGAGCAGGACAAACAAAACGGAGGCTAACAACATCAGTGTGCGCATCGAACTGCAGGCCGACTTCCTGGCCGGAGTCTGGGCTCACCACGACAACCTGATGTTCAACTCCATAGAGGATGGCGACATAGAGGAGGCTCTCGACGCTTCAATGAAAATCGGCGACGACTACCTCCAGAAGAAGGCCCAAGGCTATTCTGTGCCGGACTCGTTCACCCATGGCACATCGCAGCAGCGCACCCGTTGGCTCAAACGGGGACTTTCAACAGGTGATATCTCGCAGGGCGACACTTTCTCAATCCCCTACAGTTCACTCTGACATTCCCGGATATCAAGACTAAAATTGCGCAGTTCACTTACGGATTTCCTCCGCGTGAACTGCGCTAATTTTTTTAATTTTTATGTCCCTACAAAAAATACTAATTTCGGGCAGGGGCTTTGGTATAGCTGTAGATGAGGCGAGCTGTATTGTAGGCGGCAGGTTCGGAAGTGGTGAGAAGCTGACGCACCCGTCTATACCCTTCGAGCTGTCGTGTGCGCGCCGGGCCGTCAGCGATTAGGGCGCTTATCTCGCGATCGAGATTGCCGATAGTGCAATTATGCACCAACAACTCAGGCACCACACACCCACGCACTCCGGTGCGGATCGCTTCGCGGTTTACTTCGCGCCGCGTCTCAAGGTCAATCTTCCCCGCTATCAGATTGGGGAGTGACACGTAGGGGATCTTCAGTATATGCAAGAAAATATCGTGGGCCCACTTCCACCCCACAGCGCGGTAGCATACCACCTGCGGACAGGAAGCAAGAGCACACTCGAGAGATGCTGTGCCCGATGTGACCATCGCCACCCGCGAGCGAGCCATAAGTTCAAGCGTAGAAGCTTCAATCAGAGGAAATTGAGTCAAAGACTGATATAAACCCTTGTCAACAGAGGGAGCACACGCCACAACAGGCTGCAACTCAGGGTGGAGACGAGCCACGGAATCCATCACAGGAAGGTTGGCCTTGATCTCCCCCACCCTGCTTCCGGGGACGAGCGCCAAAATCTCCCGGGAATCGAGACCGAATCTCTCGCGGAATGCCTCTGCCGGTTCCAGATGCTTTAGTGTAGCCTCCACCTCCTCAACCGAAGGATTGCCCACATAGTCTACCTCTACACCCCTCTCTGCAAACCAGCTCTTCTCAAAGGGAAGTATCGTAAAGATTCTATCCACATACTTCCTCAACTGCTTTATGCGGTAGGATTTCCATGCCCAAAGTTTCGGAGCTATGTAATAATAAACCTTGATCCCTTTACTGTGAGCATATGAGGCCAACTTGAGATTGAAACCGGGATAATCTACCAGCACCACCGCATCGGGGCGCATCTCATCTATGACCCGGCGGGCTGTTCTGAAATTTTCCATCACCTTCGGTAGATGTGAGATCACATCGATAAATCCCATGAAAGCCATGTCGCGGTAGTGGACAACCGGTGCCTTACCGGCGGCGGTGGCCATGAGATCTCCCCCGAGAAACTCTATCCGGGCTTCCGGGTCGACTTTGAGCAATTCTTTGATCACCTGGGCTGCATGGAGGTCGCCGGAGGCCTCGCCTGCTGAGAAAAAATAGTTCATATCGTGGCAAAGGTAGAGTTTTTTTTCATATATTGCGACATTTTTAGTAACTTGCGGTGAAAATTGCACCATATCCATACTCCACTCCCCTACTTCCAGCACCCCAACTAAATAAATGCAAAGATTTCTTCTTAGTCTCCCCACACTACTTGCAGCCCTTCTTCTACAAGCCAAGACCCCGATTTTCGGCACCATGGAGGTAGAGCCTCAGCAGATGTATGAATATGTGACCCGCCACAATCCGGGATTTGATATCCGCATCGCCGAGGCGTTCTACGATGTTGGGAGGCGTTATGGAATCCGTGGAGATATCGCTCTCTGCCAAGCAATAATTGAGACAGGTTGGTTTCGGTTTGACAATGGCACCGCTGTGGGGGCCGATGCCCATAATTATTGTGGTCTCGGGGTGATGAGCCGCGGGTCGAAAGGGTGTTCCTTCTCCTCGATTGAGGAGGGGGTCACAGCAATGCTCCAGCATCTCTATGCCTACGCAGGCATGGATCCTCTGCCGATGGGCGAGATTGTGCTTGACCCGAGGTTTAAGTATGTGACCCGGGGATGTGCCCCCACATGGGAGCGACTCTCAGGCCGCTGGGCCATGAATCCCAACTATGGAGCCAACATCATGAGAATCTATCAGGAGATGCTCAAGCTCGCTTCCTCCAGTGGCGCCTCGCGCCTCATAGTCCCCGCCTCCGCGGAGAAGACATTTAATCTGTCGGATGAAAATTTCGGGAACATTAACGGCCCCCACGATGTTAATCAGACAGAAGTAGAAGTGACCGACTACGAGATTTTCAAATGAAAGAGAAAGATATCATCAGCACGATAGCCACAAAGTTGGGCATCAGGGAACTCAACCCCATGCAGCAACGCATGTGCGGCATTGACCCCACAGGCACATATATCCTCCTCGCCCCCACCGGGAGCGGGAAGACACTGGCCTTCACAATCCCCCTGCTGCGCCACTCCTCAGCTCCGACAGCAAAAGTGCAGGCCCTCATCATGGCTCCTTCGCGAGAACTTGTGCTACAGATCGCTGAAGTAGTTCGCAGAATCGCCGACGGACTGAAGACCTCGGCCTTCTATGGCGGCCACCCTATGCAGGAGGAAATCAACTCCCTCTCGGTGACCCCTGACATCATTGTTGCAACCCCCGGCCGTCTCCTCGACCACATCAAGAGGGGCACAGTGGATCTCTCCGGAGTGAGGACTCTCGTGCTCGACGAATATGATAAGGCGCTCGAACTCGGCTTTGCAGATGAAATGAAGCGAGTGTGCAAACGACTTAACAGCACACGGTTGGTCATTCTGACATCTGCCACTCCCCTTGCTGAACTACCCTCCTATCTTCCCCCGACAAAGAAGGTCGAGGTGATAGACTGTAGCGACTCAGCCTCGCCTCGCAGCAACATGGAGATAGTGAAAGTGCCATCGGCTGTGCGCGACAAGGTCAATACCCTCTCTGACCTACTACACTCCCTCCCTGACGGGCGTGTGATAGTCTTCGTGAACCACCGCGAGAGCGCCGAACGACTTTACAATCTGCTACAAAAAGAGGGGTTCCCCGTCGGGCTTTACCATGGTGGCCTCGACCAAAATGAGCGAGAAAACGCTATCGAGATGCTCAACAACGGGTCGACTCCTATACTGATATCCACAGACCTTGGAGCACGTGGCCTCGACATCGACACTCTCTCGGCGGTGGTACATTATCATCTGCCACCCTCAATGGAGGCTTGGACACACCGCAATGGACGCACGGCACGTCAGGATGCCACCGGCCAGGTCTATGTGATAACCTCCGAGGATGAGACGATACCTGAATTTGTGGAATGGGATCGCGAGTATGTGCCTCAGGGTAAGAGCAACTCCCCTATCACCTCTAAGACTGCCACTCTCTATTTCAATGTGGGAAAGAAGGAGAAGATCTCGCGCGGTGACATCGTAGGGTTTCTCATTGCAAAGGGTGGGCTTGAAGCGTCAGAAATCGGCAAAATAGCATTGCGCGACCATGCAGCCCTGGTGGCCGTGCCGAAGCCTAAGGCTGCAACGCTGGTTAAAACACTCGCCCAGGAAAAAATAAAAAATACACGTGCCAAAATATCGGTGATGAACCGATAGACTCTGAGAAGAGTGATAAAATCACAGCAAAGCAGACTAATTTTTGGTCACTTTTGCTTAAAATTCTATTTTTTTGAATTTTTTTTTGAAAATATTTGCATAGAATCAAATTCGGTCTTAACTTTGCACTCGCAAAACGGTAATAACCATTGCACCTCAAAACTTGGTGTGGTAGTTCAGCTGGTTAGAATACCTGCCTGTCACGCAGGGGGTCGCGGGTTCGAGTCCCGTCCATACCGCTGAGGAGAGAGGAGAATGAGTAAATGTAAATCTTTTGATTTCTTTACTCATTCTTTTTTTGTTACCACTATTGGCTGATGTTAAAAACGTGTGTCAATATTTGCGGATTAGGGCGGAAATCACGAACTTTGTAATAGATATTGTCGGTTCTTTGATCAAGTTCCGTCAGGCTCGTAAAGAAACTCTCGGCAAAATCTCAAGCAACTGCCGACAAAAAACTTTGCAATCAAACCGAAATCAAATAATTTAACCTCTCTTAAATAATGAAAAAAATCTTTACCATGATTGCCGCAGCAGCTGTTGCGGTAGGCATCTCAGCTCAGGATCAGGCTCCCGCCTTCCCCGGCGCCGAAGGATTCGGACGCTACGTGAAGGGTGGTCGTCAAGCCGATTTCGAGATTCGCCATGTTACCAATCTCAACGACTCCGGCGAGGGCTCATTCCGTAATGCCGTCAAGAGCGGTACTCCGAATAAAGGTGTTATTGTGGTCTTCGACGTCAGCGGTTATATCGATCTCAAATCTGATGTCAAGATAGGCAGCTACGTCACCATCCTCGGTCAGACCGCTCCCGGCGATGGCATCACACTTCGCTACTACACAGTTCAGCCCGGTGACCGTAACATCATACGCTTCCTCCGCGTGCGCCGCTCGCAGGTTAAGGATGTCAACGATGGCGCCGATGCCTCCTGGAAAAGGCAAGGTGTCGATATAATGATTGACCACTGCTCCTTCTCCTGGAGTATCGACGAGATAGCTTCGTTCTACGACAATAAAAACTTCACCATGCAATGGTGTACAATTTCCGAAGGACTCTGTAACCCGGGACACTCAAAAGGAGCACACTCCTACGGAGGTATCTGGGGCGGCAAAAATGCATCGTTCCACCACAATTTCATAGCACATGTGCAGAACCGTGCTCCTCGCTTCAACGGCGCCCGCTACGGCTATACAGGCTACGACAAGTCACTCTATACAAGCACTGTTGATGGAGAGCGTGTAGACTTCCGCAACTGTGTGATGTATAACTGGGGAACCGGTGGTTGCTATGGTGGCCCCGGTGGTGGCTATATCAATATGGTCAACAACTACTACAAGGCAGGCCCCGGCACAAGCAACAAGACTCGTGTAACTCAAGTAACCGTCGCTACCAGTGGTAACGCCGATTCGAAACATCCCGAGCTCTATGGCCTCTCAAGCCGCTATTTTATTGACGGCAACTATGTGGAAGCAGCTTCCGAGCCTGAGAACTACGACTGGAAAGGCGTAGTCTACGATGGTGGCCTTTCGACTATCAACGGCGAAAGATATATTCCTGATGCAGGTCATCAATATGGCGAAAAGGTTGAGTATGTGAAGAACAACAAAGATATTGACTGCGTAGCCCTCAAGCTCACAGAGCCCAGCACCTCGGGCGAAGTAACTACCCACGATGCTCAGGAGGCTTACGCAGCTGTGCTCGATCATGTTGGCGCTTCTCTCTACCGCGATGGCGTCGATGCCCGTAACGTAGAGGAATGTCGCACCGGCACAGTCACCTATCTTGGTGACGCACCCCTGCCCGGAGCAACTGCCAAATCCAACACCAAGGGTATCCTCGACTATATAAATGATCCCGAAGGTGAGGAAAATCCCAAAACCGCAAGTTTCCCTGTACTTAAAGAGGAGACTCGTCCCGCCGACTTTGACACTGACAATGATGGTATACCTGACGAGTGGGAGCTTAACTATGGTCTCGATCCCAATGATCCCAACGATGCCAAGGCCTACACACTCGATCCCCGTGGATGGTATCCCAATATCGAGGTATATGCCAACTCTCTCGTAGAGCATATCGTGAAAGCTCAGAATGCTGGCGCTATCGATCCGATCGACGAGTATTTCCCCGTACTTCAGGGTGCAGGTATCGATAATATCACCATTGATCGTCCCACAAGTGAAATTGTAAAGATCGAATACTTCTCACTTGACGGTCGTAGCCTTGCCGAGCCTCAGACCGGACTCAACATCCGCCGTATCACTTACACTGATGGTATTGTTGAGACAGACAAAGTGATTAAATAAGCCTTTGCGGCAACTATAGAATTTTTTAACAGGTCGGAATGCGGGAATGCGTTTCGACCTGTTTTCCTATCTTAAACAGTCTTTCTATGTTTACAGCTAAAGATATAGAGGCAACTCTTCTCAGCATGGCCGACGAACGTCAGGCACAGGAAATGCTTCGGTTTTTCAAAACCGGCCCCGGAGAGTATGGCGAAGGTGACCGGTTTGTGGGTCTGCGCAACCCGCAGGTGAGGCTGGTGGTTAAAGAGGCGTGGAAAGAGACTCCCCTTTCGGAAGCAGTAACACTCGTGAAGTCGCCACTTCATGAAGTTCGTCTTTGTGGACTGCTCATTATGGTCGAGATGTATCTCAAAGCTATGAAGAAAAAAGACAGCGGTCTGACAGATGAGATATTCGATAGCTACACCTCTCTTCATCCCCATATCAACAACTGGGACCTCGTAGACCTATCGGCCATCAAGATCGTGGGCAACCATGAGGTAATAAATCCCGATTGCCACCTGCTGCATAGCTGGATTGACCCCGAGGGACACACTATGTGGCAACAGCGGATAGCGATGGTCAGCACCTGGATGCTTATCCGTAATGGGATGGTGGATGCGTGTATCGACAGAGCGACGGTTTTACTTTCGAGCCCTCACGACCTGCTGCATAAGGCAGCCGGGTGGATGCTCCGCGAGGCATGGAAGAAGGGATTTCGCCAAGAGGTCCGAGATTTTCTCAGAGCCCATGTCGGAAGGATGCCTTCGGTCATGCTAAGCTACGCATGCGAAAAGATGACCGATGATGAGCGGCACCTGTGGCAGAAACTCAGAAAACAATAAAGGCTGTCGATCTCGACAGCCTTTATTGTTGCAAATGTGATAAATTTGGTCTATTGTCTACTAAAAAACTATTTTGCAACCGTATTTTTCGTGTTTCGGTATTGATTTTATATCTTGAATCGCCATCCGTATTAAAATTCCGAAGGGGCGATATTTGTTTCACGATGCAAATGTAGACCCACGATGTTACAATCGTATAACATTTAAAGCACAATGTCGTTACAGCTTAAATTTTAACACTCAAATCTTAAATTTAACATAGATCTTTACAAGAAGAACTCGTCAAATTTCAAATGTTAAGGCGGAAATCGTGTCTTCCGGCTTCAAAAGCGCACGAGAGATGCGAGGCAGAGGTAAATTTCTTTGCAGCAAAGCATTAACATATATAATGAGACAGACTCAAAAACTTCACTAAAAACACCACATGAGGCAAACCATTCGGCTCGTCAAAATGTTTGGGTAAGTGAGACAAATTGAGTAATTTCGCAGCAAGAAATCAAAGAAATAATCCAACGCAATGAGTAAGAAACTTCTTGAAGTCCGCGATCTCCACGCCACGGTGGAGGGAAAAGAGATACTCCGCGGTATCAATCTCAGCATAAATGAAGGTGAAGTGCATGCCATCATGGGACCTAACGGGTCCGGTAAGAGTACTCTCTCGGGTGTACTTGCCGGAAATCCCGCCTACACGGTCACTCAGGGTGATGCTCTGCTCCATGGCATAAACCTCCTTGATCTTCCTCCGGAGGATCGCAGCCACGAGGGACTGTTCCTTTCTTTCCAATATCCGGTGGAAATACCCGGAGTATCGATGGTCAACTTTATGCGTGCGGCCGTCAATGCCAAACGAAAATATTTCAACGAGCCGCCGCTCAGTGCAAGCGAATTTCTCAAAATGATGAGAATGAAGCGTGAAGTGGTGGAACTTGACAATAAGCTCGCTTCGCGTTCAGTCAACGAAGGTTTCTCAGGCGGCGAGAAGAAGCGCAACGAAATTTTCCAGATGGCAGTGCTTGAGCCGAGAGTCGCTATCCTCGACGAGACTGACTCCGGTCTTGATATCGATGCCCTCAGAGTGGTGGCCGGCGGTGTCAACAAGCTCAAGACCGATAAAAACGCCACTATCGTAATCACCCACTATCAGCGCCTGCTCGACTATATCAAGCCTGACTTCGTGCATATCCTCTATAAGGGTCGCATAGTGAAGACCGGTGGGCCGGAACTCGCTCTCGAACTCGAGGAGCGTGGCTATGACTGGATCAAAGAAGAAAATGACTAATCAGCCTGAGGTGCACAGAAAAAAAGGAAATGAAAAACTCACTTGATCAATATCTGAATCTCTACGCCACCTCGCGCTCGGTTATCGACTCCCGGTCGGCCCCCGCTCTCAACGCTTTGCGCGAGAGTGCTTTCGCCGCGCTCCAGGGGAAGCGGTTGCCCGACAAGAAAACCGAGGGCTACGAGCGGACATCAATTGATGAGATGTTTGCCCCCGATTATGGTGTCAATATAGGGCGTGTGGATATTCCGGTGGATATAGCAGCCAGTTTCCGGTGTGATGTGCCGAATCTGTCTACTCTCCAGGCAGTGGTGGTCAACGACTCGTTTCACCCCTCGGCTACTCTTGTCGATAAGCTCCCTGAGGGTATGATATTCTGCTCGCTTGCTAAAGCGGCTGTGGATCACAAGGAGCTGGTTGAAAAATACTATGGCTCGATTGCTCCTCTTTCAAAGCCGTCGGTGGCGCTTAATTCGCTTCTCGTGCAGGATGGTGTTTTCATCTATCTTCCCAAAGGGATGAAGTGTGAGCGGCCTCTACAGATTGTCAACATCTTCTCTTCGCCCGTGTCTGTGGCAGCCTTCCGCAGGATGCTCATAGTGATGGAGGAGGGAGCCGAACTGCAGTTGCTCGTGTGCGACCACACACAGGACAATTTAAATAGTTATCTCAATTCTGAGGTAGTGGAGATCGACCTCTCACAGGGGTCGAAACTCGAAGCCTGCTTCATTGAGGAATCATCTGCCACCACCTCGCGATTCTCGCAGATGTTTGTCAAGCAGCATCGCGATACCACCTTCACATGCAACTCCACCACCCTCACCTGTGGCAAAACCCGCAACGAATTTGCAGTGGATCTCACTGGGGAAGGTTGCGATACGCGCCTTAACGGAATGGTGATAGGCTCCGGGAAGATGGCTGTCGATAATGATTCTGAGATACGTCATCTCATGCCCCGGTCGAGGAGCAACCAGCTCTTCAAGTATGTGCTTGACGAGGAGTCGATCGGCGCATTCGAAGGAACCATCGTGGTAAGCGAGGGGGCCATGTTCACCGAGGCCTACCAGAGCAACCGCAATATACTTGCTTCTACCGATGCGAGAATGCACTGCAAGCCGCAACTTGAGATTTACAATGATGATGTGAAATGCTCCCACGGCGCTTCAACAGGGCAGCTTGACAATGAAGCTCTCCTCTACATGCGCTCGCGTGGCATACCACAGGAGGAAGCCCGCACTATGTTAATGCAAGCCTTCATGGTCGATGTAATTGATTCCGTGAAGATTACCGGGCTGCGCGAAAGGCTGCATCATCTTGTGGACCGCAGATTTGCAGGCACCCTCGGAGACTGTGCAAGCTGCCACTCAACTGACTGCAAATAAATAACGTTTCACTCTCTTACCCTCCTAACAAAAATTTTGCTCTATGTCACTCGACATCACTAAGATCCGTGAGGACTACCCGATCCTGAGCCGCAAGATCTACGGACGGCCATTGGTGTATCTCGATAACACCGCCACATCTCAGACACCCCGCGAGGTGGTAGATGCGATAGTCTCGGGCTACACTCAGACGAAGGCTAATGTCCACCGCGGAGTCCACACCCTATCAATGGAGGCCACAGAGCTTCAGGAGGGTGCGCGCAGAAGGGTGAGAGAGTTCATCAATGCCCCCTCAGTTGAAGAAATTATCTTTACACGTGGCACGACGGAGTCGATAAATCTGGTAGCCTCATCATTCGGGGGAGCCTTCTTCAAAGAGGGCGACGAGGTGATAGTCTCTGTGATGGAACATCACTCCAACATAGTGCCATGGCAGCTGCTCGAACAGCGGATAGGGATAAAATTGCGGGTGATTCCGATGACAGCTGACGGATCGCTTGACATGGAGGCGTATAAAGGACTGCTGAATGAGCGGACGCGGTTTGTAAGCGTTTGTCACGCGTCAAATGTACTCGGCACTGTAAACCCGGTGAAGGAGATAGTAGAGATAGCCCACAGCCATTCGGTGCCTGTGCTTATAGATGGTGCACAGGCTGCTCCACATCTTAAAATTGATGTAGTGGATATAGGAGCCGACTTCTACGCCTTCTCCGCTCATAAGATGTATGGTCCGGCAGGAGTTGGAGTACTCTTCGGGCGCAAGGAGTTGCTCGAGAAGATGCCCCCCTATCAGGGCGGTGGTGAGATGATAGAATCGGTAAGCTTTGCAAAAACCACTTTTGCTGCCCTACCCTACAAATTTGAAGCCGGTACACCTGACTTTATCGGTATAGCTGCACTTCACAAGGCCATTGACTATATGGAAAGCATCGGGATAGAAAATATCGCAGCCCATGAACATGATCTGCTCGAATATACCACTAACAGGATGCTTGAGGAGATACCCGGGATGAGGATTTTCGGCACTGCCCCCGGTAAATGTGCCATCATCTCATTTCTTGTGAATCACGAGCATCACTATGACATGGGAATGCTCCTCGACAAATTGGGGATAGCTGTTCGCACAGGCCATCACTGCGCCCAACCTCTGATGCAGGCACTCGGGATCGAAGGCACTGTCAGAGCCTCGTTTGCAGTCTACAACACGATTGAGGAGTGTGACCTCTTCCTCGCCGCACTAAAGCGTGTGAGCGCAATGCTCGGTTAAAACTATGTGCGCAGGTAATAGTCTGATACACCGAAGACTACGATTTGCAAAACGAGGTCTGTCGTTATCCCTATTTGCACTCCCTTTTTCGCACTCCAGAAATCTCTATTCCGCAATATGTCATCCGGCAAGGATCGTCATGGGGATTACAAGATCATTTTGCACACAACCCATGTGAGGCGATTGAATATATAATTGTGTTGAAAGATTAAATTATACTTCCAAGGGGACTTGACACGCCCTGTTACCTCCTCTTTCAACCTCTTGGACTGGCGGAGTGCGTTGTGACGATAGTCTGAGTCGGAGCTGCCGGTGGCTTCGCGTTTATACTGGGCAGCGAGAATCATTCTGCGGGCCTCTATCCATTTTATCATGTCACTCCTCCCTGCGTCGCGAAGCGACTTCTCGACAGCATTGAGGGTATCCTCCCACTTTTTGGGGCTTGAACTGAAGTCTGTACCTGTGATGGAGACCTCGGTCATATGGACTAAAACCGAAGGCTCCCCTTTCAGTTGTAAAAGACGAGGATTCTGAAGCAACAGTCTCACCCCCAGTTCATAATCATCCCATCCGGGGAAATTCTCACCCCACCCACCGGCAGCCTCGAGAAGAGATTTCCGCACCACATATCTAAGGGTTGAGAGTGTAGCCCGGAAAAGATGGTTGAAGAGGGGATCGGCAGCCGAAAAATAGCGTCGACACCTCTTTCCATCAAGCCCTTCATAGATAACGTCGCGCCCAAAGATGTCCACATCAGAATTGGCAAGAATGGCATCGGTGAAATCTTTGACATGATCAGGGAGCATGACGTCATCAGAATCGAAAAACATCACAAAGTCGGTTTCCACCTCCTTGAGTCCACGATTGCGGGCTGCTGCTGCTCCCTGCTTTGGCTCTGTCAGCACCCTTACATCCAAAGAGGGAGACTGCTCAGAGGCCCATTCATTCATAATCCGCATGCTTTCATCTGTCGAATTATTGTCTACGAGAATCACTCTGGCCGGTTTGAGGTGCTGCCCGGCGATAGAGTCGAGGGTGCGTCGGAGAGTTGCCTCGCGATTGTAGACAGGGATCACTATAGAGACTGGAGAATGCATGGCGGAGAAAAAGGTTGGAATTATATGCAAATATAGGTGTTTTTTCTCAACCTTTGGAGGCGCTCGATTGTATTATTTATATACAACAACATTTAATCAGTTTCAACATTATGAAGATAGGTGATAAGATACCCGAAATTTTAGGAAAAAGCACCGATGGGCGCGAAGTGAAAAGCAGCGACTACGCAGGCAAACCCCTCGTAATATATTTTTATCCTAAAGACAATACTCCCGGCTGCACTGCAGAAGCATGTTCGCTTCGCGACGGCGATCAGAAGATACGCCGGCTCGGATATACCATAATAGGCATCAGCAAGGACTCACCTGCAAGTCACTTGAAGTTTGCCGATAAATTTGATCTGCCCTTCACACTGCTCTCGGATGAGTCAACCGAAGTCAATCAGGCTTTCGGGGTATGGCAGAAAAAGAAAATGGCCGGTCGCGAATATATGGGCACCGTCAGGACAACCTTTATCACCGATGCTGACCACAAAGTGGTGCGTATCATCGAGAAGGTCGACACAAAGAATGCCGCTGAGCAGGTGCTCAAGGTGATCGAAGAGATTCAGGCTGAATAAGAGCTTAGTCAGTGAGGTGCGTCCAACCCCACGCCTCGAGCAAAAATAAATCCGGAGGATGTTGCCACATATCGGGCTACATCCTCCGGTTAATTATGCTGATAAAGTATCAGTCAGCTTTTAAGCCTGAGGCATTTTGGTGCGTTTGCCATAGCCATAGGCAGCAGCATCGCCGAGTTCCTCCTCAATGCGGAGAAGCTGGTTGTATTTTGCCATACGGTCAGAGCGGCTTGCAGAGCCTGTCTTGATCTGGCCGGCATTTGTAGCAACAGCGATGTCGGCAATTGTGGCATCCTCAGTTTCACCGGAGCGGTGAGAGATGACAGCGGTGTAGCCATTGCGCTGAGCGAGCTCTACGGCGCGGAGAGTCTCAGTGAGCGAACCGATCTGGT
>CAZUEY010000029.1:0-26016 GCA_964619395.1 uncultured Staphylococcus sp. | reverse complement strand
AGAAGTTTTCTATAAACAAATCGCTAATTTTGCACTTGCCGGTTGAGAGTAGGGTTCTCCACAATTTGCAGAGTAAATTGTGGAAAGTTGCATCAAAATAGTGCTCCATATCAAAAAAATCCCTACCTTTGCAGAGTAAAAACAAAGACGCAACATCTAAAGTCAACTGGTCTTAAGCCTCACAAAGGAAAGATGCCGGAGTGGTCGATCGGGGCGGTCTCGAAAACCGTTGTCCCCTTGCGGGGACCCAGGGTTCGAATCCCTGTCTTTCCGCCAATAAGAGCTACAAGTCAATAACTTGTGGCTCTTTTTGCATAGGAAAGCAAGGGATGAGAACCCTGGAAGGGTTCGTTATCGCTTCAGCGCTTGCGCAGCAAGAATCCCTGTCTTTCCGCACAAAGAGCAGCCAAATGGCTGCTTTTTTGTGTGAAAGCAGGATGAGAACCCTGGAAGGGTTCGTTATCGCTTCAGCGCTTGCGCAGCAAGAATCCCTGTCTTTCCGCACAAAAAGCAGCCAAACGGCTGCTTTTGTTGTGTGAAAGCAGGATGAGAACTTAGAATGACTCCAAAAATTTTGTTAGGTTTACCAAATAAAATTGCAATTTTTTATAATTTTGTTAGGTATACCAAATAAAATCGGTGTCTCGAATACGGCTTTCAACACTAAGGTGGCCTTTCTCAAAAAAGCGAAGCACTTTCTTGGTAGAGATAAAATAAATTGATATTTCCTTTTTTTAATAAATAGTGGAGATAAACAATGAATGATAGAGATGACAATGGATTTAACCAGTCCATGAATAAAAAATCTGCATTTCTGCGACTTATGCAGTGTTTCGCTGTGGCGTCAGTCACAATCATACTAGTGTTTATACTTATCCTTGGTATTGAATCTGACTTAGCTTTAGATCTGATAGCGTTATTTCTAATTTTCTCCCCACTAATCATCATAACATTGCCTTTAATTGGGTTTTGGATCTATTCATTTGTCAAAGCTGTTAGACGGAGAACAAAAACGGATAAAATCCTTTTTTGGTTCCACATGTTCGACATACTTCTCCTGGCGGCGATTATCCTTCTATACAATCTGCCCTCTCAAACATGCGATGCTGATATTATGGCTGAATATTACAATGGTAAAAATGGGGTTTTGATGAGAAATATTACTGACCGTTATCGCAATTTGCTCCCTGATAGCACTAGCTTAAGTTATGAGATTGGTGAGGAATCTTATACCAACATTTTAAGCGATAAGGATGCGAAGGAATTGAAAAGATTGCTGAAATCATGTGGTTGTATAGGCATCGACGTTGACAACTATCCCGGCGAGGGGTATTCAACGATCCGATTCAGGCGGATTTGGCTAGGTATGTACTCTTATCGCTTTTATAACAGGCCTTTAACCATCACAGAGCAAGACAGCATCAACCAAGACGAGTGTCTCATAGTATATAATGACTCAATCGTGTTTGAGTATGGTGGTGGTGCTATAGGTCCACAGAGCTTTATTGGCAAAAAGGAGTTTATGGAGAAATTGCGCAACAAATAATGAATTAAGCTATTGCTAAGCCACTGGCATAAGTAATAATCTTATTCCGGCGATTCGGAGGTTGAAATTGGCCTTTACTGCGGAATTTTGTTATTTTGCGGTAAACTGTGATAGGGTAAGAAAAATAGTCTCATCGCAACGAAATGAAAAGCGACTCAATAAATCTGGGGGGCGAAAATATGGGGCGCCTTTTCGAAATATACTTTATCCCTACTCTCCTGTGGATGCTATCCTTATGTGCCGTGACAGCCACCGATGGGATTTTTGTAGGGAGAGGTGCGGGCATTTGAGAAAGACCTACTGACTGGCAAGATACTCGCCGCTCTTCACCCCTCCATCACAACTGCGAACACAGGCTTTGAGAAGATAGACGATGATTTCAACGGCTATTTCGATGTAGCCTGCTCCAAAATTCCTTTCGGTGATTTCGCCGTTGCTGATCCAAAGTATGCCACAAGTCCTGAGATTGCCTATCGTCAATCCACAAAGGCTATACACAATTACTTCTTCCTCAAAGCACCGGACTCTGTGCATGAGGGTGGCATTGTTGCTGTTATCACATCGCAGGGTGTGATGAATGCCGTATCTCCCTTTGTCAGAATGGAGCTGGTCAATCACTTAAGCAATTATGAGTCTTTGGGGAGCGGCATATAGGGACGACACGTTGGAGTAGCCAACCATAACATTAGAAAGACTAATATACTGAATTTATTTTGAAATTGTATACTGTCAGAGCCGGCATAATATTGCCTGCTATTATTATAATGGAAAGTCATATTTCCATCTTTTATAATATATAATTGATTATATATCGGCTTGTATGTAGTTTCATCTAAAGGTTTTAACAAGTGTGCAAAGTTTGATAAGGAATCAAATCCCCACTTTATCGTCTTAATATTATCCTTAATAAATGACAAGGAGTCGGATAAACCATCATCAAAAAATTCAATATGGTTACGTGTAGTTCCATTATTCAAAAATATGCCCAATGAATCAGAGCCTATTAATGACCATATTATTCCATGATGTCCAGTGCAATACACAATATAATCATTATGGGACATTGAGATATTTTGTTCTCCAACTATGGCTTGAATCCATGTGACCTCTTTGTCATTAGTTATACAGTTACCAATTGTTGAACTATTAACAAACAGAATAGGAAAAAGAAGCAAAAATATGAATATTGGAAGCGATCTTCTCATTATCTAAAACTTGGCAAAAGTGAACATCCGGGAAAAGCTTCATTAGGAACATGGGCTTCGCCAGTATTAATATAAGGAATCCCCATCACTCGTAATATAAGATTTTCTGTTTGAATCGCGTCAACATGTTGGTTTTGATCACCTCTTCCAACAGATAATGACCTGCCGTGGCCAATAATTTCATGCCCTATAGTTTCGGTTCTATCCATTATGATTGAATGATGAAGCAGAACGTGTTTGTCAAACGTGCAGTTGTATTGAAATTAAGTTGGTAAGTTACTCGCTTGTTGACTGATGATATATTCTTCAAATCCAGGCAACAAATGACGGATTTGAGGGGCAGAAAGCCAATACATTAAATAGCATAATCTTGAAAATTTCTCATTTATAATCTTACTATCACGGCCTTCAAAACCTATAGCGTTATTGGAATTAAAAATACAATTTGATTGTCGATTAAATACGCTTAATGATCTGAAAAATGTCGACCATTGTTTTGGATATAATCGATCCATATCCTTTGTTATATTCGGCAACGTGTCCATACCCCAACAGATTAAATCCCTATATGAATCCATAAGTTTCATTGTGTCTACTATGGAAATAAAACTATGAGGTTCATTTCGTGTAGTGCCTATTTTTATATAATAAGAATTTGCCCCCTCATATATAAGGCACCACTTCGTGCCATGATGTCCATAATCATATAAAATGAATGGTTTATTGGAGACAATCTCTTTTATAGAATCCGGTAAAAACTCCAAAGAAATATGTAAATTATTATCGATGGTATTGTTTTTACTATCTGCACCCATATTGAAACTTGTGAGAATAAATATGGGAATAAATAACATTATTACTGCTGTTTTTTTCATTTTTCTAAATGCATTTATCTAAATGATGGTAGAAGCGATGGCTAAGGCACTGCTATTCTGTGTCCATGATTTACACCGGCATTAAAAAATTTTTTTCTAAGATTAGTGGCTAATGGGGCCAAACTCTCCACTCATAGCTCCAATTAAGAATACCTTGGTTGCTTGAAGTTTATCAGCGCATTTGAACAATTGTCAGAATTGATTATACAATTCGAATACCAGAGCTGAATCATGAAGGATTTAAGATCTTCAATTTGAGTCTCACAGATATTTATATGATTATAAAATGGCAATGTAGACGATAGGATCATCTGCCTGCCACAATATATAAGGGAAAGCTTATAATAATAAGGTTTATAATCGTTGTCTCTAATTGGGGGGGTGATTGATGATTCAATAGGCATAATATTGAATGCCCATTTTAAAATGGGCGTTTTGGGGCAAGTTGTTGAAACTATTCTCTCTTGTTCATTACAAATATAAACATCGCAAATTGAGTCACCTTCTGCAATACATACAGTGACGATATTGGAAATCCCGAACTCATAGCAGATGTAATGGCGGTAATAATCCAATTGAAGTCCGGTATCTTTTTCAACTTCAGAATATACTGAAGCATGAATATTTTGTATAAAGCAAACAAAAAATATTGTTATAATTAAGACACATTTCATCATCTGAAAATTGGAAGTGACATATAATTGGGTATGAAGATATTAAGAGGTGCATGGTCAGTGCCATTCCTGAAAGTCTTAATTCCCATATTTCTTAATATCAGATTTTCAACCTGAATTGGCAAAATATGCTGTGACTGTAAATCGATATACCCCAGCCTTAATGAACGTCCGTGACCTATGATTTCATGTCCCAATGTTGCCGGACGGTTTGTGACAAAAGCATCAGGTGTTTTTAATATTATTGTAAATGAACCTGATTTTATTGGAACTGTTGAAGCTTCACCGCATAAAGCTTTTACGAATGATGAAGCTCCGCCAGGCATATTAGCCATCATCTCAGATGTTATACCCAACAAATTTAATCTTGGTGAAAATGCATTTAAAGAAGTTCTTGACATATCTTTCCCTGAAGTCAAATATTCTACCTTATGGATATCATCAGAATTTATCGTATTGACAACCATATCAACTAATGCCTGTTGATCTTCCGGTGTAATATTATCTTCATCTTTATACATAATATAAGTATGCGGTGGAGCTTGGGCTAATGCTGCATCTGCATTTAATTCATTAGCAAGTATTTTATACAACCACGAAAGGGAACGACACTGTCCTTTATGTGTTTTGAGCGTTCTGCTGACAAATTGACGTTCCCAAGGCTCCTTGTCCATTGAAAAAGTTTCAAAGTCATAGGTATACGGAGTATATCCATTCCCGGAATATGGGCTGACCATATATGAACTGATAGCCATTTGCATGCCTGTTTTGTACGTTTGAAGTTTGTTTACCTCATATAAAGATTGAATAAACGTCGTTATTCTATCAATTTCATTGCAGAAGTCGGTTTTATAGTCTAAATTCCCTTCATAAAATGCCCATTCCGCCAGAAATACAGCTCTTTTTATTGATAGCGTGTCTCGGCCGGCAAGCATATCAGACATTTCATTAAAAGCATGCACATAATAGCCCTCAGCTGTCATTGAGTGCGCTTCAACTGTCAACGGGATTATTGAGAAAATTAGATATAACCAAACTGACTTCATTTTTGCAAAATTATACTCTTTCACAAACAAAAACCAAAAATTCAACATGTTATATAACATGCATATCACAATCCTATCACAATCCCATGATTCGAGATTTTTTTTCGGGAAAATATTTAATATTGCCGGGATAGTGATGCCCTATCAGAGTAAATCATCGTGTAAACAAATAATACAGCTTTTCTCTTTTTCTATAATTTGGATGTACTAATATTGGAAGTCAATATTAGAAAGTTCAACAAATTATGTTTGGAGATTACGAAATCCGAAGAATGGAAATTTAGCCCTAAAAAATCTACTCTCTACTCTCGGTAGGTGGCAGATTCCGGCGATTCGGCCGGTGAAATTGGCCTTTATTGCGGAATTTTGTAATTTTGCGGTAAACAGTGATAGGTTAAGAAAAATAGTCTCATCGCAACGAAATGAAAAGCGACTCAATAAATCTGGGGGGCGAAAATATAGGGCGCCTTTTCAGAATCTACTTTATCCCTACTCTTCTGGGGATGTTATCTCTATGTGCTGTGACAGCCACCGATGGGATTTTTGTAGGGAGAGGTGCGGGCAGTGATGCTCTTGCCGCTGTCAACATCTGTATACCACCTACAATGCTTATAATGGGGATAAGCCTCATGCTCGGTGTCGGGGCCTCGGTTGTGTCGTCGATCCAACTTGCCTCTGGCAATGTGAAATCAGCGCGACTCAATGTTTCGCAGGCACTTCTGACGGTCACACTCGTTGTCGTGACATTTCTAATTGTCACCCTCATATCACCAGCCGCTACAGGAAGAATCCTTGGAAGCTCCGACAGTCTGATGCCCCTTGTGGTTGACTATATGCCATGGATATTCGGCTGCACCCTATTTCAATCATGGTGTGGGATAGGCCTTTTCATCGTGCGCCTTGACGGGTCACCATCTTACGCAATGTGGTGCAATGTTTTGCCCGGACTGCTCAACGCCCTGCTCGACTATATCTTTATCTTTCCCCTTCAGATGGGGATACGCGGAGCCGGAATTGCAACTTTCATAAGCTGCGCTGTGGGTGGCATCATGGTGGTTGGCTACCTGATCTTCTTCGCCCGCAGTCTCACTCTCTGTAAGATAGGCTTCGACTTGGCCAACCTGCGTCTCACCCTCCGCAACATCTGGTATCAATGCCGTATCGGCATCTCAGCTCTGCTCGGGGAGGCCACGATGGGGATGCTGATGCTTATGGGCAACCTGATGTTTATGCGATATATGGGCAACGATGGAGTAGGAGCCTTCAGCATCGCCTGCTATTATTGCCCGTTCGTGTTCATGATCGGCAATGCCATAGCACAGTCCGCTCAACCAATCATAAGCTACAACTACGGGAAAGGGTTTAGTTCAAGAGTGGCAGCCACTGAAAAACTCGCCATAGCCTCGGCCCTCCTCTGCGGTATCATAGTCACGGCATCTTTTGTGTTCACCCCCACGGCCATGGTCCACCTCTTCCTTGACTCACACTTACCGGCAGCCCAAATCGCCATCAATGGTTTCCCGCTCTTCTCCTCAGCCTTCATAGCCTTTATCTTCAATCTCACCGCCATAGGCTATTTCCAAAGCGTTGAGAAGGTGTTGCCGGCCATTGTTTTTGCCCTTCTTCGCGGCGCACTGTTTTTGATCCCTTCGTTCCTGATTCTGCCGATGATTTTCGGCGACAAAGGAATATGGTCAGCACTTGCCCTCTCTGAAACCCTCACCTCAATAGCCATAATCGGCTACTATCTCCAGAACAGACGGAAATCCCACCCTGGTATAACCGCCGACTGACCTTCTCATCCACCTCTTCTCTCCATATCTCTCCAACCCATGAAAACCACCCTCTCCAGTAAAAAAAGATCCCTCCTGAGAGATGTGAGCCGGTTGCTGCTCATACTCCTCCTCGCTCTTCCAACTCTTGCCGGAAGTTGCCACGGCCATGCTTCCGAGGAGCCTTCAGGGGAGCCGGAAGTCTTTGTTCCCTCAGCTCCCGACTATCGCGATGAGCAGATGTGGGTCAGCTACCAAAATGATGTCAATGACCAGGGAGCCGACATATTCTACATCCCCTCGACATGGGAATACGACTGGTACACCCCCGACGGAAGAATCTCACATCACGCCGACCCATCTCTGAGCGCTCATCGCGACGACATGAAGACCGAAATTGATGCCATCGCCGACTATATGGCCGAGGGAAACAATTTCTACTCCCCCTACTACCGCCATATAACCCTTGACTCCTGGGCTACACTCAACGAAGACACCATAAACCGGCGCTTCAGAGAGGTGTCGTTTGTAGATATCAAGGAAGCCTTCGAGCTTTTCATGGCCTCACGCAACAACTCCCGGCCGCTGATCCTCGCGGGTTTCAGCCAAGGAGGTAAATGTGTGGTTGAGCTTCTCAAACTCCTCACTCCCGGGCAGCAGAAAAATCTCGTTGCGGCCTATGTGATGGGATATAAAGTGACACCCTCCGACCTCCGCCAGGCCCCATGGCTCAAAGGAGCTGCGGGACCCTATGATACAGGTGTAGTGGTCTGCTACAATTCCGTCTCTTCTCCTCAATATGTAAAACCGATAGTAAGCGAACCTAACACATTCTGCATCAATCCGGTTAATTGGCACACCGATGCCACACCGGCGGTGCTCGACGACACTATAACCGTCACACTTGACGAAAGGCTTAATATCCTGGTGGTAGAGGGCTACGATGGGTCAGCACTCCCCAACATCCTCGACATCCTCAACACCGGCGACTATCATGGTGCAGAACCCTGGCTCTACGGCGAGTGCCTCCGCCGGAATATCCGCGACCGTAACCTTGCATTTCGCCGTCTCGAAGGTCGAACATTATAGACTGACTGATTGTTTTATAGAAGAAATCTACCCAACGATTCAACTATAGGGCAATTCCCCCGAATCTCGAGAGCAGTTGCCAAAGAGATTTTTAACACATCAACAGAATGATACTTAACCTAAAGTCCGGGAGTATCTGTCTGCAAAAAATCCAAGGAGACCAAAAATGAAACGGACTATCCTCACATACATCACATTATCAGTCATGGCACTGTCGGCAATAGCCATGGAAAATTCCGACTCAACACGCCTGACATTTCCACAATCGCATTCGGAACTCATCACCAACTTCGGCGAAAATGCTTCACATCTGCGCACCATGAGCGAGCGGATGCGCAGCCTCACCGGAGGCAGGTTTCCGCTCTACCGAGTGGACTCCGTAAGAGTTGTAGGCGGCGCCTCCCCTGAAGGCACCACGGCTATCAACGACACCCTCTCGCGCCGTCGCGCAGCCATAATCTTCGACTATTTTCGCCCTGACTTTGCTTCAGACGACGTCGTCACCTCGTTCAGATTTCTCGGCCGCGACTGGAGCGGTCTCAAGGAGATGGTGGAAAGCGATCACGCAGTTCCCTATCGAGAAGAAGTGCTCTCGCTTCTCACGGATATCATCAGCAGCCCCTCTGACGACGGCACCCTCGGGCTTCAATCTCTAAAAGACCTTCGTGGAGGCGTCCCCTACTCCTACATGTATTCCCGTCTTTTCCCCGGGCTGCGCGAATCGAGCATCTATATTGACTATTCTGATATTCTTCCACCCTTTTCATCCATTGTCTCAAAGACGGTAGTGGCAACAGAAATTGCTGAATTCATCTATTCACCCATACCACTGAGCGATGTCAGAGCCTATGAAGGTCGTCCATTCTATATGGCAATCAAGAGCAATATGCTCTACGATGTCATGGCGCTCCCGAGCATCGGAGCTGAATTTTATATAGGCAGGAACTTCTCAATCGTTGGCAACTGGACCTACGGCTGGTGGGACAAGGATAGCAGTCACCGCTACTGGCGCGCCTATGGTGGCGACCTCGCCATACGCAAATGGTTTGGCCGGGCGGCCGCAGAAAAACCTCTGACCGGCCACCATATCGGCATCTATGGAGGTGTCTTCACCTACGACTTTGAGTTCGGAGGCAAGGGCTACATGGGAGGTCTCCCAGGGCGTCCCCTTTGGGATCGCTGCCTGCTCAACGCCGGTATAGAATATGGTTATTCACTGCCTATTGCGCGCCGGCTCAACATTGATTTCACAATAGGCCTCGGCACAATCTACGGCAAATACATCAAATATGTGCCCCAGGGAAACGGATATCACTACGAATCCACCCACAATCTCCGCTGGTTTGGTCCGGCGAAAGCTGAGGTATCGCTCGTGTGGCTCATAGGCAACGGCAACTTCAATAAAGCGAAAGGAGGCAGACGATGAAAACTTTCATGCTCACTGTGGCCTCCTGTGCCCTCGTCGCTTCTCTTAGTTCCTGCAACCACAAGGATCTTATTTACCAGCCGGAAGAGCAACCAGACATCAACGTGGTGTTCGACTGGCAGAATGCCCCTGATGCTGACCCCGAGTCGATGCTTCTCGTGCTCTACGGCACCACAGGCGAAGCTCCCATGCACTTCATCTTCTCCGATATCCATGGTGGCCCGATCGCAGTGCCCCCCGGCACAGCTTCGTGGGTTTGCCTCAACGGTGATATCAATAAGTGGGGCCATCTACGCAACACCGACGACCCTGAGACAGCGGAAATCTATACCCCCGACGCCACAAGTCTTTCAGCCTACAGTCTCGACCCCCGCTCGATACCCCGCGCCGACGACACTACCGATGAACGAGTAGCCGCTGCACCCGGTATGATATGGAATAATCGTCTCGACAATGTCACGATAAGACAGGGTGATGATCACCGCACAATTACGATGTATCCTGAGGAGGGTGTTTGCCACTACACCGTGGAGATCGACGATGTCAACAATCTCGAATTCATGCAAGGCACCAATGTCGATGCAACCCTCTCAGGTCTCTCCGAAGGCTATCTTCACGGCAAAAACTCACCTACCGACACCCGCGTCACCATGCCGCTGACCCTCTCCAAGCAGTCTGACGGCACAAGCCTGAAGGGTGAATTTCTCACCTTCGGTGTAAGTCCGGTCAACCGCTTCACCCACCGGCTGACAATCTACCTATTTCTCACCGACGGGACAAAGTGGTATTACACCTTCGACGCAACTTCACAGGTCAATGATGCACCAGATCCGCGGCATGTCTACATCCGATTCAGCGGACTCACCTTACCCAAACCCCTCTCAACCGGTGGAGGCTTCATCCCCGAGGTCAGCGATTGGAACACCGAAGAGGTCGACATAGAAATGTAAGGGATTGCTCGACGGATTTTCCGATAGAGTTTCTAGAGGCTATTTGAGAAAATTACTCTTTTTGACCACCTTGGGTGAACCAAATCCTCCCTGCATTGTAAATAATATTAAACGACACAACTATTTTGCATAAAACACCATTTCTCACTATGAAAGCTTCACATTTACTACTCGCCGCCACAGCCACTCTGGCTCTCGCTTCCTGCTCCCAGGACGAGCCGGACAAGGCATCCTATAGCAGAGCCATTGACTTCCGTCCGGCAATAGGACGCGCCACAGAGACTACAAATGCTAATCTCTCATCAATCAACGTCACCGCCTTTATCGGGAGTTCAATACTCTTCAACCAGCTCGACTTCGTGAAAGGCGACGAGGGATATTTCTCTTCGACCCCTGAATATTATTGGCCCGGCGACGACTCAAAAGTAGACTTTTATGCCTACTCTCCCGAGGCTCCCGGTGGCACCGTCACCATGACAGCGACCTCCAAGACCCTCACCGACTTCTCCCCCGCTGCCGACATCGCTGACCAGGTAGATTTCATCACCGCCAATGCAACAGGCAAAAAATCGACCAACGAGGATAGCGGCGTGCAGCTTGACTTTGAGCACCGTCTTGCACAGATTGAAGTTAGAGCCAAGACTGACAATACTGCCTACACTTTTGAGGTGACCGGTGTACGCATCGGACAGCCTGTATCGAAAGGCACATTTGACTTTACCACCTCAGCCTGGACACTCGGCACAGACAAAGCCATCTACGAAGAGACATACTCAACACCCCGCACCCTGACTTCAACCTATGCTTCGATGATGGGCGAAGGCGGCAACGCGATGATGATTCCTCAGCAGCTCACCCCATGGGCTCCTAAGACTGATGGAGCTAACGCTGCAAAGGGTGCATATCTATCCCTCAAACTTAAAATCGCTACCTCAGCCACAGGCGCTGTAGTTTTCCCCTTCCCCGAACATCCTGACTGCTACTGGGCTTCCATACCTCTTAACACTAATCTTGAAGCAGGCAAGAGATATATCTTCAATCTCGATCTCACCCATGGCGCAGGTTATGTAGACCCCAACGATCCTATCCCCGGCACCCCGGTATTCGGCGACGCTATCGTCTTCACAGTTGATGTAGCCGACTGGTCAGATGCCGCACAGGATCTCCCCATGACCACAAACTGATCCTCGTAAATAGTGTAGCAACAATTTACACTCCCCCATATACCACAAGACCGCAAGGGAGGCCGGGTCAACCCCTCCCTTGCGACTTTTCATAAAGTCATCACTCCGGTTCACACCTTCTCAGGCAACCTCAGGCTGTTTGATAATAAATTCAGATTCCAATGAATCTCAGCTTTCTCAACACTCATCACATACCGGTCTGTCTGCTGGCATCAATGATTGTCGGCGCCGCATCGATGTCGTGTAGCGACGACAGCATCGACTCGCCTGAGACCGCCGACTCCCGCATTGTAAGTTTTGCCATTGCAGAAACATCGTCCTGGAACAAAACCACCTCTCGCAGCGGATCGGCAGGTGAGACTTTAACCCTCTCTTCAGGCGATACCCAACTCTTCCTGCACCCCACAGTGACTCCCGGCATATCTCTGAAGGCGGATGGTCGCGCCGTCACGGGCATATCCCGCGGCACTCTCACATCCACCGCCGACATTGAGTCATTTGGAGTCTTCGCATCTCGCCGCGCCGATGGAGAACAGTTGACGGAGCTCTCGCCGGAATATATGTATAACGTGGAAATCACAGCTTCAAACGCCTGGAAACCCGCCGAAGAATATCTCTGGCCCGGACTTGGTTCACTGCATATCAACGCCTACTCCCCCTTCGCCTCCGAGGCTTCAGCTGAGGGGGTGACACGCCTTCCGGCTCTGTCTGACAAATCTCCTCTCACACTTGACTACAACGTAGCGGCCGAAGTGGCCGATCAAGAGGATCTGCTCTATGCCACTCCGGTTGACGGCTCCTCATCACCTTGCAAGCTCACTTTCAATCATGCACTTACAGCAATACGATTTGCCACCGGAGCGAAAATGACGCCTTGCACCGTGAAATCCATCACTATCTCAGGGGTTGCCTCCTCAGGCACACTGAGTCTTGAAGATGGAACCTGGAGCGATCTTTCAGGAGATGCTACCTACACCGTGACCACAGATCTTACTATCGAGGCTGCCGAAGGCTCGCAATATGCCGCTGCCAATCTTCCCCTCACCACCGAAAGCCAGACATTCCTTCTTATCCCCCAAACCCTCCCCGAGGATGCCAAAATCGAGCTGACCATTGCCGTCGATGGCAAGGAGAGCAACTTTACAGCTCCCCTTTCGGGCTCGGTATGGACTGAAGGGACTACCCTTACCTATCATCTCTCGGCAAGCCCCCTCAACCCTGGCCTCCTTCTTGAGGTGGTAGATGCCGACGGCAATCCTCTCAGCAGCCTCAGCGCTAAATACACCGGTGGCACATCAGATTTCAAGGTGAGAAGTCTCTACGACGATGGCACCGGCGCCGGTACATATTCTCCAATAGACTGGACTGCTACCCTGATTGATGCCGACGGTAATACCGTAGCCACTAATCCTGATTGGATATCATCAGTCACGACCTCCGGTAGCGGAGAGACGGCAGCGAAATTTGTTGCAGGGATTAAAGAGCCCCTCTTCCTCGCTATGAGCGACAATACGCGCACCCTGCGCAACACAGCCGATATAAATACTACTTCAGGCCACACCCCCTACAATCTCTCAAACTCCTCAGGTGCCCCGGCGGTGGAGAACAGCGCCAACTGCTATATAATCAATGCACCCGGACACTACTCCCTCCCTCTGGTCTATGGCAATGCAATAACAGGCGGAGCAAAGAATGAAGATGCCTACATCTCAACCCTCTCCGCCACCACAGCCAATAAACGCGTAGCGCTTTTCCATTTCATAAACCACTTAGGCAATGAGATCAGCGATC
This sequence comes from uncultured Staphylococcus sp., assembly GCA_964619395.1. Classification (GTDB taxonomy): domain Bacteria; phylum Bacteroidota; class Bacteroidia; order Bacteroidales; family Muribaculaceae; genus Duncaniella. The sequence continues at coordinate 12,458 of CAZUEY010000029.1, read as the reverse complement.
CCTACATCTATAACAATGCCTCCTGCACGCCCCACGACGCTGTGCTCAAGTGGGAGGATCGCTTGAATCTCGTGCGCAATGTGAGTCTCAGTTCCGATGGCCACAGTATTGTATTCGATGTCCCGGCCGCCTCTATCTGTCAGGGTAATGCCATGATAGCGGTTCGCGATGCTTCGGGCACCGTGATGTGGAGCTGGCATATCTGGGTTACCGACTATAAGACCGACAATGGTTATCTCCCGGTGGCTCGCAGCGATGGTCAGACCTCCTACATTGCAGAGCGCAACATCGGAACAATATTTGGTGGTGACCGCACAGAGTATGAGGCATCAAGCCTTACACTCCGCATAACCCAGGCCAATGTTCCCGACGGCCTCACGCCTCTCACACTCGACATCCGCCTGGAGCAGAGCGCCAAAACAGTAAACACCGACGACTGCTACGCCTTCTACCAGTTTGGACGAAAAGACCCGATAGCTACCGGCCTTGACCAGTATTATGATGGTGACCACAATGAGATCAGTGGCAACAACATCCCCAAGGAAACTGTCGCTGACCATGAGTCACACACCACTATCATCACAAAGTCCATCACCGAGCCTGAAAAATTCTTTATCGGATCGGAGACGCAGCTGAGAACCCTTAAGCCCTACTATGTGAACCTTTGGGATATCGACCAGATCCATAAGTCTGACTCCGGTACAAAACCTGAAAATGTGAAGACCATCTACGATCCCTCACCTGCAGGTTCAAAAGTGCCTGTCGGGAATGTCTTCACCACCCTGGCTGACGAATCTACGCCATACACCTTTGACTCTTCGACAAATGTGAGTACCTTCAACATTGATGGTACCATCCTGAAGATTCCGGCTTTTGGCTACCGCTCGGCCAATGGCGGTGAGACCGGAAACCATGGCAGCGGCGAATGTTGGTCGTCAGCAGCCCGAAGTGCCACCACCGCCCTGTATCTCACGGTCAACAGTACAGGCAAGCACGTGCGCCCCAACCTCACCCTCTACGGCTTCGCAGTGCGCCCGGTCAAGGAATAAGCGAGATTTTTTTCTTGCAGTTTAGGGGATTTTTCTCTAAATTTGCAACCCGTTATGAAATACGGTTTTGACAACGAGAAATATCTCAAGATTCAGTCGGAGCATATCCGCGAACGCATTGCCCAATTCGGCAACAAACTCTATCTCGAACTTGGAGGCAAACTCTTCGACGACTATCATGCCAGTCGAGTGCTCCCCGGCTTTCAGCCTGACAGCAAGCTCCGTATGCTCAGCCAACTGGCTGACCATGCCGAGATAGTCATAGTGATCAGCGCCATTGATATTGAAAAAAACAAAGTGAGAGCCGACCTCGGTATCACCTACGATATGGATGTGCTTCGCTTGCGCAACGAGTTTATGAACCGTGGCTTCCTCGTAAGCTCCGTGGTTATCACTCACTATAATGGTCAAAGCAGTGCCGACACATTTCGTGCAAAGCTTGAGCGCATGGATATCACCACCTACTTTCATTACACCATCGATGGCTATCCCACAAACGTGGATCTCATAGACTCCGACGAGGGGTTTGGCAAAAACGACTATGTGGAGACTACCCGCCCTCTTGTCATCGTAACCGCCCCCGGTCCCGGCAGCGGCAAAATGGCAGTTTGCCTCAGCCAGCTCTACAATGAGCATAAGAGGGGTATCGAAGCCGGATATGCCAAATTCGAAACATTCCCAGTATGGAGTCTGCCCCTTAAACATCCGGTCAACATCGCCTACGAGGCTGCTACTGCCGACCTCAACGATGTAAATATGATCGACCCGTTCCATCTTGAAGCCTACGGAAAGACAGCCATCAACTATAATCGCGATATTGAGATTTTCCCTGTCCTCAATGCCCTCTTCGAGGGTATATATGGCGAAAATCCTTATAAATCGCCCACCGATATGGGGGTAAATATGGTTGGATTCTGTATCAACGACGACGAAGTGTGCTGCGATGCTTCCAAAAATGAAATCATACGCCGCTACTACACAGCCCTCAACCGCTTAGCACAAGGCGATGGCAATGAGTCGGAAGTCAATAAGATTGCCCTCCTTTTCAAGCAGGCAAAAATCGACACCTCCTACCGCAAACCTATCCAGGCGGCTAAAGAGCGCGCTGAGCGTTGTGGAGTCCCCTGTTCGGCCATCGAGCTTTCTGACGGCACTATCATTACTGCCGAGTCAAGCCCTCTGCTCGGCCCCAGCGCAGCCCTTCTGCTCAACGCTATGAAACATCTTGCCGGTATCGACCACTCCCTGAAGCTCATCCCACAGGATATGATCGAGCCTATCCAGCACACAAAGACCACCTACCTCCGCGGCCATAATCCTCGACTTCATACCGATGAAGTGCTCGTGGCCCTCTCTGTGCTTTCAACTCACAATGAGAACTGCCGTCGCGCTCTTGAGACACTTCCTGAACTCAAAGGCTGTCAGATGCACTCCACAGTGATGCTCGGCGAAGTCGACCACAAGATATTCAAGAAACTCGGCATAGGACTCACCTGCGACCCCATCCGCAAAAAATAGCACTCAGGGAATCGCAGCACTCCAAGATGACACCTCCGGGAGCATGGCTTGTTCCACAGCGCGAGTCAAGAGATCAGGCGTCTCATTTTTTGACAATTTCCTTGCCGCAGAAGTAATATCCGTCTCGCCAATGAACTCTTAGATCGTGAATGATTTTTTCAAAAATTGAAGATAAGCTTAACCCTTCCTCTCAATCAGCTCTCACGGCGAACATTCATTCCAGATCTATGCGCATCCCTTCGTTTGCAATGATGACCGTTGGGAAAATTGCCGAAGCCTCCTTGAGAAGTATTTCCTCAGAATTGTAGCGCTTAGAGAAATGCCCTAAAATCAATCTTTTGGCGCCTGCAGCTGCTGCTATCTCGGCTGCCTGAAGAGCAGTGGAATGGCCTCGCTCTATGGCTTGGCGACGCATCGAATCATCGTAGGTGGCTTCATGATAGACAGTGTCAACCCCTCGGATAGACTCGGCCACCCGCATATCTGCCATCGTGTCGCTGCAATAAGCATAGCTCAATGAGGGGTCGGCATCCGTAGTAAGCATTACATTAGGTATCCGTTTACCTTCAGCGTTAATAAAATCGGCGCCCTCCTTTATAGCTTTTAACTGTGACACCGGAACGCAGTGAAACTTCACCATATCCCCTCGGAGATGGCGGAGTTTTGGCTTTTCACGGAAAATATAACCGGCGCAGGGGATACGGTGATAGAGAGGGAAAGTCTCTACCGTAAGGGCATCGTCCTCATAGACAATGCGCCTCTCTCCCTCTTCGATATAGTCATAGATAATCTCCAAGGGTGAATTGCGGTTGAAAAAATCCATCCACTCCTTCAGCAACAACGCTCCCTCACGGAAAATATGGATTGTGACGGTCCCACTCACCTCGTGAAGAGCCATCGTGGAAAGCAGGCCGGGGAGCCCGAAAAGGTGGTCGCCATGGAGATGGGAGATAAAAATATGGTTGAGACGCGAGAATTTTAGTCCCATCCGACGAAATTGGAGTTGGGCTCCCTCGCCACAGTCGATCATGAACAATTTATCGCGAAAATCCACCACCTGACAGGATGGTTGGTGGCGCACTGTAGGCGTTGCTGAGCCACAGCCAAGTATATTGATTTGAAATTTTGCCATATTGCTGCCTGAATTCTTCGAATAGCCCCCTGCAATAGCCCGGAGGTTGGCCGAGAATTTCCTATCGCAAACTTAATCAAAAAAAATCAGCGCCACAAATATTTCATCTTCGCTTGCACTAAAACCGCGAAAATCTTAACTTTGTGACCGATATGTATTTCTCAACTACAGTTTCACCTCAATCATACTTCACATGTCTAAGAGTAAGGAAGAGCAGTATCCCCTGCTGAAACTCAATGGCGTAAGTCTCCTACTCCCCTTCATAGCCCTCACATCCTGCTTCGCCCTCTGGGGGTTTGCCAACGACATCACCGGGCCTCTTGTCAAGGCCTTCTCAAAGATATTCCGCATGAGTGTCACCGAGGGTGCGCTCGTGCAGGTGGCCTTCTATCTCGGCTACTTCTGCATGGCCTTCCCGGCTGCGCTTTTCATTCAGAAATACTCCTACAAGTCAGGGGTATTGCTCGGGCTCTCTCTCTACGCCACCGGAGCCTTCCTCTTCGTGCCGGCCCAGATGACCGGTCTCTACTTTCCCTTCCTTCTGGCCTATTTTATAATGACCTGCGGTCTCTCATTCCTTGAGACAAGCTGCAACCCCTATATCTACAGTATGGGACCAGAGCAGACCGCCACACGCCGCCTGAATCTCGCTCAGGCTTTCAACCCTATCGGTGCACTCGCAGGGATGTATGTGGCGATGCAATTTGTGCAGGCACGCCTCCATCCGCTCGATTCTGCCGAGAGAGCACAGCTCTCGCCCGAGCAATTTGAGGCAGTGAAACACGACGACCTCCTGGTATTGATCCAGCCCTACATCTTCATAGGAGCGGTGATATTACTTATCATCCTATGTATAAAGCTGTTGAAAATGCCCAACTCAGCGGATAGACGCTCCTCTAAGAAACTCTCTGTGGCCCTCAAGGAGCTTATCGGCGTGAAGAACTATCGCGAGGGTGTCATAGCCCAATTCTTCTATGTGGGTGCTCAGGTGATGTGCTGGACTTTCATTATCCAATATGGCACACGGGTGTTCATGGCTGAAGGTATGGACGAACAGAGCGCCGAAATTCTCTCTCAGAAGTTCAATATCGGAGCCATGGTGTTTTTCACACTCAGCCGCTTCATCTGCACCTGGTTTCTGAAATACATCTCCCCCTCGCGCCTGCTGACCATACTTGGAATCGGCGGTGCGCTCCTTACGGCCGGAGCAATTCTCATCACCGGTGTGGGTGGTCTCTATTGCCTCGTAGGGGTCAGCGCATGTATGTCGCTGATGTTTCCCACCATCTATGGCATAGCCTTGCAGGGACTTGGCGAAGATAATGTGAAATTCGGCAGTGCCGGTCTGATCATGTCAATACTCGGGGGCTCGGTATTCCCCCCGCTGCAAGCCCTGATAATCGACAGTGGGATATCCATTGGGTCGATTCCGGCTACTAATCTATCATTTTGCATACCCTTGGTATGCTTCATAGTAATCTCTTCATTCGGACACCGCTCCGAATGTCAATCCTCCGCTGACAGCAATGATTGAAAAACTCCTTTCGCTCCCGCCCAATCTCGTGGGATGCTTCCACGATATCACCGGTTTCTCAAAAGATGAATTTTTCTGCACCTCCGACCCCGTAGGCCATCGACTTGGCAGCGGTGGAGGCACCACCTGGATTCTCGAAAAGTGCTGTGAAAATCAGGGCTCCGAAAGAGATTTCGCCGAATGGCTCCCCTCGGGCAAGCGCATCATCATCCACGCCGGAGGACAGAGCCGCCGCCTCCCCGCCTATGCCCCTTCAGGGAAAATCCTCACCCCTATCCCCATCTTTCGCTGGGAGCGCGGACAGCGGCTCAATCAAACTCTTCTCGACCTCCAGCTCCCGCTCTATGAGCGGATTATGGCCTCCACTCCTGAGGGACTCAACACCATGGTGGTAAGCGGTGACGTCTATATCCGCGCTGACCGTTCGCTCCCTCCGGTACCCCGGGCTGACGTGGTCTGCTACGGGCTTTGGCTCGACGCTTCTACAGCCAAAAACCATGGAGTGTTCTTCAGCCGCCATGATTCCCCCACTCAGCTCGACCGCATGCTCCAGAAGCCTTCTGTAGCTACCCTAAACGAACTCACCCAGCAAGGCTATTTCCTTACTGACATAGGACTCTGGATCCTGAGTGACCGCGCTGTGGAGCTTCTGCGCCGGCGCTCTCATAGTGACTCAGGAGAGTTCAGATTCTACGACCTCTACTCTGACTTCGGGCGTGCCCTGGGCAAGGACCCTGATATTATTGACCCCGAACTCAATCAGCTGTCTGTGGCTATAATCCCCCTGAACGGTGGCGAATTTTACCACTTCGGCACCGGGCCGGAGATGATATCCTCTACGCTTGCTATCCAAAACATCGTCAACGACCAACGCGAAATACGCCACCGCGACCGCAAACCTCACCCCTCAATCTTTGTTCAGAACGCACAGATCGACATTAAACTCGACCCTCGGAACACCAACGTGTGGATCGAAAACAGCCACATAGCCAAAGGGTGGAAAATCAGCGGCGATCACATTATCACCGGTGTACCGGTCAACGACTGGGATCTTACCCTGTCAGAGGGTCAATGCATCGACATTGTGCCCATTTACTCTGACAGCTACGCAGTCAGAGTCTACAACATCCGTGACCGCTTTGATGGGGAGGATCAAACAAGACCGCGCTTCCCGATAGTTGACAATATCGAGGATATGGGTCGCGTAGTCAAGAAAATGCTTGCCTCAGAGACTGATTTGGGCGATTTCCCCCTTATCAGCGCCGAGAAAATCTCCGATATTGCCAGGCTGGACCGACTCGTGGAGCAGCGACGGAGATTTCGCAACGACAACCGGTTTAAGATAGCGGAAAACCATCGCTACAGTGTGTTTTATCAGACCGATCTTCTTGAGCAAGCTTCAGCTTTTGCCAAAGAGAATATACCCCTCCCACCCCCTCTATTGGAGTCGGAGCGACTGCTCACCCGGGTCAGCGATGCGATGTTCAGAGCTGAAGTAACCCGCCGGTCATCCCCCCAAGCCACCGCGGCCTACGAAGCCGAAGCCTTCGGACTCCTACGCGAAGGCCTCACGCACTCAGTGCTCGCTCAGAAGCAGAACCCACGTCGCTCTGTGTGCACTGACCAGATAGTGTGGAGTCGTTCGCCGGTGCGCATCGACATAGCCGGAGGCTGGACTGACACTCCCCCCTTCTGCCTCATGGAGGGTGGCAATGTGATAAATTTCGCCATCGAACTCAACGGTCAGCAACCGCTTCAGGCCTATGTACGCTCTTGCAAGGAGCCTCATATCATCTGCCGCAGCATCGACCTTGGTGCTGAGGAAAGAATCGACACCTTCGAATCCATCCGCGACTTCCGCAAGGTAGGAAGCCCGTTTTCCATCCCTAAAGCAGCGCTCGCACTCGCCGGCTTCCACCCGGAATTTTGTGTCACCTCCTACCCGTCGCTAAAAGCTCAACTCGAGGAGTTTGGTTCAGGAATCGAAATCACACTTTTCTCCGCTATACCTGCAGGTAGTGGCCTGGGGACCAGCAGCATACTGGCCGCAACAGTCCTCGGTGCCATCAGCGACTTCGCCTCTCTCGCATGGGACAAGAACGAGATATGCCGTCGCACTCTCGTGCTCGAACAGCTTCTCACCACCGGCGGTGGCTGGCAGGATCAGTTTGGCGGGGTGATCGGCGGAGTCAAGCTCCTTCGCACCGACAAGGGATTTATCCAGGATCCTGTCATACACTGGCTCCCGGACACGATTTTCACTGACCCTGGCTACGCACCCTGTCACCTTCTCTACTACACCGGTATCACACGCACAGCCAAAGATATCCTGGCAGAAATTGTGCGCCACATGTTTCTCAACGAGGGGCGTCAGCTCGAACTGCTCCGCAGCATGAAGCATCACACTTTGGAGATGTTTGACGCTATCCAGCGCTGCAATTTCAATAAGGTCGGGGCTCTCGTGCGCGAGACATGGCACCAGAACTGCGCCCTCGATGCAGGCACCAACCCCACTGAGATAGAACGGCTTTGTTCCCTTATCGACGACCTGTGCCTCGGCTATAAGCTTCCCGGAGCCGGAGGGGGAGGCTTCCTCTATATGATTGCGAAAAGTCCTGAAGCAGCCGCACGGATAAAGCAGGTGCTCAACTCGGCTTCCGCCCGCCCCAATGCGCGATTTGTCGATCTCTCGCTCTCTCGCTCGGGCCTTACAGTGACCCGCAGCTAAGAGCCTGTCCCATAATATTTGTTAAGACCCTTTCAACGCACGGCAAAACCGATGGAAGCCCGGCGTGTGTTTTAACGTTTTTAACATTCCGACACCTTATTTGAAGGCCTAAATGTTGGGCATAGATGAAAAATTGCTTACTTTTGCATATCTTTACCCCAAGACAGTGGATGAGATATGCAAAAGTTGCCTTTTATCGCCTGATCCGCTGTATATCAATACAATACAAAATCATCAATATCTTATAGAATAAGACATGAATATTCTCGAACTCAGCGAACAAGAGATAGTGCGCCGCAAGAGCCTCGATGAGCTACGTAATCGTGGCATCGACCCCTTCCCCGCAGCCGAATTTGAAGTCACCGGATATTCCGATGAGATAAAAGACACCTTTACCGACGAAGCCCCCTCCAGAGAAGTGGCTGTTGCCGGGCGTGTCATGAGCCGCCGCATCATGGGTAAGGCCTCTTTCATGGAACTTCAGGACTCAAATGGCCGTATTCAGGTCTATGTGAACCGCGATGAGATCTGCCCCGGTGAGGATAATGATCTCTACAATACCGTGTTCAAGAAACTGCTTGACATAGGCGACATTGTAGGTGTACGCGGATATGTGTTCCGCACCCAGACAGGTGAGATCTCCGTCCATGCCAAGGAGCTCTTAGTGTTGAGCAAATCGCTTCGCCCGCTGCCGGTTGTGAAGGTGAAAGACGGCGTAACCTACGATGGATTCGACGACCCTGAGCTGCGCTATCGCCGCCGCTATGTAGATCTGCTGGTCAACAATAATGTCAAGGAAATTTTCGTGAAGCGCTCGAAAGTGTTAAACTCCATGCGCGAATTTTTCAACGCTGATGGCTACATGGAAGTCGAGACTCCCATACTCCAGTCGATAGCCGGAGGCGCTTCAGCCCGCCCCTTCATCACCCACCACAATTCGCTCGACATCGACCTATATCTGCGCATCGCCACCGAGCTATATCTTAAACGTCTGATAGTGGGTGGTTTTGAAGGCGTCTATGAGATCGGCAAGAATTTCCGCAACGAGGGTATGGACCGTACCCACAACCCCGAGTTCAGCTGTGTGGAGATCTATGTGGCCTATAAGGACTACAATTGGATGATGAACTATACCGAGCGTCTGCTCGAAAAGATATGTCTTGATGTCAACGGAACCACGAAAGTGAAGGTGGGCGACAACGAAATTGATTTCAAGGCTCCCTATCCGCGCGTCACAATGCGCGATGCCATCCTCGAACACACAGGGGTCGACATTAACGGTATGGACGAACAGCAGCTCCGCGAGGCAGCCCGCTCGCTCGGAATCGAAGTCGACGACACAATGGGCAAAGGGAAGCTCATCGACGAGATATTCGGAGAAAAATGTGAGGGCACCTATATACAGCCCACTTTCATCATCGACTACCCTATCGAGATGTCGCCTCTGACCAAGCGCCACCGTAACAATCCCGAACTCACCGAGCGCTTCGAACTGATGGTCAATGGTAAGGAACTTGCCAATGCCTACTCGGAACTCAACGACCCGATAGACCAATATGAGCGCTTCGTAGAGCAGATGCGCCTCTCGGAGAAGGGCGACGACGAAGCGATGATCATCGACCACGACTTCATCCGCTCGCTCGAATATGGCATGCCACCCACTTCCGGCATGGGCATGGGCATTGACCGCCTTGTCATGCTCATGACGGGACAGACCGCAATCCAGGAGGTGCTCTTCTTCCCCCAGATGCGCCCCGAGAAGGTGCAGCAGCGCGACAAAGCCGAGGCCTTCACTGCTATTGGAGTCCCTCAGGAGTGGGTTGATGTGCTCTATAAAGCCGGCGTTCTCAGCCTCAAGCAGCTCGCCGGACAAACCGCAGGCAAACTCCACCAGGAGATGTGTGGCATCAACAAGAAATTCAAACTTGGCTTCAAAGCTCCGCAGGTTGCCGAAGTGGAGGGCTGGATAGCAGCCGCTTCTTCTGAAGCTGAGTGAGGTTGCAATTGAAGTAATAGAGAAAGCTTACCGTAATGTCTTTTAACAAAATAGCAGTCATGGGTGGCGGCAGCTGGGCAACGGCTCTCGCCAAGCTACTGTTGCAGAATTGCGACTCTATATTATGGTATATGCGGCGCGACGACCGCATTGAGGATTTCAAACGACTGGGTCACAACCCTGCCTATCTCACCGATGTTCAGTTTGACGTGTCGCGCATAGAATTTTCGAGCGACATCAATTATGTATGCTCCGCAGCCGACACGCTCCTGCTTGTCATGCCGTCGCCCTACTTCAAAAACCATATCAACAAAATCACGACCGATATTTCGGGCAAATTTGTGGTATCGGCAGTGAAGGGAATCGTGCCTGGCGACAATGAGATCATATCTGACTATATGATGCACCGTTTTGGTGTCAAACCTGAGAAAACGCTTGTGGTGGCCGGTCCATGTCATGCCGAGGAAGTAGCTCTTGACCGTCCGAGCTTCCTCACCGTAGGGTGTCACGATGTGATGATAGCCGAACTTTTCGGCAGCCACCTCACCTCGCCCAACACTCGTGTGATCCCTTCGAGCGACGTAGATGGAATTGAGTATGCCGCCGTGCTGAAGAATGTCTATTCCATAGCCGCAGGTATTGTCCACGGCATGAAGGGTGGCGACAATCTCATCGCGATGCTCGTCAGCAACGCTATCCGCGAAATGGAGCGATTCATCGACACCGTATGTCCGCGTCCCCGATGCATCTGCGACTCCGTGTATCTCGGCGACCTTCTGGTCACAGCCTACTCTCGCTTCTCTCGCAACCACAACTTCGGCTCCATAATAGGCAAAGGCTACTCCGTGTCGACTGCCCGCATGGAGATGGAGCAGACTGCCGAAGGCTACTACGGCACAAAATGCATTAAGGAAATCAACAAAAAGTGGGGCGTCGAGATGCCGATACTCGATGCTGTCTACGATGTCCTCTACCGTCGCGCTAATGCCGAGCGTGCCATACGCGCTTTAGGCAAGACTTTCATCTGACCCCCTCTCCTATAAAATATTGAATTTTAATCTTTAACTCTTATTATAATAGCATGAAAACCTTATCAATCGACATCAAAGATGTACTCGGCACTGTCTCTGAAGCCTCCATCAACAGCATTGATGAAAAGGCTACTGCCGCTCTCGATCAAGTGCTCACCGGCACCGGTGAAGGAAGCGATTTCCTCGGATGGGTCAACCTCCCCACTGAGACCACCGAGGCTCTTCTCGACGATATTGTAGCAACTGCCGATCAGCTCCGTAGTAGCTGCGACGTAGTTGTAGCAATCGGCATCGGCGGCTCTTATCTTGGCGCCAAAGCCGTCATCGAAGCCCTTAGCGACAGCTTCGCCCCCTACCGCCCCGCAAAGGTAGGCGATCCCAAAGTGCTCTTCGCCGGTCAGAATATCGGTGAGGACTATATGTATGAACTTCAGGACTATCTTTCTGATAAGAAATTCGGCATCATCGTAATCTCCAAGAGCGGCACAACCACCGAACCCGCCATCGCCTTCCGCCTGCTCAAAGAGCAGCTTGAGAAGCAACTCGGTGTCGACGAGGCTCGCAAGCGCATCGTGGCTATCACCGATGCTCAGCGCGGCGCTCTTCGCCGTCTTGCAACCGAAGAGGGTTATAAGACCTTCGTGATTGCCGACAATGTGGGTGGACGCTTCTCGGTGCTTACTCCCGTTGGTCTCCTCCCCATTGCCGTGGCCGGTTTCGACATCCGTGCCCTCATCGATGGCGCCGCTGAAATGGAGAAACTTACCAACACCCCTGACCACTCCAACCCCGCATTCCTCTATGCCGAAACCCGCAATGCCCTCTACGCAGCCGGCAAGAAGACTGAAATCCTCGTGAACTACAACCCCAAACTCCACTACTTCGGCGAATGGTGGAAGCAGCTCTATGGTGAGAGCGAAGGCAAAGATGGCAAGGGTATCTTCCCCGCAGCTGTCGACAATTCTACCGACCTTCACTCCATGGGTCAGTGGATCCAGGAGGGTGAGCGCACCATCTTCGAGACCGTGATCTCTGTCAAGGAGAGCCGCCACGAAAAACTCATCCCCACCGATGAAGCTAACCTCGACGGTCTCAACTACATCGCCGGCAAACATATCGACGAAGTCAACAAGATGGCAGAACTCGGCACCCGCCTGGCTCATGTGGATGGCAATGTGCCCAACATACTTATCAATCTCCCCGCTCTTGAGGAAAAATACCTGGGTCAGCTTATCTACTTCTTCGAGAAAGCCTGCGGCATAAGCGGTTACATCCTCGGTGTCAATCCATTCAACCAGCCCGGCGTTGAAGCCTATAAGCGCAACATGTTTGCTCTTCTTGCCAAACCCGGCTACGAGAAGGAGACCGAGGCTATCCAGGCGCGCCTCTGATCAGAGCCCATTCATCACAATCTCTAATCGAGTAGGAGGTAAACACTAATCGTAGGTGTTTATCTCCTACTTTCGTGTT